>NZ_CP009241.1:6000000-6328333 GCF_000758525.1 Paenibacillus sp. FSL H7-0357 | reverse complement strand
TGTTCCTGTGCATAACTATTATCCCCATAGTCCACTGCGCAGCATGGGCCTTCGCAACCCTTACTCACATATTATGCACAGGATTTCCACAGCTGGCTGTGGATAATGAGAACGCTTGTTCGAAAAATGATAGTTTGCTATGATAGATTCAGATCCAAATAAAGGAAAGGTAGGTGAACGTTATGGTTGAATTGTCGGATGAGATGTTGTTGGACTCTTATCAGAGAGCTATAGAGCTCCAATTAGAGCATGATTTCATCGCTCTTTTACTCGCTGAAATTCGCAAACGGAACTTACACTCTCCAGTACATGCGGTTCTACATTAAAGATCATAGACTATTTCTGCAGCAGCTGCTTATCTTTAACCGCAAGCGGCACTAAATAGGGTATCTTTTCAAGTTGAAGTGGAATCAACCTGAAAGGATACCCTTTTATTGTGAAAGTATTGGCAGTTGGCTTAAAGCTTAAGATTGCTGCTATGTCCCGGTGAAAGCTTGGCTTCAGGGTCGATATATACCTTGGCATTGTTCACAGCGGTAGGCGCCTCGCCGAATCCTACAGCGATCAGCTTCAGCTTGCCCGGATAGGTGGTAATATCGCCGGCAGCGAAGATTCCCGGAATGCTTGTTTCCATACGCGAGTCAACAACGATGGAGTTGCTCTCAATGTTAATGCCCCATTCAGCGATAGGTCCAAGAGAAGAAACGAAGCCGAAATTGACGATTACGCTGTCGACTTCAATTTCCTGTGTTTCTTTGGTCTTAATATGGGACAAGGTGACCTTGGTAATAAATTCTTCACCATGCAGCTCTGTGATCTCCGAAGGGGTAATTACCTTCACCTTGGAGGCCATGAGATTCTCTACACTGTGCTCGTGGGCGCGGAATTTATCGCGGCGGTGAATCAGGGTTACCTGCTCGGCGATCGGTTCCAGCATAAGTGCCCAGTCCACTGCGGAATCCCCGCCGCCGCTGATCAGCACCTTCTTGCCTTTGAATGCATTCAAATCGTTTACAAAATAATGCAGATTGGCTTTCTCAAAACGCTGTGCATCTGCTACCTCCAGGCGACGCGGTTCAAACGCGCCTACGCCGGCGGTAATGATGACAGCCTTGCTATGGTATTCCGCTTTATCGGTAGTGACGACGAAATGGCGTTCGTCACGTTTCTCGACAGATACGACCTTTTCTTCTAAACAGATGTTAGACTGGAACAGGTCCATTTGCCGTGAAAGGTTGTCAACCAGTTCCTGTCCGGTAACTTTGGGGAATCCTGCCACATCGTAAATATATTTTTCGGGATAAAGAGCAGCGAGCTGCCCTCCCAATTGGGGCATACTTTCAATAAGGGTTACTGATGCCTGACGCATTCCGCCGTAGAAGGCAGCAAACATGCCGGCCGGACCGCCGCCTATAATTAGAAGGTCGCTCATAGGAACGCCGGATTGCTCTAATGTCACGTAATATTACACCTCCGAGTTGATATATTCAATTTGCCATACTAGTGTACTTACTCATTATAAACATTGTGGGACCACCCTGCAAAGGCTTTAAATGACCTGAAAATTGTGACGTTTTTTCGCATGATAATATTTGATTAAAACGGTACTAAGGTTTACAATGGATATGGTTATTTTAGAAATCCTTTAAGTTTAATTGGAAATTCTTCTGAATTTAAGTGTATAAATTCACAAAAGAACGCTAAATATTTTTACAAAAAATAACACATAGACAGATTTACCTGTTGGAAGGAGCCGGAACATGAGCAGTATTCCAAAAATCGTTATCCTAGGCGCGGGATATGGAGGTATTTTAACTGCCCAGCGGCTGCAAAAGGCTTTGAATTACAATGAAGCCGATGTGACGCTAGTTAACCGACATGAGTATCACTATTTCACTACCCACCTGCATATGCCTGCTGCGGGAACGGACAGCATTGAACATACACGCGTATCTATCTCCAAACTGATTGATGAATTCAAGATTGATCTCGTGAAATCTTCCGTGCAGGAAATCCGTACCCAACAGAAAAAAGTCATTCTCGAGGACGGTACGCTCTCGTATGATTACCTTGTGATCGCGCTAGGCGGCGAGCCTGAAACGTTCGGCATTCCGGGACTTGATAAATATGCTCTTACTATTCGCAGCATCAATTCGGTACGGCTGATCCGCGAGCATATCGAATATCAATTTGCCAAATACAAGAATGAGAACAATGCACAGGAGCATATCAATTTCGTTGTGGGCGGCGCGGGTTTCAGCGGCATCGAATTTGTAGCTGAGCTGGCTGACCGTATCCCTGCGCTGTGCAAAGAATATGATGTAGATCCTAGTATGGTGAATATCTACAACGTGGAAGCGGCACCGACGGCGCTACCGGGCTTTGCCCCTGAGCTGGTTGAGCATGCGATGACGGTGCTTACGAAGAAGGGCGTAACCTTCAAGATCGGAGTAGCTATTAAGGAATGTCTGCCGAATGGCGTTATTCTCGCAACCGGCGAGGAAATCAAGGCTTCCACAATCGTCTGGACCGGCGGAATCCGCGGCAACCGGCTGATCGAAGCTGCCGGTTTTGAAGCGATGCGCGGACGTGTGAAGATAGATGAATATCTGCGCGCACCGGGACATGAGAATATCTTTATTATTGGCGACGGCTCCCTGATGATTAATCCGGAAGGACGCCCTTATCCGCCGACGGCACAAATTGCCATGCAGCAGGGCGAATGTTGCGCATTTAACCTGGTGGCGGCGATCCGCAGCCAGCAGCCGAAGAAGTTCTCCTTCAGCAACAAAGGCACCGTAGCCTCCCTTGGAAAAGGACAAGGTATTGCCGTTGTAGGCGATAAGACATACAAAGGCTGGACCGCGGCGCAGCTGAAGAAGGTTGTGGATATGCGTTACCTGTTCATTATCGGCGGCATCCCTCTGGTGCTCAAAAAAGGAAGATTCCTTTAAGATGCGCCACTGCAGCGTGCAAGTTCGCGGACTGTTGACGCGTGAAGAGCTGGACCGTTATAACGGCCTGATTGAGGCCGGCTCCTATCTCGAGGATCAAAGCCGGTATGATCTGGCTTATCATGTCCAGAAGGAAATTGATGTGCTCATTCTCCCGGCAATCGAACGCCTGAAGGATAAGGGCCGGGCCCGCGACCGGGCAACGGCTGAATATCTGGAGAGCTTACGGGAAGATGACACGGACGAATAGCAACAAGCCTAATATGAAACGGAAAGCTTCCGGTGACGGGGAGCTTTTCGTTTTTTTTTCTGCGCACTAACAGATTCATGCCAGTGTTAACAATACAACCTACCCTATTTTATTCTCTCTTGATGTTCAGCACATAAGATGTACCCTATGAGATTGTCCAAATTTAGACAAAATGCGACAACCACTGGGAGGGTATAACGAAGTGCAAAAACATCTGCGAAAGTTCAATCCGGCAATCATTTTTCTGTTGCTCTTATCTATGTTTCAGCCAGGTGCAATGGCGAATGCCGCAATTGCTGAACTGCCAGCCAGCGAATACGGCACGGTTATGGATATGCGCAAGACGGAGTTGGCACCGGGTGCGATCTATACCTGGATGGATATTAAAGATGAAAGAGGACGGCAAAAAGTACATACCGTGGAGTTCAATCCGCAGAATACAGGCCTGCAGCTGCGGGCCGGAACGAAAAACGGCAAGGTATACGGAATGCAGGGTGTAACAGGTATGGCAACATATGCGGATGCACCGGGAAACCGTGTAATTGCAGGCATTAACGGTGATTTCTATGAAATATCCGGCTATGCCACCGGTGTTCCGAATGGCCTGTTTATGGATGAGGGGGTTATTCTGAACAGCGGAGGATCATATGCTTTTGGGTTAAAAGCGGATGGCACCTCTATTTATGGACAGCCGGAGCTGTCTATGAGCGTGACGGTGAACGGGAAAACAACGCCGCTGAACAGTATCAACCGTTACCGGAATACGGATCAGCTCGTACTCTATACGAAGGATTACAACAGCTCAACGAAATCAACTGCTGATGGCGATGAAATCGTACTGGATATCGCTGAGGGCGAAGTCAAAAGCGGACAAACCCTGAAGCTGAAGGTATCGGAGGTCCGGACAAGCCAAGGTGATACTCCGCTTGCCCAAGGCAAGGTGGTGCTGTCCGCGCATGGCGCCTCCAGGTCCGTATTGCAAGGATTGGCACCCGGAGATGAGGTCACTGCCGCATTTGCACTGAAGGGAGAATGGAAGGATGTCGCACTGGCAATCGGCGGGCAGGGACCGCTAATCAAAGACGGGGTTGTACAAACGGGCGTCGGGCCGGCAGGAGTGCATCCGCGGACAGCCATTGGTACGAAAGCAGACGGCAGCGTGGTGCTTTTTGAAATTGACGGCCGTTCTCCCGGGTTCAGCGAAGGGGTGGAAACAGAGGAACTGGCAAAAATCCTGAAGGATCTTGGCGTCGTATACGCCATGAATCTGGATGGGGGAGGATCTTCGACCTTTGTGGCGAGAATGCCGGGGACGAACGGAGTCAAGATGCTGAATCAGGGGTCGGACGGCTTTGAACGGCAGACCGGCAACGGATTGCTGCTCGTCAACACCGCTCCTGAATTGACTGTGGCCTCGAAGCTTGCGATCCAGCCGAATGCTGACAGGATTTTGAAAGGTTCCAGCTTTACCTTCACTGCTGCAGGCATGGATGAAAATGGCCACCCTGCTGCGTACACGGGGGCGCTGAATTGGCAAGTTGATCCGGTTCTGGGGACTATAAATGAACAGGGTGTCTTTACTGCCGGTTCTACAGCCGGAGTAGGCAAAATTAGTGCGGGAGCCGGGAATGCGCAGGGAGAAGGCGAGATTGAAGTCGTCGAAACGCTGACGGAGCTGGAATTCCCCGATGAAATCAAGACATACACATCCGGCCAGTCCGCTCAGTTATCGGTAAAGGCGCTGCGGGGCGGACAGACTATCCAGGCTGACAACCATAGCTTTGAATGGCGTGTGGAAGGTGAAATTGGCACGGTGGATAAGAACGGGTGGTTTCAGGCAAGCAATGAGAACGGAAAAAACGGTAGGATTTACGTGAAATATGGCAGTGTGGAAACCTCCTTTGAAGTGAATGTCGGTTTGCCGCCTGTTATGCTGGAGAATTTTGAAGCGGGGATCGACAAATATAAGGCAGCCAGTGCGGCAGCCAACAGCGTAACGCTGGAGGAAGTGACAGATCAGGACTTTATCCGCAGCGGAGACAGGGCGCTGAAGCTGGAATATGATTTTATTGGAAAAACAGGCACCTCAGGAGCTTATGTCGCGGCAACGTCGACAGAGAATCGGATTCAGATACCGGGTTATCCGGAGAAAATCAGTATGTGGATCTATGGAGACGGGCAGAAGCACTGGCTGCGCGGCCAGATCCGCGACGGCAACAATGCGGCGGTTCCGGTAGATTACACTGATCAGGTGAACGGTGTGAATTGGACAGGCTGGAAATATGTCGAAGTGGCGGTGCCTAAAGGTAAAACAACCCCGTTGTCGATGGATATGCCTGTCCGTTATATGGAGACCAGCAATCTGAAAAAAACAAAGGGTGCCATTTATGTGGATGATATCCGCGCCCTCTATGGCCCCTTGGAAGAAGACCAAACACCGCCGGTCATTAAAAATGAGTATCCTGGCGCTAATGAGATGGTCAAGACGGCAACGCCGGCCCTTTCGGTGAACGGAGAGGATGCCGGCTACGATCCGGTTGCGCATCCGGGAACTACTTTAATCGATGCCTCGAAAGTGCGGTTATTTATTGACGACCAGCTCGTAGAGCACGGCTTCTATCCTCCTAAGGGACAAATTACGTACAAGCCCAAGCTTCCGCTTGCGGAAGGCCGGCATAAGGTGAAGCTTGCGATCCGCGACCTCAGCGGCAATCAGACGATTAAGGAATGGTATTTCACAGTGAATCTGGGATCTCCCTTCTATAAATATGTCACCCCTGAGGTTGTATACGCCGGGAATACCTACACTGTGGATATAACGGCGGAGAAGGCGGATAAGCTGAAGGAGGGTTCAGTTGCTTTTGCCTTTGACCCTGCGGCTGTCCGCGATCTGAAAGTAATTGCAGGCAGCAAGCTGACAGAAGGCCAGCTCGAACCGGTTATCGACGCGGCCAAGGGTACAGTGCTGCTGAAATTGAACCGAATCCATGAAGCAGGGCTTGAAGACAGTGACCTTCTGGGCCAGATTCAATATACGGTCCGCAATGATTATATCGGGCCTTATACATTGGAACAGCTTGGAGGACAGCTAAGCAAACCGCTGACCATTGAGAATACCTCCGGCTCTGTCACCTCGACAGAGGGCAGCGGAACGGCGATCAGCTTCATTGGTGCTTCACTTGAAAGTACAGTGATGACGCAGCTTAAGCTGGCCTGGAATCATTATGAGATCGCCAAAGGCCTGGCGGCTTCCTTCTCGGTAAGTGAAATGGAGGGGGGAGCGGCCTTCCAGGGAGCTAAACTGCTGATCGACGGTGTGGAAGCAGAGGGAGTATCCGGTGCGGACGGGCTGCTGACCACGAAGTCCGCTACTGTAGCGGAAGGGACGTTCAAGCTGCAGGCGGTAAAAGGCAACGCCTATAGTCCGGTGATGACGTTTAAGGTAGCGCCTTATGACGGCACGGCAGCCCCTCGCAACATCAATGTGACCATGGGCGAGGATGCCGATACCAGCCGGCGTTTTGCCTGGCAGACTCAGCCGCAGACAGAGGGCAGTGTAGTTGAATTGGTCAAGCAAGCTGAGTTCACCGGCTTCGAGGACAGCAAGGTGCTCAGAATTGAAGGCGCGAGCACCATCTACAACAGCAATAACGACGGAACGATGCGCGTGCATAAAGCGGAAGCGGCTAATCTTGAACCGGGAACGGCTTATGTATACCGGGTGGGGGACGGAGCGGCGAATGTAAGTGCCCAGGGTACATTTGTAACGAGCGGTGGAGACCGTGAAGCCACCAAGTTCCTTTTCATTGGAGATTCGCAGGCGGATTCGCAGGCAGGCTTCGAGCTATGGAAGAATACTGCGCAGCAGGCTTTCCAGTACATGCCGGATGCGGAAATGCTTGTGCATGCAGGAGATATGGTCGACAAGGGCTTCGAGCAGGAGCAGTGGAACTGGTGGTTCGGAGCTGCACAGGAACAGCTAATGCACACTTCGCTTGTGCCGATTATCGGTAACCATGAAGTGATGGGCACGAACGGTGACGGGGATTATCTGGCCCAGTTCAATAACCCGCAGAACGGTGCGGCGGGAGTTAAGGGAACAAATTTTTCATTTGATATCAAAGACACCCATTTTGTGGTGATGAACACGGAGCATGGCGAGGCGGAGTATAAGGAGCAGGCCCAGTGGCTCGATCAGGATCTGTCAGCCACGGACAAGAAGTGGAAGATCATTTTCTTCCATCAGGGACCTTACGGCAGCATCTATGCCAATGAACGGGTGCAGCAGGTCTGGGTGCCGGTATTTGACAAGCATAAAGTAGATCTCGTAATGAACGGACATGATCACATCTATATGCGCTCCTATCCGATGAACGGAGGGCAGCGGGTTGCCGAAGGCGAGGGCACCCGGTATGTCATCGGCGGATCATCCGGTCCCAAATTCTATGCGCTGACCGAAAGGTTCTGGCAGGAGAAAATTTATGACGAGGACGAGCAAATCTTTACTGCGGTTGAAATAAAAAATGACGGGATTACCGTCACTGCCCGAACGGTTGACGGACAGGAGATTGATCAACTGGTCATTGCCAAAGTGGCTCCGGAATCCGTTACACTGGACCGTACGGAAGCATTGCTTGAGCCTGGACAAAGTATGCAGCTGCATGCGCAGGTGCTTCCTGCCAATGCCTCCAAGGTAAAAATCCATTGGTCTGTTGTTTCCGAGCAGCCGGAGAACACGGTAACGGTTAATACTTACGGATTAGTGACCGCCCTTAAGCCGGGGACGGCAGTCGTAAGGGCAGCCGTTGAAGGCTACCCTGCTATATATGCGGAGAGCAAGATAGACGTGGATGCTCTGGAGTCGCTCTCTCTGCAAGGCAAGCAAGTATTACGGGCGGGAGATACCGATCAGACGGTAACTGAAGCTGTGTATGCCTCCGGAAAGCGGATAGCCGTAGTTGAAGGGCTGAGTTATTCCAGCCAGAATACTGATGTGGCCACGGTTGACGATCGAGGACAGGTTGAGGCGCATGCTGTTGGTTCAACTGTGATCTCGGTAACGTACAGAGAACTGGCCGCCCAGTATAAGCTTACGGTGTCAACGGACGGTACGCCAGTTATGACCGGTCTGGAGATCGAAGGCCCGGAAACCCTGGAACAGGGAAGCAAGGGCGTTGCGGTAGTTCAAGCCGTGTACAGTGACGGCAGCCTTGTGAAGCTGGCCAAGGGGGTTCTGTTCGAAACCTCCGATCCTAAAGTGGCGGAGATTAGCGAGTCTGGGGAAATACACGCGCTAAGTGCAGGAACAGTAAAAGTCCGTGGGGAGTATAACGGGATGAGTGCAGAGTACGGGCTGGTGGTGACCGCTGCCGGACAAGAGCCGACGCCAGTACCAACGCCGATACCGACGCCAACACCAACGCCAACACCGAGTTCACCCCCGGCACCTGGCGCGGTGATCTCCCCTGCTCCTTCTCCGACAGCTGCGGCAACGCTGGAACCCGGAGTCGTGGAGATTGCAGCTGCCCGGTTATCCGGAGAGCGGAATGCGCAAGGGGAAGTTGTAATTACAGCCGATCCAGCCTGGACGGAATTGATCCTGCCAGGGAATGCCGGTGAGTTGCTTGGCAAGGCTCCGCTTAGAATCCAATCGGCTGGCTTGTCCGTGGTGATTCCTGCCGGAGTGCTCGCCGAATTAAGCAGCAAGGTACCGGAAGGCGCAATCCCTGGCAGCACTATCTCATTGGCTGCTGAAGCAGTTGGCAGCGATACCGCGCAGGCCATGATCACCCGTGCAGCGCAAATGTCGGGAGCACGGCTGGAAGCGGCAAGTGAAGTGAGGGAATGGAAGCTTAGCCTTACAACGAAGCAGGGTCAGGAATTTGTCTTATCGCAATTTGCACAACCGGTTACTATTGCTTATGAGGCAATTCCACAGGGGAATAAAGAGCTGCTGGGTATTTACTATATTGGAGAAGACGGGGCGCTTAAGTATGCCGGCGGTAGATGGACCGAAGGCAGGCTGAGCACAGCTGTGAGCCATTTCAGTAAATATGCGGTTCTGCAATACGACAAAAGCTTTAGTGATTTGCCTGCAGAGCACTGGGCAACCGGCGCAGTGAAGCAGCTGTCTGCCAAACAGCTTGTGCAGGGAGTGTCTAGAGAACGGTTCGATCCGAACCGGGCGGTTACCCGTGCAGAGTTCACAGCAATGCTGGTGCGTTCACTGGGACTCAGCGGGCATACGGCTACAGGGTTTGCCGATGTGCAGCCGGACAAGTGGTACGCAGAGGCAATTTCTGCGGCGCAGCAGGCCGGAATTGTGAACGGTTTGTCGGGTTCCGCATTTGGGCCGGAAGCTGAAATTACCCGTCAGGAAATGGCAGTTATGCTCATTCGCGCTTACCGGTATGCAGCGGAGACACAGGTGACCACAGTCTCGACTGCGGCAGCTTTTGCCGATACAGCAGACGCTCCGCAATGGGCCAAGACGGCTATTGAAGAGGCCGTGCGCTTAGGTCTCTTGCAGGGTCGTGCCGCAGGACGCTTTGAGCCGAAGCAGAACGGTACACGTGCCGAAAGTGCACAAATGATTGTGAATCTGCTCCAGTATATGAAATAGGCAGTAACGGAAAGTAAACGCACAAACAGACCGCAGCGGTTAGGCTGCGGTCTGTTTGTGCGTATCTATGAACCCGGCATAAAAGCCATGATATGAAATACAGTGTGCGGCTGTCCGGGGATTACAGCTTCAGCATCTCTTCGAAGCTCTCCGGAGTCAGCAGATTGCCGACATAGAAAGGGCCGAATTCGCCGTAGCGGGCGCTGACTTCATCGAAACGCATTTCGTAGACCAGCTTCTTGAACTGGAGCGCATCCTCGGCGAACAGTGTAACGCCCCATTCCCAATCATCAAAACCGACGGAGCCGGTAATAATCTGTTTTACCTTGCCGGCGTAACCGCGTCCGATTAGGCCATGGGAATACATCAGCTCACGGCGTTTCTCCATATCGAGCATGTACCAGTTGTCAGCAAGCTCGCGTTTCTTGTTCATCGGATAGAAGCAGATATGTTTGGCTTGCGGCAGAATCGGCTTTAGGCGGGCTGCCACATGCGGATTCAGCATGGGATCGCTGCCATCCCCGGCGCTTCCGCCGGCAGCATAGTTGCTAAGTTCAACAATACTGACGTAAGAGTAGGACTTGGTGGTATATTGGGCAAAGGCGATTTTGTTGAAGGCGGTCTCAAGGCTATTCAAAGCTTCCAGGCTTTCGCGCAGAAACATCATCACGAAATCAGCCTTCTGGCCGACAATGGCGTATACAGCGGAGCTTCCTTCCTTGGCTTCTTCAACCGGGCCCCATTCCTGCATAAAAGCATGCAGCTCCTCCAGGGCAACGGCACGCTCTTCATCATCGGCAGCCGTCCAGGCCGTCCAGTTCAGCGAGCGGAAGTCATGCAGTGCATACCAGCCTTCCAGTGTCAAAGCGGCTTCGTTCATGTTCTCACTCCTTAAAAGTAGAAATAACTTTGCGTAAAATCAGCTTCGAAAGCATACGCTTCTATGTATGATCCGATTGATCTATTTGCATTGTATCGCATGCGGGAGGCCCAGAGCAAACCCTGACACCGGCATTTGAGTTGAATGGAGCGTGAGCTGCAATAATGTTCATTGCTTCGTTACATTTTTTCTAGTAAACTTACTATTAATTAAGGCTTAGTGTGCGGTTCTTTATAGAGAGAGGGGATGGCGGTACGATGGGATTTATTCCTGTGTTGGTTCTGGCCGTTTTATTCTTTGTCATGATGTTCGGCATTGGCTTTATCCTCAATATGTTAATGAAGACCACCTGGTTTCCCGCATATCTGTTCGTGATTGTCATTCTGCCGATCGTAATTTATTCCATCTGGGATAGAAGCGCCATGACGCTCTGGGAGCATTTGTCCACCTTTCATATTGTGGATTATCTTACGGGGATTGCCGGACTTGCGGGTGCGGTGCTCAGCGGCTGGACGATCCAGAAACTGCGGCTTGGCGGCTATAAAATGTTCTGATAAAGATTTACATCACACAGAAACGGCTGCACTCAGGCCGTTTTTTTCTTTTTTGCCCGCTATCGCCAGCAAGTGTTCATAAGGGGCCGATAATGCGGCGAAATGCGCCTTATTTGGTTCTTTTTTTACATTTCCGGCCGGGTGTTTTGTGATAGAATAGAAATCTATATGAATTCGTGTAGAAAAGGGGGAGGTATCCGCAGATGCGTATGAGCAACTTGCATCATTTCACCGAACATCATCGGTACTGCGTTTCCCGCGAATTCGGTCTAAGCAGTGTGGATGGACGTATGCTGGGTTCGGTCTATCAGCCGATGGTCGGAGCCTTTGCAATCAGCCTTTACAGGCTGCTGTTTGAACATATTCCGGCTGAAGCAATCGGCTACTCCACAGTGGAGCAGCAGCGCAGGCTGTTTATGACGCTTGGAGTTGAACCGAATGAGAAGGGCCGCAAATATTTAGTGGATCAGGCTTCCCGGCTGGAAGCGGTGGGGCTGCTTCAGACCTGCCGGATCTATGTCGGGGAAACCGAGGATTATATGTATGAATACGAGCTGCTGCCGCCGCTGTCGCCGGCTGACTTTTTTGCAACTCAGCATTTGACGCTGCTCCTGCGGGACAAGATCGGCAAATTCGCAGTGCTGTCGCTGCGCGAGCAGTTCTGGAACCGCGAGCCGGAGGAATGGAGCCGCCGGTCGATTGGCAAAGAGAATATTTCCCTGCCCTTTTATGATATCTTTCAATTGAATACCCATGTGATAGATTATGAGCTGGAGCAGGCGCTGGCCGAGGTAGCTACAGTCCGCCAGCCGGGGACGCGCGAAAGCGGCGAGCCGGCCATCGGCTACAGCGATATTATTTTGCGGTTCCCCAGGGAATCGGTCAACCGGGTTCATGTTGAGAAGCTGCGTTTTGATCATACCCAGATGGGTGTCATTAATTATGTGGCCCATAAGTATGAGCTGAGTCCCCAGGATTTAAGCCGCCTGCTGGATGAGGACGGGGTCTTTACGCCTGACGGCGAGGTCATTCTTGATACGCTGCAATACAAGGCGAGCCAGCATTTCCGCCAGGATATGAAGCGGCAGGAGAAACGGGAGATCGCTGCGGCCAAGGTAGTCTCGCTGCGCTCAGCTGCGGCTGAGGAAGGCGATGATTCCATTGCTCCGCCGGAGCAGTCGGTTGAGATGGAATATTATGTGGAGGTTCCTCCGCAATTCATGTCCAAATGCGATATTCACCAATATAATATGATGCTGCGCAACGAGCCTTATACACGGCTGCTGCAAACCTTTTTTCCGGGTGCGGTGCCGGGCCAGCTGATGGATATTTTTGAGAAAATAGATCTGAACTACAAACTCAGCGGTGAAGTCATCAATGTGCTGATTCACTATCTGATGACGATGGTGGCTTCGGGCGGCGATCAGCGGATGAACCGCAATTTCGTTGAGGCGATCGCCTCCAATATGCTGGTGAAGCAGGTGAACACGTACGAGAAGGCGGTACGCTACATCCGTGACCAGTCGAAGGTCAAGGGCAAAGGAGCGGCATCCGGCTCCACCGGCGCGTCCGGAACACGCCAGCGTTCTTATGCGAAGAACGGGCGCTCCGCCAAGCCGGAAATTCCGATGGTGCTGGATGACGGCAGTGCCGGAACCGTATCGGAAGAGGAATTCGCGGCGATGATGAAGAAAGCGGCCGAGATTAAGGCCAGTAAGAAAAAGGGCGTTTCGAAGACGCCGTAAAGAAAGCGAGGTGCGGAAATGGCAATGGAGTCTATGGGCGAAGTGCTGCGTTCGATGAACAATTCCGCTCTGCGCCAGCGTTCGCGCGATCTTGAGCAGAATCTGCTGAACCATCCTTTGGTCAAGCAGCTGCAGGCTGAGCATCCGGAGCTGGAGGAGTCGCGGCTCAAGGTTCACTTGAGCCGGTTATATCAATATGTCGAGGAGAGCCGCCACTGTGCAAACTGTCCCGGCCTGGAGAAATGCCCGAATGATTTCCCCGGGCACTACAGCAAGCTTACAGTTGAGACCGTTAACGGCTCGTCGGATCTATATGAACGCAAGACAGCCTGCAATCTTAAGGTGGCGCAGGATAATCAGGACAGCATCCGCAAACGGATCCGCAGCTTCTATGTAGACGAACGTGTGCTGAACGGCGGTTATGACGAGATGGATATTATGGGCAAGGACCCGCGCAGGGCCTCAGCCGTGAATAAAATATTTGATTATATTGAAAGAATCAAAGAAAACGGACTTACTTCGCAGGGGATTTACCTGCACGGCACTTTCGGAACAGGCAAAACGTTCCTGATGTGTTACCTGCTCCATGAGCTGGCGGTTGCAGGGTATAGCGGTGTGATTGTGTACATGCCCGATTTTATCGAGGATCTGAAGTCGATCATGCTGGACGGCCAGAAATTGAAGGAAACCGTCGATACCCTGAAGAATTGCGATTTGCTTATCTTTGATGACATCGGTGCGGAGAACCTGAATCCGTGGGCCCGCGACCATGTGCTCGGAGCAATCCTCAACTACCGGATGAACCGTAAACCTACCTTCTATACCTCGAATTATCCGCTGGACGGTCTGGAGAAGCATCTGAGCTTCACCAGCAAGGACGGCGAAGAGCTCTACAAAGGCCAGCGGCTGATGGATCGTATCGCTCCGTTTGTCGAGGTTATTCCCCTGCACGGGGAGAATCAGCGCGGAACAGGCAGATAAGGCGAAGAGCCGGCTTTATAATAAACATACAAACAGCGGCAGCCCGGGACGTTAAGTCCAAGGTGCCGCTGTTTTTTTTGAAAATATGTTTCACACGATAACTTATCCTTCTATTTCTCGCTGAAACGGTACCGTCCTTAAAAAGGACGGCAAAGCCGTTTCCACTTGGGCCATAAACCGGATTGACACAAACAAACCTCCAGCGTTTTCCTTGTGGGGAAAGGCTGGAGGTTTGCGCTGTGTGATAAAGCCTGCCTGTCTATTCGGAGAGAATGAATTTGACGATTACCATTCCGAAGAAAACAAGCGTCATAAATCCCGTCATTCCAAAAAAACCGGCCAATAAATCACCTAAATCGTTGCGGGGCTCCTCATTGAAGTGTTCCCGCGGGTCCCGGACCTTAGCATTGACATCCATAGCTTGCTCCTCCTTGCGGTTGCATGCCTGCACTTAAATAGGTTACAGTTATACATGTGAGAGAAGTCATTGACAATTAATGCGCTTTCCTCAAGTATACGAACTCAGCAGTGAGATGTAAAGATGAGTTTCTCTTACAAAAAATAGATTTTATACAATGTAATTGTCTAAAACATTTCCCAAAAGCACTGTATATATGTTATACTGTTGATGTGTCGGTAAATGGTAATTTGGTTATCATATTACATGAAACATTTTTATCCCGCTAACATTTCGGAGTGAATTCGCTCGAACTAGCGTACGCTATAGAAGCGGATATTGCTTCGCAAAACTTAAAGGAGGAACAATATCATGGCTATCGTGAACGTGTCTGACCAATCCTTCGTCGGCGAAGTGGAAGGTCAAGGTACTGTTGTAGTAGATTTCTGGGCACCTTGGTGCGGCCCTTGCAAAATGCTTGCCCCTATTCTGGAGGAATTGTCCACCGAGCTGGGAGACAGCGTTAAAATTGCTAAATTGAATGTAGATGAGAATCCGGAAACGGCTTCCCGTTTTGGAGTAATGAGCATTCCTACGCTGATTTTCTTCAAAGACGGCCAACCCGTGGATAAAGTTGTAGGACTGAACTCCAAGGATTCCCTTAAGAATATCGTAGCTAAACATCAATAATTTCATTTGATGCTGCTGTACTTGGGCCGTTTTCGGCCCAATCGCCAAAGCGCCTCCGGTTTATCCGGAGGCGCTTTGTGTGCTAAACTTACCTTATAAGCTGCAGCCAAGTCTAGGTGGGGGAGAAATCATGGACTATAACGATAATATCCGCAATAAGCTGGCACTGCTGCCCGACCTGCCCGGGTGCTATCTGATGAAGAATGAAGAAGGCACCATCATTTATGTGGGCAAGGCCAAAGTGCTGAAGAACCGCGTCCGCTCTTATTTTACAGGCAGCCATAATGGTAAAACCCAGCGGCTTGTCGCCAATATTGTTGATTTTGAATACATCGTGACCTCCAGCAATATGGAAGCGCTCATTCTGGAGTGTAACCTGATTAAGAAGCATATGCCGCGTTACAATGTGCTTTTGAAGGACGACAAGACGTTCCCGTATTTGAAAATAACGAATGAAGCTCATCCGCGGCTTGAGGTTACGCGCCGGGTGATTAAAGATAAAGCGAAATATTTCGGACCCTATCCGAATGCTTACGCAGCCCATCAGACAAAAAAGCTGCTGGACCGGATGTATCCGCTGCGCAAATGCGGAGTAATGCCGAAAGAGGTCTGTCTCTATTATCATATGGGCCAGTGCCTGGCACCTTGCGAGAAGGAAGTGCCCAAATCCGCCTACGAGGAAATCACACAGAATATTGCCGCTTTTCTCGGGGGCGGCCATGAAGCGGTTAAGAAGGATTTGCAGCAAAAGATGCAGGAAGCCGCAGAGGAGCTGTACTTCGAGCGGGCCAAGGAATTACGTGACCAGATCATCCACATCGATGCCCTGATGGAGAAGCAGAAGATTAACACTGCGGATACCAAGGACCGCGACGTCTTCGGCTATGCTGTGGATAAAGGCTGGATGTGTGTGCAGATTCTGTACATGCGGCAGGGTAAAATGATTCAGCGCCATTCGTCTGCTTTTCCGTTCTACGGAGAGGCTTACAGTGACTTCATGTCTTATGTGACGCAGTATTACAGCGACAATCCGGCGTTGCCGCAGGAGATCCTGCTGCCGGATAAGCTGGAGGAAAGTACGGATAAACCGGCTCAGGCCACGGCTTCCGGCGACAGTGGGATGACCGGTGCGGGTGCGTTCACAGCGCTTGTTGCCGAGGCGGCCTCCGCTGATGAAGCTGCGGCGGAGACTGGTCAGGTAACGGCGCAGGATATGGCAGAGGATGCAGAAGAGCGTGAAGCCGCAGCGGCGGAAGCTGCTGCAGCCGGCACCGTGGATGCGGCCGGAGGGGCGGCAGCCTTGCAGGAATGGTTGAACGTCAAGGTACTTGTGCCGCAGCGCGGGCTCAAGAAGCAGATGGTCGGCATGGCCTGCCAGAACAGCCGTGTGGCGCTCGACGAGAAGTTCCGTCTCATTGAACGGGACGAGGAACGGACCTCTGGAGCGGCCCTCAGCCTCGGCCAGAGCCTGGGTCTGGAATCGCTCAGCCGGATAGAAGCCTTCGATAACTCGAATATTCAGGGAACCAATCCGGTGTCGGCGATGGTCGTATTCATTGACGGCAAGCCTGCCCGGAAGGAATACCGCAAATACAAGGTCCGCACGGTCCAGGGGCCGGATGACTATGAAACGATGCGCGAGGTTATCCGGCGGCGTTATGAGCGGGTGCTGAAGGAAGATCTGCCGCAGCCTGATCTGATTGTGGTCGACGGCGGGAAGGGGCAGATCTCCTCGGCCATCGACATCCTGCAGAACGAGCTCGGTCTTTACATTCCCGTCTGCGGTCTGGTCAAGGATGACAAGCACAAAACCGCCCAGCTGCTGATCGGCGACTCTGCCGAGCCGGTGCCGCTGGCGCGCGACAGCCAGGAATTCTATCTGCTGCAGCGTATCCAGGATGAAGTCCACCGCTTCGCGATCACCTTCCACCGCGAGCAGCGCGGCAAGTCGATGGTCACCTCGAAGCTGGACTCCATTCCGGGCATCGGTGATAAGCGGCGGAAGCTGCTGCTGAAGCATTTCGGCTCACTCAAGAAAATTAAGGAGGCCTCGATTGAGGATTTCCGCCCCCTCTCCATTGGCGAAAAGCTGGCGGGGCAGATTCTTGAGGCGCTGAAGGACGAGGAACCGTCCGTGTAGGCGTGCCGCTTCCATTGCAGCGGACTCCAGGCTGACCCCTACGGGTCGGCCTTTTTTTTTTGAGGGTTCAGATAAGGGTTGCGTCTCGGGGAGAGCCGAGCAGCGGCGGGCATTTGCGCGCCATCTTTTTATCGAATAACGTCATGATTTGATGTATTATGTATTTAGTTGTTTTTTATAGAAATGAGGAGGGTTATCGTTTGTTTACAGTAAGAAGGGCCGGACTGTGTCCTAGTAAAAAAATCAGTCTCACATGGCTGCTTACGGGCCTGGTGACGCTGGTGGTTTTGCTAACCTCAAGCATTCTGCTGATTGGCTCTTACGAGTCCAAGAAACAATCTTTGATAGAGACGACACTCCAGCTGAATTACTCCAGCGCTGAACGAATGTCTAAGACGATGGATTCCTTATTCCTGTCCATGCGCAATAGCCTGAAATACAATGCTGGTGTACTCTCTGATTTTGATGCTATGACTCCGAAACAAGTGGATAATCATCTAGAACTGATGCGCAACAGCAGCAATTTCTTCAATTCCATCTCCTTAGTTGATGTCGACGGGGTGATCCGCAACGTAGTTCCTGCAAAAGTGGGAACGGCCGGCAAGCTTCTTACCTCCAAAGCCGGTCAGGAGGCTCTGGCGCTACAGAAACCATATCTCTCCTCCCCTTACCTAACCCCAAACACTAAGCGGTTAATCGTATTTATGAGTCAACCGGTTTTCAGCAGGAACGGAACATATCTCGGTATTTTGAGCGGGACGCTTTATCTGCAGGAGGACAATATCCTGTCTATGATTTATGGGAATAACAACGTGGACGAGTACGGTTCTTATTTTTATATTGTGGATTCCAAGGGGCAGCGGCTGTACCATCCAAACAAGCAGTTTATCGGGAGAGATATCAGCACCAACAAGGTTGTGCAGAAGCTCATGAAGGGAGAGCGCGGAAAAGAGCGAGTAATTAATACCATCGGCATTGAGGTGCTTGCGGGGTACTCCAGTGTTCCAGCCAATGGATGGGGGATTGCGGTCGTATCGCCGATTAGTATCATCCATCAAGAGCTGATGGGCCATCTCCGGATAATTATCGGGTATTCGTTCTTCCCGTTTCTTATGCTGCTGATGGGCTTTATTTTCATAGCATACAAGCTGGCCCGGCCGTTTGTGCATCTGGCAAATCTGGTGAGCAGGATAGGCAAGGAGAACATTGTAATTCCGGAAGTAAGGTCGCAATGGAGCCGTGAGGCAGAGTTGCTGACCGATGCCGTATTGCTTGCTGTAACGGATATTCAGAAACAGACGGATCAGCTTACTCAAGAGGCCGCGACGGATGCGCTGACGGGCTTAATGAACAGGAGGTCGCTTAAATATCAGCTGGATCATTGGATTGACTCCGGGCTGCCGTTTTCGCTCATTGTACTGGATGTAGACAGATTCAAACTCGTAAATGACACCTATGGCCATGTTACTGGTGACGAAGTACTGAAACACGTTGCCGGAATTATAGTATCCTCGCTTCGCCCAAGTGATGTCTGCTACCGCTACGGAGGTGAAGAGTTCGTCATTCTGCTGGCTGAAACAAGACCAGCGGAAGCTTTTAATGTAGCCGAAAGAGTCCGGCTGGCCCTTGAACAAAGCGTGGCTCCCATTCCAACACGGCTAACGGTCTCTCAAGGCGTAGCGCACTATCCTTTACATGCGTCAGAGCAAGAAGCGCTGCTGGAGATGGCGGATCAGGCGCTGTATCTGGCCAAGAAAGGGGGGAGAAACAGGACTGTGATTGCTGAGCCTAACGATTGAAGATTATAGTGAAATTTACCGGTTTGCGAAGATAAGGGGAATCCGGGAATCATGCAGAAATGTTATATATTATTAAATGTTGTCATAATCAATAGGGGTAGTTTCTAATTTGGGTGTTTACCATATTGGTTGCATTGGTGCTCTATGACCGCTTCTTTAAAAGGAGATAAAACGAGGTGTTCCGCAGGCTGATGGCAGCCAGTTGGAACACCTCATTTTATTATTGAAAGCTTAATTTAAGTTGCCAGCAGGCTGAAGCGATTCTTCGGGTTCCCGTGGTTTCGGCTGACCCGGCTTGTTCGGCGGGTTGAACCGGTACACGATGTAACCGACCACGAATGGCAGGATGAGTGTCACGATTCCGGCACCTATATTTACGCTCTCCTTCATGAAGATCAGCGTGGCTCCCATCAGAATGCTGTCGAACACGACATGGCTGAACATGACGGCGATAAAGCCGTAGCGCAGGAAAATATAGCTGAACAGCAGCCCGATCACAGTCAGCTCGATCGGACGCGAGCTGATCGGGTAAATCGGATACAGTGTATGGCCGAAAGCCCAAATGAGCGTCGTGATCAGCGAGGCGATGAAGGTGTTGCGGACGATTTTTTTGAGCATCCGGATACCGAATAGGCGGTAGACGGCTTCTTCGGACAGGCCGGCAAGCCAAGCGACGATCGGCAGCAGCCAGGCATATCTCATATTGTAGGGAGATTGGCTGGCGTCCGTGGTGGACCAGTTATGCAGCGTGAGCGACAAGATGATGAACATAATTGTCTGCACACCAAGCAGGATAAAGGCCCAGATATAACCGGTGCGCATGCTGTCGAGCACATATTTGCCGTATCCCGGCTCCTTGGCGCGGGGCCAGGGATTCAGGCCTTCCTCCTTGCGCCATAAGCCGTTGCCTCCAACGAGCGAGAAGTAGAGCAGGGAGGACATCAGCAGGCTGTACAAGGCGTAAATGACAAACAAGATGGCAGAGGTTATCCGGGCTTCAGGGCTGTCACTGCCGGATTCCGGCAGCATATTGTAAGTGCTGACCATCATGATTACAAAATGGGCCAAACTTAAGAAGATGCCGCGCACAAAGGAAGTATGGCCTCTTCTCAGAATGCTGTAGATCAAGGCGAGAATGCCAAGAGCCAGTGTCGGCAGGCCGTAGCCAAAGCGCGTCAGCGTTTGGGCCAGCGAGGTCTGGTCCTCTACGTACGAAGTATGCCAGGAGGGAGCAGAAAATCCGGCCCGGAAGTAAGAAACCTCACCATCCTGGAAATTAAAGTTATAACGCAGCAGAGTTTCTCCGACTTTGACCGAATGGTCTGTATAGACAAGCCCGTATTCATTTGTGCCGGCTTCGATCTGCAGCTTGGCGGGATTTACTCCCCATCGCTTGAGCCACGGGCGGGCGAGCTCCTCCTTCTTATCCAGAGAAAGCGAGGAATCACTGTTTGCACGGGCAGCAGCCGGAGCGCTTCCATAACTGGATCCGTCCTCGGATTTGATGCTGGCACCGCGGGCAAAGGCCACAACCTCTCCAGTGTACATATTGAGATCAACGGTGAGCTGGGCGTCTTTTTCTCCGGATGCCTGAAGCACAGCATGATAGACGTCAAAGGGATAACGCTGATCCAGCTTGTTTTTGGAGTAGTCCTGCAGGAGCTTCTCCCGGGACATATATCCGTAGAAGTCCGAATCAGTCTGATAAACGACGGTCCAATGATCATTTGCTGTCTCCGTATGGCTAAGCTGCTGGGCTGCGAATGCGGCAGCATGTGAACGGGCTTCGTTCTTGCTGATGACGGTGGTGTCTTCTCCATTGGTACCCGAAAGGAGCTGGGGAGCTACCTGGAACATAATAAATACGATAAGACCCAGAATGCCCGCTACGATAAGTTTGATGGAAAGAGGCCGCTGCTGTAAGGGCTGGCCGACGGAATTCATGAAACGCCTCCTTGTGATGAATTGATCCTGCTCTTTTCCTTAAGCTTCGTGCTTTTCTTATTATAGTATCACTTGGCGTGCGGTTACAGGAAATTTCCTGTTGTCCCTTTACGTTTACGTGAAGATTGCCAAGCTTATGCTTGTTTTGTTTGGGCTGCAGCCTTCTTCTGCGGAGTTAAGATGAGGTGATAATATTTGGCTCCCGCAAAAATACAGCATGCCGCAAGAGGCAGGCCAATGACCGCAATCCAGCCCAGCAGGCTCCAGTCCGGCATTAAGCCGCTGTGCATTTCCTTAGGGATCATAAATCTGTTGATCAGGACGCTATGCAGGGTGCCCAGCAGCACGATCGGAAGCAGAAGTAAAGATAGTGCCGATGATTTCATCAGATAGTATTCGGCCTGCATCAGGCCAAAGGTTATTGTCAGCGTAAGTGTATAAAGAAGAAATGAAAAGAGCAGCCATGTCAGGGCGTAAGACAGATTGTTCAGATCGATCTTGCCTGTAATGAAGCCTATAATACTCCCTGCAAAAGCGGAAAGCGCCAGAACAATGATGATCCGCATAACAGTAACCCATACAGCAGCAACTCCGGACAGCAGTACAGCCAACCGGCTCTGCGGGAAGCCGAGCAGCCAGGGCAGCTGTTTGCGTTCGAGGCTGCTGCGGCTCACCATCCACAGGAAACCGAACAGAACGGGCAGCATAAACAGCAACCTTGCAACGGACTGGATAGCTAATCCGTCTGTTGATCCGTAATAACCGGCTGCAATGCTGAGCAGCGGCACTGCCAGCTTCAGGATGAGTATGTTTGGATGCTTTTCTATTCGGCGCACCCGGCTGGTATGGAGCCGGAACAGAGTGGTGAATGGCGCTTTGCGGATGGTGAATGTGTTTGTTTTGGCGTTCTTTCCCCATCTTGCATTTGCAGATGAGGGAAGAGCGGTTGATTGGAGTTCCCCCATTCCTCCCAGTCCGTTGCGGGCGATAAGCGGCATCAGGAAGTAACAGAAGGGCCATCCGATTAGAATCAGAGCAAGTGCATACATCAACACTGCACTCGGAGAGGCATATTCCACCCCTTTCAGACCAAGAGTGGATGAGCTTAGCAGGCTGGCATAAATAAGCGGCAGCAGCCACAGTAAATTATATGGAATAACCAGCAGCACAGCAGCTTTTCGTGCACGCATAAGCAGGGTGATTGCCAGCCCCCAGACTACTGCTAAAGGCAGTGTGGCTATGATGAACAACGTATAGGCGGCAAGCATGTAGATCAGCTCCCCAGCCGGAAGCGGGGCATACCGGCCGGCAAGAGCGGAAAGGGCATAAACGGCAACTGCAGATGCCATCACCAATAAGGCGATGTTCAGGCTGTGCTTCAGCAGGCTGGCCACTTTGGCATAGAGCAGTGTAAGCCGGGAATGTGGAAAGGATAAAAACCATTCTCTATGCTGTTGACCTTGGAATGCCAGGATGTGAAGCGTGGACAGGCCCAGCGTAACGGTCCATAGCAGCAGTGCTGCAAAGATAAATGGCGAACGCTGCGTTGCTCTGGTGGCGGGAAGATACATGCCGACAAGCACCATCACACAGAACAGCGATAAGCCAATCAGAATGCTTTTAGATTTCCCCTGTCTGGAAGGGCTGAAACGGCTGTACTCCAACTGAACAAGTGTCTTCAGCGTGGTCATGCGAACACTTCCCTGTATCGAGATTCTACCGATTTGCCGGACTGGCGGAGCAATTCGACGTCTTCGATGCTCTGGATTTGGCCTTCACCGATCAGGATCAACCGGTCAAACAGCAGCTCCATCTCGCGGATATCATGGGTTGCGATCAAGAAGGTACGGGCTCCGTCCGCCAGCTCACCCACGACCGCCGAAGCGATCCGTTCTCTGGAGATTAGATCCACTCCGGTGAACGGCTCGTCGAGTATAACCAGCGGTGCCTGGCGCGACAGACAGGTCAGCAGCTGCAGCCTGGCTTCCTCGCCCCGGGACATCGCGGATATCTGCGATTCCGGTGAGACCGAAAGCTCACGGAGCAGTTCCTGTGCTTTCGCCTCATCCCAGTCCGGGTAGATGCCTCCGGCAAAGCCGAGCCACTCCCGGACGGTCAGCCAGCCGGGCAGATTGCTGCGGTCCGGCAGCATGGACAGTTCGCCAAGGCGCTGAACACCTGCGGGTTTTCCGAAGATGTGAGCCGAGCCGGAATCTGCTGCCGTAAGCCCGGATATGATGCGAAGCAGAGAGGATTTGCCTGCTCCGTTAGGCCCCAGAAGGCCCGTTAAGCTGCCTTGGGGAATTTGAAAGCTGATTCCGTCCAGTATTATTTTCTTCTTTACCTTAAGTTTTAAATTATTGCATTCTACTGCCGGAGCTTTCGCTGACAACCCGGCATCCTTATTATGATTCACTGGCATTTGAATCCTCCTTATCGAAATTCAACATTTGTTCAGCAGAGATGCCGAGCGTCCCGGCAACAGCCTTGAACTCCCGGATTGCCTTGCGCATAATGGTTTTGCGCGCCTCGCCGATGACGTCTTCCTCGCGGGTAACAAAAGTGCCTTGGCCGCGGTAGGTGACAATCAGCCCCATCCTCTCCAGCTCCTGATAGGTTCTGGCGGCGGTAGTCGGATTAACCCCCCGTCCGGCGGCCAGCTCTCTGACCGAGGGCAGACGCGAGCCGGGGGGGATAAGGCCGCTGACAATCCGTCCCTGTATGGCTTCGACAAATTGCTCGTAAATCGGAAGCGAGGGGTTGATTTGGAATTGCTCCGGCAAAAGCTCAATAGATGGGTCCATGGGGTCCTCCCCTCATAGTGGTGTTATTTGTGTATGGATACATGCCATACACTTGATGAATGAAGTGTACCACTACACACCACACAATATCAAGTGGAAAATCTCACATCCGTAAATCGCCTTTGTGAAGTTGGACAATAACGTATATAATTTGTATGTTTATTTAGTGTTTATTTTATTTGCAGAAGCGAATATGAGAGGATGAGGAGTTTGGCTTCACCGTTTCCCAAAATTTCCGGATTCAGATTCTTGAAGCTTTCCCCGCCTCAAATACTGGTGTTAGGCTTTGCAGCTGTCATTCTGATCGGCACCCTGCTTCTGATGCTGCCCATTTCAAGTGCATCAGGTCACTCGCTAAGGTTCATTGATGCACTGTTCACCGCAACGTCGGCTACCTGCGTGACCGGACTTGTTGTGGTAGACACGGGGACCTATTTCAGCGTTTTTGGACAAATTACCATACTGGTGCTGATTCAAATTGGCGGCCTCGGATTCATGACGATGGCGACCTTATTCGCACTCTTACTGAAACGCAAAATTTCGCTGCGCGACCGGCTTATTCTTCAGGAAGCCATGAATCAGAGCTCGATGGAGGGCATTGTCCGGCTGATCCGCAAGGTGCTGCTCTATTCACTGATTATTGAGGCGAGTTGTGCGGCCCTGCTAGCGCTGCGTTGGGCGGTGGATATGCCTTTTGGCCGTGCGTTGTATTATGGCATCTTTCATGCTGTCTCGATGTTCAACAATGCCGGGTTTGATATCTTTGGCGGCTACCGCAGCCTGACCGGATACGTCAATGATCCCACTGTGAATATTATCGTCATGTTCCTTATTGTTTCCGGCGGTATCGGGTTTATTGTCATGTCGGATCTGATGGATTACCGTAAGAGCCGCAGGCTGCTGCTGCACACCAAGGTTGTCCTGTCGATGACGGCGGTGCTGATTCTGATTGGAACAGTAGTCATTTTTGTTTTTGAGTTCACCAACTCACGCACGCTGGGTCCGCTGAACCTTGGCGGCAAACTTTGGGCCTCCTTCTTTCAATCGGTAACGCCGCGTACCGCCGGTGCCAATACGGTGGATATCGCCGGGTTGCGCCAGGCTTCGCAGTTTTTCATCGTAATTCTGATGTTTATCGGGGCTTCCCCGGGCTCGACTGGCGGCGGGATTAAGACAACAACGTTCACACTGATGATCGGGGCGGTAGTTTCGATGCTGCGCGGACGTGATGATATTGTGCTGTTCCGCTACCGGTTGGCGCAGGAGCGTGTGTTCAAGGCGCTGACAATTACGCTGCTTGCTCTACTGCTGATTGTTTCCGTATCGATGGTGTTGTCCACCACGGAAGGACGCCCCTTCCTGATGATTCTGTTCGAAACGACCTCGGCCTTCGCCACTGTGGGCCTCAGCATGGGATTGACACCGGAATTAACGGAAGTCGGCAAGATTCTGATCTGCCTGACCATGTTCGCCGGAAGGCTGGGTCTGCTGACCCTGGCGTATGCGCTTGGCCCGAAACAGGGTAAAGCATTGTATAAGTATCCGGAAGGCAAAATGATAATTGGATAAGGGGTTAAACGAATTATGAAACCACAGCAGTTTGTCGTAATCGGTCTCGGCCGTTTTGGCTCAAGCCTTGCGCTTGAACTGATGGCCATGGGCTATGAGGTGCTTGGGATTGACCATCAGGAGGACCGGGTTGAAGAGATGAGCGGCCGGCTGACTCATGCTGTAATGGCGGATGCTACAGATGAAGGAATTATGCGTTCGCTGGGGGTGCGTAATTTTGACTGCGGTATTGTGGCAATTGGAGATAACATGGAGCGCAGCATACTGGCGGCGATCCTGCTCAAGGAGCTTGGTGTAAAGCAGGTGGTTGGCAAGGCGATAACAATTCTTCACGGGCGGGCGTTGTCCAAGCTGGGGGTCGACCGGGTTATTTTCCCCGAGCGGGATATGGGTGTCCGTGTGGCGCATCAGCTGGTGACGCCCAATCTTCTGGACTATATCGAAATCTCCAAGGATTATAAAATTGTCGAGCTGACCGTGCCTTCCTGCATGAACGGCAAAAGCCTCTCGGAGCTGAACACCCGGGCCAGATACGGCTGCAGCATCATTGCCCTGAACCGTGAGGACGGGATCATCGTCGCTCCTACCGCGCATGATCATGTGAATGAGGGTGATATTATGGTGGTCATTGGCTCCAATCAGAGTATTGAAGAGTTCGAGGACGAAGCTGTAAATGCGGATTAGTGCCTATATGCCCGTCTGCGTAGAATTATAAAAGGAATGCAAAAACGCCCGGATGCGCATCCGGGCGTTTTGCTATTGTGGAAGCGAGGCAATGGTAGTGAATATCTGTGAATAGGCATCTTTAATATTGGCTGGATTGACTTGGTCATTGTACAGCCCGTACCCCCAGAATTGCGCTTTATCCCCAGACTGATAATAGCCTGAAGCATACATGTCTGGTGACAAATCCGGCACTTCTTCATAGGACAGATCCTCAATCACAAAAGGTACATATGATTTCTTGGATTCGATGAAGAAAAACGGGATGCCCGCTTTTTGATATACCTTAGCATATTTGCTATCCGCAGCGTCGGATAAATAATCCTTTTGAATAAAAACGGCATCCACAGTTTCTAACAGCAGTATCTAATCTACATTCGGATGTCAGTACGGCGGTAAACCAGCCAGCCGGTCACAGCGAACAGCGCAGTGATAACCCACATAAGAACGGAGGTTCCAGGCTGGAACGTCTCCGAAGGAAGCGGTAACAGTGCTGATACATCCATGAATTGCAGAGAAGGCAGCAGGAGGGAGATCAACTCAATCAATCCAAAATATATAATGGCCGAGAAGATCCCGATGACTAATTTGAATCTGTAAAAACAGGAGCCAATCAGGAAGGTGGCCATTGAGATTTCGAGTAAGGTTAGTGTGAACATGTACCAAGAGAGCAATAAAGGCCGGTCCACTTCAACCGGGAGTCCTATGGAAGGCAGAACTGCCCGGCCAATCAGATACAGGATGCTCTCCGCCAGCGCAGCCGAAATGCAGAAACCCAGGAGGGCCAGCAGCGTGCTGACATAGAAATTGCGGCGCGTCACACTGAAGCTGCTCATTAGCGGGAAGGTGATAGCTACCGTAACAATCATGCTAACGATGGAGAAGATGGTAATGATATTCCGGTTGACGCTGAAAATGTTATCCGCTGATCCAGCATCCATGGAAGGCAGGAACTTAAGCAGCAGCACCATGGCGATGTCGACAAGAACAAGTACGCTCAGCAGAATCAAGGATCCTCTGCGGTAATCTTTCAGTTGGAATTTAATTAAACTCCGGGTGCTCATAAATTTCCGCCTCCTTGATTGTTCTCTGCATCGCGCAGTGTCAGATATACGAACAGCTTTTGCAGCGGAACCGGAGACAGCTCTACGCCCTGATCCTGCAGCATTTTGCGTTCGGAAGGGTCTGACAGATCTTCCAAGGTGAGCAGGAGTTTGCCGCCCAGGCGTTCGCTGTGCAGCACTCGCACGTCCTTCAACAACGCCTCCAGTACCGTGGCAGGCCCAGAAGCATAGGCAGCATTGGCGGCAAAATCCTCCACAGGGCCTTGGAAGGCGATGCGGCCTTTTTTGATGTAAGTCATTCGTTCAAACAGGTTCTCCGCTTCCTCGATCAGGTGTGTAGTTACTACAAAAGTACGGGGGAATTTGCCGTAATCCTCAAGCAGTGTCCGGTAAAAGATTTCACGCATCGAGGCGTCAAGGCCGATTACCGGCTCATCCAGCAGCGTCAGCGGAGCCCGGCTGGCCAGGCCCTTGATGATTCCCGCCATTGATTGACCGCCGCGCGACAGCTGCTGGTAATTCTTTTTGTTGTCCAGCTGAAACTTGCGCATCAGTTTCTCGGCCAGTTCGCCATCCCAATTCGGATAAAAAAATGAGGCATAGTTGAAGATGTCCTTTAGGGTGTAGCTATCCCAGGAACGTTCATAGGTCTTGACCAGGCAAATACTGCTGAGGGCAGCGGCATTCTCGTGCACGGGAGCACCGCCGTAGGTAATTTGTCCGCTGTCAGGGAACCTTTGGCCGGCTATAAGTGACAGCAGGGTGCTTTTGCCGCTGCCATTGGCTCCGATCAGTCCATGAATCACCTGCGGTTCAAGCGTAAGAGAGACATCATGCACACCTTGGCCTCCGCGGAATACCTTGCTGACCTGATTCAGCTCAAGCTCTGCCTCGGGCAGTGCTGCCTTCGCCTCAATCGTCTTCCTGGTGATCATCATCGGTTCTCATCCCCCTTGCGGATCATTTCGGACAGTTGCTCGGCCGTAATGCCGAGCTTGCCGGCTTCACGGATCATAGCCACCACATACTGCTCATAAAACTGCTGTCTGCGCTTATCTGTCAAGTCCGCACGCGCACCTGCTGCCACAAACATCCCAATTCCCCTCTTCTTGTACAATATTCCTTGCTCCACGAGCAGATTCACGCCTTTGGCCGCTGTCGCCGGATTGATGCCATAAAACGAAGCGAACTGATTCGTGGAAGGCACCTGAGATTCTTCCGGTATGGTTCCATCTATGATGTCATTTTCTATTCGCTCTGCGATCTGTACGAATATTGGCCGGGTGTCATCCATTTGAAATCCCAATGCTTCACCACCTAACTGGTTAATTACTCATGTAACTAACCTTAGGGGAAAATAGGTCCAGTGTCAAGGGGTGTCCGGCTATAGCATCGTCAATTTTCCTAATTTGTTTGAAAATTTTTCCTATACATATATTTAAAATGTTTTTTATAATGATAAAATAACAATAGCCGGGTTATCTGTTTTAAATTGAAATGTAAGCGGTAACAGTGAATGCTGCTGCTACTGGTGCTGGTGTGAATACCGGATTTGTCATGGAGTACATCCAGGGGAAGTATTGTTCAATCTACGTATCTACAGAAATCATAAGGGGAGCAAAAATGAAAAAAACACCGATGCTGCTGCAGCTGGCATTGATTCTATTCTGCGTCATGGCCATTCCGACAGCCATCCTGACGTGGTACAGCGGGGCACAGCTTTTACAGAACTCAGAGGAAGCCATCGGAGAATCCACACTCGCCGGGCTGAATGCCAACCGCAAGCTGAACGAGAGCGCGCTCGCTAACCTGGCGCAGGATACGGCACGTTCGGCTGCAACTAACGTTTTTGACCGCATTCGCAATTTCGAGACGTTCGAAGAACTCAACTCCAATTACAATAACGTGAGCAGCGCGCTGACAGTGATGAAGGAGTTGATGAATTTGAACCGCCGGGTAGATGGGACGGAATCCTCCTACTTCTACTTGAATGATTCAGATTATGTTATTTCTACTGACAACGGGATCACAAAGCTGGAGCGGTATGAGTCGATCAGCTGGACAACAGAAGCTCTTGAGGGGCGGAGAGGAATCAGCGGCGTATGGGTTCCCCGCAAGCTGGACTCGGGCGTCAATGTTGTATCGTACGTGTATCCGCTCAATCGTCTGTCTTCCACCACGCACGGATTAATCATCGTTAACATAAGCGAGAGCCAGATCGGTAAATATTTGCATGAAACAGAAGTCGGAGACAGCAACCACCTGCTTCTGGCATCGGACGGCACAATAATATCATACAAGGACAAGTCGAAGCTGCTCACTGACGGTTATGAGCTGCCCTTTATTCGGGATATGCTGACTCAGGAACCAAGTGAAGGTTATACATTCCGTGAGCTTGATGGCAAACGGATGGTTTACGCCTGGAACCGCTCTTCATTGTCCGGATGGTGGAATGTAAGCTGGAGTTCTATGGATGAGCTGATGACCAAATCACGTGATATGCAGGGGAATATCATTTTGCTTACGGGTGCTATTATATTGCTGGGCACAGTTATGGCTGTCGTTCTCGCGACTTGGCTGTCCAGACCGGTGAGGCAGCTGGTGCGGACGATACGCTCCAAAAGCGATTTGGGTGTGGTGAATAAGAATGAGCTTGCCTTCCTGGATATGGCGTTCAAACGAATGCAGGAGGAAGAGGATAGTCTGTTCCAGCTGCTGCAGGAGCGTGAGCAGGATATCCGCAGTCTCGCTGTTCACCGTCTTTTGCGCGGAGAGATTCCGCCCCGGATCACGGAGGTTTTTCCGGAAGCCTGTTACAGAATCGCCGTTGTCTCCATCGACCAGTATAGAGTATATGTGGGCAATACCAATGTGGAGACACGCAGCTACCACCGGTATCTGCTTAATACGAAGTACGAAAGCTTCTTTCCAGAGGGAATTCTGGCCCGTTCTGTCTATCATAACGACGGCTGTATTGTGATTGTGCTGAACTTTGCTCCGGGTGAGGATGAGCGGAGCAGCGGCCTGATTCATCAGGCGCTGGAAAAGGTCGGGGATCAGTCGCTTGCGCTGCTGGAGCATTCGGTCACGATCGGATTAAGTAATTTGGCTGATGCACCTGAAATGGTTGCCCAGCGGTTGTTTGAAGCGATGGAATTGATTAAGCAGCGGATGATTAATGGTGCCGGCAGCATCATGTACTGGGAGGATGAGGGGGAGAACAGCCGGAAATATATCGACTTCGACTGCAGTGAACGACGGATTCTCAATTTCCTGGACGCCGGCAACCTGGACGGGATTTTCAAAGAGCTTCAGAGCATCCGCTGTCAGATCAGCTCGGAAGAGAATATTTCCTATGATAATATCATGTTCATTTATCACCAGCTGATAGGTGCGACCATCAAGCATCTTCGTGAAAATCATATCGGTACCGGAAGAATGATTATGGGCAAAGGCAACATATACACCATTCTGGCTGCGATGGATACGCTTGATGAGCTTGAGGAGTATTTGCATGAAATTTTCCGTGAAATTGTACAGAGTCTGGACCGCAGCACGGGTGAAACCAATCATGGAGAACGGATCATTCATTATTTGAAGGAACATTACCGTGAAGAAATTGTATTTGAGGATATGGCTAAAGAAATCGGCATCAGCTACTCTTATATGCGCAAGATCGTGTATGAGCTAACCGGAAACAGCATGATTGATTATCTTAATCAGCTGCGTATCGAGAAAGCCAAGGAACTGCTGCTGGATACCGACCTGACGATCAAGCAGATTGCAGCAGAGGTTGGCTATCATAATGTCCAGAGCTTCAACCGGTTTTTCCGCAAGTACGAAGGCATGCCGCCGAGCAGCTACAAGTCGGCCAAGAGCAAGAGCTCCTAGGAGCCTGCTCCTGGCCAGCAGCCAGCGGCTTTTTTTGTTAATGAAAGCGTTTTATATTTGGGAATACCTATCATAATTGATCATCAGGATGCTGCAGATGCCGCTAAAACCGCGGCCCGATCAAATTTGATGGGGATCATCAATACTCATGATTTTCAAAACCAGACAAAGGGGATAGCATTGAACTCGGGCTGGTGAACACAACCGGCAAGGAGATAATTTGGTGGAGGAGGTGAAAGTTTGAAAGTTGCAAGCGCTTCAAAAACAAATGAAACCGCCTTATTAAGAAACAAACAGGGACTAGGGTATTTCTTACAGCGTGACTGGCAGCTCTATTTACTATTATTAATTCCATTATCTTTTGTAATCGTATTCAAATACCTGCCGATGACAGGACTTGTGCTCGCTTTTAAAGACTACAAGATTGCAAGAGGGGTTTGGGGCAGTGAATGGGTTGGTTTTGAAGTATTCCGGGATATTTTCTCCAAACCAGACTTCACCCGTGCTGTCCGCAATACGCTGATGCTCAATATTCTTGATCTCATATTCAGCTTCACGATGCCGATCGTACTGGCTCTGCTGCTGAATGAAGTCAAAAGCGTAAGGTTCAAACGCGTAAACCAAACCATGCTGTACTTGCCGCATTTCCTGTCCTGGGTCATTATCGGGGCGATCGCTTATCAGCTGCTTAGTCAAGGAAACGGTGTCGTCAATAATTTGATTGAGCTTATGGGCGGTAATCGTGTTCCGTTCCTCCAGGAAGATACGCATTGGCTGATCAGCTACCTGGCAATCGGTGTGTGGTCGAGCATGGGGTGGGGGACCATCATCTATTTGGCGGCCATTAGCGGTATTAACCCGGAGATGTATGAAGCAGCTACCGTTGATGGAGCAGGACGCTGGAGAAAGGTATGGAATATCACAGTTCCTTCCATCCGTGCAACCATTGTAACCTTGCTGATCATGAACCTGGGGAAGATAATGGAGGGCTCGTTCGAGCGTATATTCGTTCTGCAGAACAAGGCCACCACAGAGTACACAACGACCATACCGGTTCTGGTGTACCGTTGGGGGATCGAAAGCGGCAATTTCAGCCGGGCGACAGCGATAGGACTCTTCCAGTCCGTCATCGGTATTCTTCTTGTAATAACGGCTGACCGCGTGGCTAAGAAGCTCGGCGAGGATGGAATATTATAGAAAGGAGAGAAACCATGAGAGCATTAACCGGCAACCCTGCCGCATCACGTAAAGGGCGTTTGGACATCTGGGAATTGCTGATCCGCCTCGTTCTGATCATTGCTTCGCTAGCGTGCTTGTTGCCGTTTCTTCATGTTGTGTCGAAATCCCTGAGCTCTGACTCCTTTGTTATTGCAAATAAGGTTTTTCTGTGGCCGCAGGGCTTCACCATAGAAGCGTACAAGAAAATCTTCGCGGATGCCAGTATACTCCGTTCACTGTACATCTCAGTTATAGTGACAGTGCTGTTCACCATACTGGGGATGGTTCTGACCATCTGCGCCGCGTACCCGCTGTCCAGATCTCAGCTGAAGGGCCGTAGAGTAATCACCTTCATCTTTTTGTTCACGATGTACTTTAGTGGAGGTATCATCCCGGACTATATGAACATTAACAATCTGGGACTGATGGATACGATATGGTCACTGATTTTACCGTTGTCGTTCAGCGCCTTCAATCTGCTGATTATGAAGACTTCTCTAACGAGCGGTATTCCCGTAAGTCTGGAAGAATCTGCACGGATCGACGGCGCCGGGCATTTTCGGATCCTGCTCAGCATTGTTATCCCGTTGTCCAAACCGATTATCGCGACACTCTCTCTCTTCTACGCGGTTGGACGCTGGAATGTTTACCAGGATGCATTGTTCTATATCAAGCATGAGATCTCACTCCGGCCTCTGCAGCTCAAGCTGTATTATCTGGTCATTCAGGCCAGTGAAAGCTTCCAATTGGAAGCCACTCAGGTATCTCTTAGTAATCCGGAAGTCTTAAAAGCATCAGTCGTTGTATTTGCAACCCTACCCATTCTTTGCGTCTATCCCTTTGTTCAGAAATACTTCGTTCAGGGCGTTATGCTCGGAGCAGTCAAAGAGTAATCTTGTGTTCCAGAATAGTAATTCTACAGTCCGAAATTTAAAATTGGGGGAATTGCGATGAACAAAAAAAGAGTTGTTTCGTTAATGATGGCATCTGTCATGACGGCCGGTATGCTGGCCGGGTGCTCCGGGGGGAATAACAATAATCAGAGTGCTGAGCCTAACAGTCCTGCTGAGACGGCGGCAGCCAATAATCAGAGCGAAGGAAGCTATCCTGATTATACGAAGGGTTTTGAGAAGAAGGTTAGTCTGGATATCCCGGTTTATGAGCGGGCGTTCGAGGGCTGGAATGTAACCGACAACTATTATACCCGCTGGGTTCAAGCGGAATTCGGCGACAAATACAATATCGAAGTCAATTACGTGCCGATTACCCGTAACAGCGAAGTGACCGATTACGAGCAGCTTCTGGCGTCACATAAGGCCCCTGATATTATTTTTCACTATGATATGCCACAGGCACTTACCTATTACGGCGAGGATGTTATGCAGCCGCTGGACTATGCTGAAATCGAGAATTATGCACCGACATATTGGAAAAGTATGGGCGAAACGATCAAGCAATATGGTGTTGTAGACGATAAGAATACCTTCTTCTTCGCCGCACGTCCCGAAGCTGACAATTTCACATCCATCATCCGCAAAGACTGGGTGGAGAAGGTAGGCATGAAGGTGGAAGATTTGACTTCTCTTGAGAAGTACAATGAGATGCTGTTGAAATGGAAAGAAGCCGGACTGGGAGTGACTGGCGGCAGCTTGCTTCAAAACAATTTCAACTACAATTACGCCTTCCGCGATTGGCCCGTCGATCCGAAATACCGCGCGCTTTATTCAGATCTGAGCGTTGCTGATTTGACCAGCGCCGACACTGAGCGTTTCTTGCGTAATATGAACTATCAGTACAATAACGGCCTTATCGATAAGGAATTCTATCTGCGTAACGATGATAATAAGATTAAATCCGAATTCGTTGCCGGAAAAACAGGTAACTACGGATTCTATCTCACGAACAATACAGACGTCTTTGCTGCTACCCTGGCGAACAATCCGGACGCCGAATTTGCTGTAGTGCCGCCTTTTGCAGGTGTTCCTGAGGGGCTCAAGCCTCAAGGACGCGCTTACTGGCCGTTTGGCTTCATCATGGGTATCAACTATGAAACCTCGCCTGAGGAGCGCGCTGCAGTCTGGATGTATCTGGAATGGCTCAGCCAGCCGGAAAATCTGTTCAAGTTCCAGAACGGTGTTGAAGGCGAAAACTATACGCTTGACGCAGACGGTATCGCTGTAAAAAAAGCAGATTATAAGGGCGAATCCGTCCTGGCACAGAACAATAACAAGGACTACTGGGGCCTCGTGACTGAAATCGCGCAATATCCGGAAGCTGACAAGACCCTCAAAGCGAATCTCCGCAACTGGGCACCGGCCGGCTACGAGAATCTCGCCGATGATATGGTGAAATACTACAACGAGGTTGCGGAATTCCGCACACCGGATGCCATGTTCACCGTTGTGCTTGAGAAGGTAAATGAGTATAAAGCCGATCTGAACTCACTCTTTCAGGATCTGTATGTGAAATGTGCGCTTGCTCCGGAAGCTGAATTCGATGCGACCTATGAAGCAGCCAAGGAGACTTACCTGAAGGCAGGCTACCAGGAAATTCTCGACGAGAAGCAAGAGGCGATCGACGCAGGCAAGTTCCGTTAATTCCAGTATCTGCGGGCCTGTATTCAAACTGAATTACAAGCTGGCGCTCAATATACCAGAATAACTGCCCGTGTACACGCAAATACCCGGCAGGCCGATCCATAGCAATATGGGGGCTTGCCGGGCATTTGCTCGTTATTCGTGTCCAGGCAGGAATACTTCCTCCGTAACCTGCACGAGGCAGCGTGCCGCGGTGCTCAGGCTGCCGCTTCCCTGATAGATCAGACAGGTAGTCCGCTGGGTCTGCTCCAGTTCCTTAATATGGAGAGAGACCAGCCCGCCTCCGTTCAGCAGCTCCGGACGAAGGTACGACTTCGGCAGCAGCGCTGCTGCCTTAATCGTCGGCAGCAGCCGGACGATCGCTTCGAAGGAGTCGATCTCCATGCGCACATCCGGCTCAACGGCGCAGCGCTGGAACAGCTCATCGGTCATGCGGCGGTACCAGGTGCCCTTGGAGAAGAGAATCATCGGCAGCCGCGCGAGATGGTCCATTGTCAGCTTCGCCGGCAGGGTCAGCGGATGATGACTGGAGACGACCAGCCGCAGCTGGTCCTCGAACAGCGGGATGCAGCGCAGTCCCGGCTCCTGTATGGAGGAGGCGATAATGCCGACATCACATTTACCCTCGCTGACCGAAGAGACGATTTCATGTGTTTTTCCGGTAATCAGCTTCAGCTCGGCTGCCGGGTATTTCTCCGTGTAGGCGTTCACAAGCGGCGGCAGTGTGGTCTGCAGTGTCGTCAGACTGGCGCCAAGTGTCACGAACTGCGGTTCACCCTCCCTGAATTTGGACAATGCCTCCAGAAATTTGGACCGTTGCTGACGCTGCTCCAGCGCATAAGTATAGGTGAGACGGCCAACCTCGGTCAGCTCCAGCCGTTTGCCGAACCGGTTGAACAGGGCGACGCCCAGCCGTTCCTCCAGTTTGGAGATTTTGCGGGAGAGAGCGGGCTGGGACAGATTTAGCTGGCGTGAAGCCCGGTTAAGGCTGGAATGCTCCACAACTGCAGCAAAAATATCCAAATCGTCGAACATAACAGAGGTCTCCTTTCATCCAACTTGTAGTAATGCTGATAACTTTATATCAGTGTCCCTGTAGTGAAAGTGATAAAAGGCATAGCCGCGACGGATGTCTCTTCTTGAAAAAGGTTGAAGGACCGGCGAAATCTTTGGAATCACTGTTCTAAATGAGAATTATTATCATATTAAAAATATTCTTATGCAATTATTGTATAACGTTTAATAATTAGATTGCAATTCCCTTATAAGAGAAAAAAGAGTAACATGAAAAGTGACACAAGATATTCACATATTGTGAATAATAAAGCAAAGTCCGGGAAAGCAATGGATAGTGGTGAAAATAGAGATTCAGGTGATGGTTTTAAACCTTAGTTCCCCTGTTTCAACTGTACTCCCGGCGGTGTATGCTCATTAATGAAAACGCTGTTTTTTATTCGGAAAGGGGACACTTTGCATGAGAGGATTTTATTCCAGAAAGATTCATTCCTTGCTCGGCATTATCCCGCTTGGGGGCTTTTTCCTTGAGCACATGCTGACGAATTTTGCGGCAGTGGAGGGTGGCGCTTCCGGCTTCACAGACAGTGTGCTATGGCTCAACAGCCTGCCGCTAGTCTTCTTCCTGGAATTGTTCGGCATATGGCTGCCGCTGCTGTACCACGGGGTTTATGGGCTATACATCGCCTATCAGTCCAAGCCGAACCTGAACCGGTACAATCTGGAAAGAAACTGGCGGTATACGCTGCAGCGTGTAAGCGGAGTCATCACTTTCGTGTTCATCGTCTGGCATGTGTTCGAAACCCGGTTTCAGGTGGCGCTCGGGAATGTGGAGCATGAGGAACTTGGCAGTGTAATGCATGACATCGTTACCCAGCCGCTTCTTCTAGCCGTATATGTAATTGGGATTCTGGCGGCCTGCTTCCACTTTTCCAATGGGCTATGGTCATTCCTGATCAGCTGGGGGATTACCGTGGGGCCGCGTTCACAAAGAGTGTCCTCTATTCTTTGTCTCGGACTTTTCGTCCTTGTCAGTTTCATGTTCCTGCTGTCGCTGGTCACTTTCCGTGACAGTGAATTCCAAGCTACAGCCTCCGCGCTGCAATCCCTGCGGACTTTTATTTAAAAAGGAATAGTTGGCATATACTCCAGTGTGGAGCGGCTGCCATTTATGGAAATATCCACAAGGCTGAATTACAGCTGACATAATTACATGTTTGACAGCCTATGCTTCCGAGGCCGGTTTGTACGAGGCGGATACTCGGAAGTCTATGCTCACAAAACTTTAGGAGTGAACAATCATGGCATCAGCCGATATCATTATCGTGGGCGGCGGGCTGGCCGGCCTGATGGCTACCATCAAGGCGGCGGAATCCGGCGCACATGTGCATTTGTTCTCACTGGTTCCAGTCAAAAGATCGCACTCGGTCTGTGCGCAGGGCGGCATCAACGGCGCTGTTAATACGAAGGGCGAGGGGGACTCGCCCTGGGAGCATTTTGATGACACCGTCTACGGCGGTGACTTCCTGGCGAATCAGCCGCCGGTTAAGGCGATGTGTGAAGCCGCACCGGGCATCATCCATCTGATGGACCGGATGGGCGTAATGTTCAACCGTACCCCGGAGGGGCTGCTCGATTTCCGCCGGTTTGGCGGAACGAAACGGCACCGTACTGCTTTTGCCGGGGCGACAACCGGCCAGCAATTGCTGTATGCGCTGGATGAACAGGTTCGCCGCTGGGAAGCGGAAGGCCTGGTGACTAAGAGCGAGAACTGGGAATTCCTTTCCGTCGTCCTTGATGATGAGCGCGTCTGCCGCGGCATCAGCGCCCAGAACCTGAAGACGATGGAGATCCAGACCTTCCCTGCGGACGCGGTCATTCTGGCCAGCGGCGGCCCGGGAATTATTTTCGGCAAAACGACCAACTCCGTGATCAACACAGGGACGGCTGCCAGTGCTGTATATCAACAGGGTGTGCATTATGCCAACGGAGAATTCATCCAGATTCACCCGACCGCAATCCCCGGCGACGACAAGCTGCGGCTGATGTCTGAATCGGCACGCGGCGAAGGCGGACGTATCTGGACCTATAAGGACGGCAAGCCGTGGTACTTCCTGGAAGAGAAATACCCGTCTTACGGAAATCTGGTGCCGCGCGATATCGCAACCCGCGAAATCTTTAATGTCTGTGTGGACCAGGGGCTCGGGATCAACGGCGAGAACATGGTGTATCTGGATCTCTCCCACAAGGATCCTAAGGAGCTTGACGTCAAGCTGGGCGGCATTATTGAGATTTATGAGAAATTCATGGGCGATGATCCCCGTAAAATACCGATGAAAATCTTCCCAGCCGTGCATTACTCCATGGGCGGCATGTGGGTCGATTACAATCAGATGACCAACATTCCCGGCCTGTTCGCGGCAGGGGAATGCGAATACCAATACCACGGTGCGAACCGGCTCGGCGCGAACTCGCTGGTCTCGGCGATTTATGGCGGCATGGTCTCGGGACCGAAGGCCGTTGAATATATTAAAGGCCTGAAGAAATCGGTGCAGGACATTTCTTCCACCGTGTTCGACAGCTTCCACAAGAAGCAGACTGACAAATACGAGTCCCTGCTGGCGATGTCCGGCACGGAGAACGCCTATGTGATTCATAAGGAACTGGGCGAATGGATGACCGCAAATATGACCGTTGTGCGTGACAACGTTAAGCTGGAAGCGACTATCGGCAAAATTAAAGAGCTTAAGGAGCGTTACCGCAACATCAACATGAATGATACTTCCCGCTGGAACAACCAGGGTGTGGCCTTCACCCGCCAGCTTTGGAACATGCTGGAGCTGTCTGAGGCGATGACCCTCGGGGCGCTGCTGCGGAACGAAAGCCGCGGCGCGCACTACAAGCCGGAATTTCCGACACGCAACGACGAGGAGTTCCTGAAGACGACTAAAGCGACATGGAGCGCGGATGGCCCGCAAATCTCTTATGAAGCAGTAGATGTCTCGCTGATTCCTCCGCGGGTACGGGATTATTCGAAGGACTAACCGCTTAATGCTGTCACTTAAATGAGCCCTGAACCTATGGGGAATATGGGATGAATGCATAATGTACATCAGAATACTCCCAAGCAGGCTTCAAAAGGTAATCGGAAATATAGCGGTTATGCAAGAAGAAATACGTTGAAGGAATGCTCACCAAACTTTTAGGAGGTAACTGATATGGCGGAAACTGCTGCAGCTCCCAAAAACGTAAAGTTTATAATTACCCGCCAGGACGAGCCGGAGAGCTCACCGTATGTCGAGGAATTTGAGCTGGCCTACCGTCCGGGGATGAACGTGATCAGCGCTTTGATGGAAATCCAGCGTAATCCGGTTAACGCCAAGGGTGACGGTACGGTTCCGGTATGCTGGGATTCCAACTGTCTGGAGGAAGTGTGCGGTGCATGCTCCATGGTGATAAACGGCAAACCGCGCCAGGCCTGTGCGGCGCTGATCGACAATCTGGAGCAGCCGGTGCGTATCGAGCCGATGAAGACGTTCCCTGTGGTACGTGATCTCGTGATCGACCGCAGCCGGATGTTTAATGCACTCAAACGCGTCAAGGCTTGGATCCCGATTGACGGAACCTATGACTTGGGTCCGGGGCCGCGGATGGCGGAGAAGAAACGCCAGTGGGCCTACGAATTGTCCAAATGCATGACCTGCGGCGTCTGCCTGGAGGCTTGCCCCAATGTCAATGAGAAGACCAATTTCATCGGGCCGGCAGCCATTTCCCAGGTACGCCTGTTCAACGCCCATCCTACGGGCGAGATGAACGCCGATGACCGTCTGGATGCGTTGATGGAAGACGGCGGCATCGACGGCTGCGGCAACTCGCAGAACTGTGTGCGGGCCTGCCCGAAAGGCATCCCGCTTACAACCTCCATCGCGGAGATCAACAAGCAGACAACCAAGCATATGTTCAAGCGTTGGCTGGGAGTGTAAATTGTAAATTCACTCTTTTCCCCCTCCATTTTTGATTTACTGCTATCTATCCTTTCCTGAGCCACTTTCGCGGTGCTATTTTGCCGCAGGGAGTGGCTTTTTCGCGTTCAGTGGCTACATATCCTGCTGAAGCTCCAGAAGGTACTGGGAGAACTGGTGAGTGTTACTGCTCCCGCATTCAGGGGCACAAGCGCTTAGGGTTTGCCTGTTTCTTTTGGCGGTATAAATGGGTACATTTTTAGACAGTCCCTTCTTAACGAGCAGAAGGTGTATGAATAGCCAAACTCAAACAAATATAGATGGATATGTTATAATCTCCTTAGTTGAGCCAACATCAGGCAGTGGAGAATCGGGGAGGAATTACGTTGATTTGTAGGGAACAGGACGGAGCATTTGTAATGGTTAAACAGCATGAGCACGGGCGGCTGGCCGGAGAATTTGCGCAATGGTTCAAGGAAGAACATGTACCCGAGGGAAACCGGCGTGCAGAGGTGCTGCGTGCGGTCAGCAACCATGACAGGGGCTGGATTGATCTCGATGAAACGCCTTTCTGGAATGATGCGGCAGGAGCGCCTTACAGCTTCATAGATTTTCCCGTAGTGCCGAAGCTTACGTTCTACAAACGTGGACTTAATGAGATTGAAGCGGACACACCGTACGGTGCGCTGCTGTGCAGTCTGCATTTTGAACGGCTGATTGAGGTGTCCGGGGAGGATTGTCCGGAGCTGACCGCCTATCTTAAGGATGAGGAGGAGCGCAGGGCCCGCATCCACCGCGACCTCGAGAAAAACCAGCCTATCGGAGAAGGCGAGCTGTATTACGATGCCAGGTTGCTGCAGTTTTCTGACGATCTCTCCTTGTATCTGGCTCTGAATGAGCCGGGAAGCCCCAAATCGGAAGAACATCCGTGGTGGAAGGACGGCTTCTCCGGAAGTGAGGATTTCAGCTTTACGTCAGGACGTCTGATCTCGGCGGAATGGCAGGATGCATCCACGCTAATGCTCGACCCTTTCCCGTTCACAAGGGATGTCGAGGTGGCAATGGTACTGCGTAAGGTCAGCAAGAAAGAAATCGCCAGCAAGGGAATTGCTTCTGCATACAGCTCCGCACCGGAAGAAGAATGCCGGATTACCGTCACCAGCAGGCCGAAGGCGGATTAATCAAACGGCACGGAAAGCGGGCGCACTCAGGAATGAATTAGCGGCTGCTTATCTTACCGATACCAATTGCCCGTACCTTAGAACAGGAGTGTAATGGCTATGGCTTGGTGGGTATGGACCCTCAATATAGCAGTGATTATACTGCTGTCGTTTTGGTTTTTCCGGATGAAGCTGAGCTGGATGGGAAAAGGGGTGCTGCTGGCCCCCATTCTAATCTATGCGCTCATTTCGGTTGAGGATTTGCTGAACTGGATTGACCTGGGCTCCATCGTACCGGGCAACCGGGGATTAAGGGGACTGATTTTACTCTTTGCCCTGGCCTCGGTGCTTTTCTACATTCTGTTCATTTTTCATGAAATCAAGGAATCGAACAGCAAGGAAGTCAGGCTGCAGCAGACACTGGTCCGTATCAGTATTGCTGCTTTTACCTGCATTATTTTTTTTACAGTCGTATATACATCCATATATAAGCTATTTGGACAGTCCTCTTTTCAGGGCAAAGGAATAGGGGATGATCTGCTCAGCCAGCTGATTACCTTTCTATATTTCAGCGTGGCTACCTTTACGACTGTCGGCTATGGAGATGTGGCTCCGGTGGACAATACTTCGCGGCTCGTGGTCATCATGCAGATCAGCTTCAGCTTCATTACTGTAGCCTATGCCCTGTCCATGCTGGGCTTGTTCCGCAAGATTCTCGGCCCTGGCACGGAAGCAGAGATTGAGGCGTCCATCGAGGTAGATATTGATGATGAAGTGGACGAAGCGGTAGAAGATGTAAAAGATGAGATCAAGTGATTTTTACAGTTAGCGGAGCGGATTGTATTTCAAGCTCCTGCAAGGAAGGAGGGTCTCCCTATGAATAAAAAAGCGTCCGGGGGTTCTCCCAATGAAGGTCCACCTCTTGTTGCCGGCGGAGGTTACAACACTCCGCTACCACCCGGGAAGGGCAGCGGCCGCAAAATTACCCGCCGCCAGTTCCTGACCCGCGGAGCGGCTACTATGTTTGGGGCCGCGCTGCTCGGCGGCGGATATGTGTGGCAGGGAGAACCCAACTGGCTTGATATCACGAGGCTGGACATTCCGCTGAAGAATCTCCCTTCCGCGTTTGCCGGCACCCGGCTGGTTCATTTCAGTGATGTGCATCTGGGCTTCAACAAGGATGCCCATGATTTGGCCCGGCTGGTTAAGCACATTGAGGCCGCAGAGCCGGATATCATTTGCTTTACCGGGGATATTGTAGACAGCTACGCAGAGGACCTGAAAGAATCCGTAGCGCTGCTTGCGGAACTTCATGCCCCCCTGGGGAAATATGCGATATTCGGCAACCATGATTATAAGAACACGGAATTGCTTGCGCAGCTGCTGCAGTCTGCCGGGTTCACATTGCTGAGGAATCAGTCATATCTTATTAAGCAAGGCGGTGCAGTGATGGCGGTTGCTGGCCTGGAAGACATGCTGCATGGCCGTCCCGATCCGGAAGCTGCACTCAAAGGCATCCCAGAGGGGACATGTACGGTACTGATGATGCATGAGCCGGATTATGCTGACACGGCGGAAAATTATCCCTTCGATCTGCAGTTGTCGGGGCACAGCCATGGAGGACAGATCCGTCTTCCTTTTGTGGGCGCAGCCTACACCCCATACGGGGCAGTTAAATACATAAGCGGACTGTATCATACAGAGAATAAAGCCATGCCGGTTTATGTTAACAGAGGCTTCGGCGAGACTTATATGCCGTTTCGCCTGTTATGCCGGCCGGAGCTTACTGTGATTACGCTGCGCCGGGCGTAAGGAGCAATAGAACTGAAATTCCCAAATTAAGCTGCAAGGGAAGAGGAGCGCGTATGATCACTTACGAGACTGCAGGATTCATGGCTCAGCAAGGAGCCGTAGTGGAACTCCGGACGATGTTGCCTGCCGAAGGTGACAGGCTCAAGATGCTGCTCTCTCACCCGGATGTGCAGCGCCACATTTTGCATCGCAGTACAGCGGGTTCACAGCCAGCCCATCTGGATCAACTGGTGAACCGTATGCTGTATCCCTACGATCCTTGCGCGCTGCATGTGGGGATCTATCGCAAAGATGCACCGGAGCTGATCGGCACCGCCTCCCTGCAGAGCTGGAACCGTCCTGAAGGCAAAGCCGTACTAGGCTACATGCTCGATCCTGTATGGTGGGGGCAGGGCCTTGCTACGGAGGCTATTGGATTGTTGCTGGGCTACGGCATGCGGGAGCTTCGCTTGACCCATGTGGAGGGGCGCTGCCGCGGCGATAACCTCAGGTCCGAACGGGTCATGCTCAAAAACGGTCTGACGCTGGATCGGATCATGCCGATGGCCGATGGCTCGGGCGATGTAATGAAAGTATTCACATTGTTACACAAATGAAATAATGCCGTTATCAAACTCTAACAGTGTCCGGTTAAACTAAGTACATGACCCCCTTTTGAAAATATAACTGCTGTTGGGACCCGATGATTCGGGTCCATTTTTTTTGTTCCGTTGCCAATCCATTGGGGACCCGGAAGCGGTCAGGGACTGGAAGCTCCCGCAGCTGTTAGTATATGATGGTTGTACAATTATATATCTGGATTTTAGGAGGATGTAATCTTGAATGAAGTGCTGAAGACATTAAACAATCACCGGTCTTTCCGGAAATACGGGCCGCAGCCTGTTGAGCCGGATAAGCTGCAGATGATTATTGAGGCCGCTCAATCGGCCCCATCCTGGGTGAACGGGCAGCAGGTCAGCATTATTGCTGTGCAGAATCAGCAGCGAAAGGCACAGCTATCGGTCTTGAGCGGGAATCAGAAGCATGTGGCCGACGCCCCGGTATTTTTGATCTTCTGCATGGATTTTTACCGGGCCAAGCTGGCCGCCGAGCTGGAAGGGCAGCCATTTGAGGCTGTGCACGATGTGGATGCGCTGCTGGTCGGTGCGGTGGATGTGGGAATCGCTTTGGAGAGTGCGGTTGCCGCTGCGGAATCCCTGGGGCTGGGCATCATTCCTATCGGTGGAGTCCGCCGCAATACTGCAGGCGTAATTGAATTGCTGGACTTGCCGGAGTATGTATTCCCGGTGGTCGGCTTATGCGTGGGGTATCCTGCCGAGGAGCTGCCAAAGAAGCCGCGTCTTCCGCTGGGGGCGGTTTTTCACGAGGAGCGTTATAACCCTGATCAGAAGGGATTTATACAGGAGTACAATCAGGCGTACCGCGGGTATCTAAAAGCGCTCGAAATGACGGAGCGGGATTGGAGCGCTACGATCGCCCATTTCTACGCTCTTAATCCGCAGTATGGAGATGCGCAGCATACGCTGAAGAAGCAGGGGTTTACCTGTGATAATCTGCAGAAACCCTGAGAATAACAAAATGCACCGCAGCGTTAACGTAATGGATGTCATGCTGTCCATCGACCGTTGAGCACTGCGGTGCATTTTTTTGTAAAGTCACAGGGTTTCACTGCAGCGGAACTGTAATTTTCCCGCGCCGTTTGTAGTATACCCAGTGAGTGAACCCGATTTCTTTAAGGCGCGCCACCACAGCCTCCCGCTGGTCAGCAACCCGGGACGGCAGATGCGCATCAGAGCCAAAGGTGACTTCCACTCCGTAATGCAGTGCACGTGCCAGAATATCATCCGAGGGATACCAGCCGCCGCACAGCTTGGTGCATCCGGAGGTATTGATCTCGATGGCGACGCCGCATTCGCCGATTACGCGCAGGCATTCGTCGATTTCTGCAGGCGTAGAGATTTCCGAAAATTGCGGATAGTTTCCTTTCATGGCATCGATATGGCCAAGAATCTGAAACATGCCGGTGCGCGCGGATTCGGAGATCAGCCGGTAGTATTCGGCTTTTGCCGCGGCTTTCTCCCGGCGGTCAAGCCCTTTCCAGCGCCCCTTATTAAAGATGCTGACACCCTTGACACTATGTACCGAGCCAATGATGTAATCAAAGGGATAAGCGGAAAGGGTTTGGCGGTAGAGTTCGGCATGTTCCGGGAAATAATCGGATTCAATACCGAGCAGCACATCAATTTTGCCTTCGTATTCTTTCTGCAGGGAGAGCACTTCTTCTACGTAATGGACAAGCTCCGATTTGGCCATGGCGATTTTGGGAAAGGCCTGTTCGGATGGACTGCCGAAATAAGGAGTGTGATCAGATATGCCGATGACGCCCAGACCGGCGTTGATGCCGGCTTCAATATAGTCCCTGATGCTTCCGTCGGCATGGCCACAGCGGAAATGGTGGGTGTGTAGGTCGAATTTCATGGATATATCTCCTTTAGGCCAAATTTTACGAAAACAGTTCATGAGTATCGGACTTTGGGATCAGCTTCGACAGATGGATTCAAAGCTCTGCGAGGCTCTACTCCGAGCCGATAAATTGGGTTTCGGGCATGCCCTTTAGATCACTTAAGAATTGCCTCATGGCCGAATTGACATATTTGCCGGACTTGGTAATGACACCTACGGGATGCGTGACCTCAAGTTCGATAATCGGCACGATTTTGAGTGTGCCGCTGCGGACTTCTGCCGTAACTGACTGTTTGGAGATAACGGCTGCGCCTAGATCAAGCTCGACCATCCGCTTAACCTCCTCGCTGCTGGTCAGCTCCATGATGACCTGCGGCTGTATGCCGTGTTTTGCGAACACCTCATCGGCGAATTTGCGGCCGACCGTGTCAGGCGACAGGAGGATGAGCGGTGTTTTACCCAGGGCTTCAATCCCGGCCGATTTGACCTGGGCTAAAGGATGCCTTGGTGAAACAACCAGTTCAAAAGTATCATAATACAGCACAGAAGTGGTCATGGCAGGACTCCGTCCAATCAGATAACCGATGCCGACATCAACCAGGCCGTTTTCGACATGCTGATAGATTTGTGATGAAGACATCGAGGAAATCGAAGTTTTGATATGCGGAAACTGGTCTTGAAAATAGGACAGGATACGCGGCAGGATTTGAATGGCAATGGAGGTGGTCGTTCCGAGAATAATATGCCCTTGGGGATTCTCATCAAGATCCGCAAGGCGCTGCTTAAGCTCTTCGACAATACTCACGATCTGCTCTGCATGCGTAAGGAACACTTTGCCTCTGTCCGTCAAGGTAACGGGCTGGTTACGGTCAACGAGCTGAGTTTTGAACTCTTCTTCCAGACTTTTGATTTGTGCCGAAACTGCCGGCTGGGTCAGGTTAAGCAACTCACCTGCCTTGCGGAAGCTCATCGTTTTGGAGATCGTAATCAGCGTTTCGAGCTGGCTGATGTTCATGGACTTGCCCCCCTTTTTGACTACCGAATAATGCTGCCGCTTCGCCCTGTAATGGGAACAACGGACGATTTTCCCGGGACGGCATAGCTGGTTGGTGCCTGATCAATAAGACTTTTATAGGTGCCCGGGTCTCCGCAATAAATGCAGGAATTCATTTCGGTCCATAGCCGGATTGAATGTGGATATGCAGTTATATCTTACACCGGTTGTTGGCATTTGATTAAATTATAGGAGATTCCTTCCGGCAGAGCAATGTTGCCAGGCAAACTAACTTGTGATTTCCTTCGACACCCCCATTAATTTTTGATGAATAATGCCGATATATGAAGTATAATTATAAATTATTGAATAGGACTTTCGGTATATGACTAAAGACTGGTAGAGGGGGGACACATCTTAATGAAAGCAGAAGTAATTAATCCGTTTTTAGAGTCTGCACGCATTGTAATTGAGCAGGTTATACAAGTCTCGCCATCCACCGGTAATCTGGGCATTAAGGAAATTGAACTGATCGATAATCATATATGGATTCAAGTGGGGATGACGGGCCAATTAAGCGGAAATATTATCTTTGGGATTGCAGAGCAGGTTGCACTGAAAATGGTATCGGCCATGATGGGCGGTTACGTGATTACAGAGATGGACGAGATGGGGCAGAGCGCGATTTCGGAACTGGGCAACATGATCAGCGGCAATGCCAGTACGATTCTTTCCAACCAAGGTGTAACTGTGGATATTACTCCGCCGAAGCTAATGAAGAGTGAGAGCATGTCCGTACTGCCGCGCAGAGCACTGAGCATCCCGCTCTTGATGGAAGGCATCGGCGAACTCGATATTCAAGTGATGATCTCTTAGGCGGACAGTTGGGAGCTGAAGATTTTCATGCAACTTAAAGACAAGATTGTTGTCATAACAGGGGCTTCAAGCGGGATCGGGGCGCTGACAGCGCAAATGCTCAGCAAGCGTGGGGCTGTCCCTATTCTTCTGGCCCGTTCGGAAGATAAACTGAAAGAAACGGCGGCCGGTATTCCGGGCGTTTTTGGACTGTACACCTGCGATGTCAGAGATGAGGCGGAAGTGGAGCGGACCTTTGGCGAAATTCTGGCGGTGTACGGCAGGATCGATATTCTGCTTAACAACGCCGGATACGGCAAATTCGCCGGTTTTACCGAGATGGAACCCCATGAATTCGATGATATGATGGATGTAAACTATATGGGCATTGTACGTTGTACGAAGGCTGTAGTTCCGCATATGCTGCAGCGGGGAAGCGGGCAGATTGTCAATGTGGCCTCCATGGCCGGCAAGATTGGTACAGCCCGTGCTGTTGCTTATACAGCAACCAAACATGCGGTTCTCGGTTTCACGAATGCGCTTCGCCAGGAACTCCGGAAGAGCGGGATTATCGTTTCGGCGGTGAACCCGGGGCCGATTGCCACCGACTTTTTCAAAACGGCTGATCCATCAGGCAAATACGAGAAAAGTGTAGCCCGGATGATGATGACTCCGCAGCATGTGTCCTCCAAGATCGTCAAGCTGATGGAGAAAGGCAAAGAGGAAGTAGATCTGCCCGGTCTGGCGGGCTTCGGCATCCGGCTGTATGCTTTGTTTCCACGGCTGGCGGATAAGCTGACCTATAACGTTATGAACAGAAAATAAAGGTTTCATCAGCGGGTGTCTGTCGTCATTCTGCAGGGCGGCAGTCATTTTTGCAGGTCTAGCCTGCGCTAATGACAGCTTATCCTTGCGTAAACGGCCTTCCATTTGGTGGAGAGGCCTTTTTGGCATATAATGAAGATATTAACTTAAGCGAAAAGGATGAATTACACTTATGAATAAAGCTTCTTTTGCGGCCATCGGCATCCAGGACGACCTTGTTGCCAGGCTGTCGGAATTCGGCATTACTGATCCATCTCCGGTACAGGAGCAGACGATCCCGCTTCTGCTGGAGGGGAGAGATGTGCTGGCCGCTTCCCAGACAGGTACCGGCAAAACCTTGGCGTACCTGCTGCCGCTGATTCAAGGGATTAACCCGGAGCACCGGGTAGTCCAAAAGGTGGTGCTGGCACCAACCCAGGAGCTGGCGATGCAAATCCTCCGTGAGGCCGAGCGCTATGGGGCCCACCGGGGGATCAAGGCGATGGGCCTGATCGGCGGAGCGGCGATCAAACGCCAGATTGACAAGCTGCGCGAGCATCCCCAGCTCGTAGTGGGCACCCCTGGACGCGTGCGGGAGCTGATCGGCCTCCGCAAGCTGAAAATGCATGAGGTCAGCACGATCATCATCGATGAGGCGGACCAGATGTTCCAGCTCAGCGGAGCCGGTGAAGTGGCGAAGATCGTCAGCAGCGCGCTGCGCACGCGCCAATTGGTCATGCTGTCAGCGACCATCGGACCGGAGACCCAGGCGCTGGCCGCACGGGAGATGAAGAACCCGGCTGAGGTCGGCATTGATCCTGGAGTGATGACGGCACAGAGTCTTGAGCATCACTATGTGGTGGCAGAGGAACGGAACAAGATTGATATGCTGCGCCGGGTCATCCGCCATTACAACCCGCAGCGGGCGATAGTGTTCGTGAATGCTACCGAGGACATTGCCGAGGTGGAAGCAAAGCTGAACCATCTTGGGCTTACGGCAGCGGCGATCTATGGGGATGCAGACAAGGTGACACGCAGCAACGTACTTACCCGGTTCCGTGACGGCAAGTTCCGCGTCCTGGTGGCGAGCGATGTGGCAGCCCGGGGCCTGGATATTGAGAATCTGACGCTGGTAGTGAGCTTTGATCCGGCGTTTGACTCGGAGCATTATGTGCACCGGGCAGGGCGTACGGGACGTATGGGACGCCGCGGACTGTCGGTCTCCATTGTAACGGAGCAGCAGACGTTCATTATGCGCAAATTCGCCCGAGAGCTGAATATCACGCTTGAGGAGAAGGAAATGGTCGCCGGCAAGGTTATGGCGGCTGATGAAGCCCGCAGCCCGCTGGGCGGCGGCGAACGCGGGCGCGGGGAAAGTGCCACCCCGCGCAAGGAAGGCGCCGCACCGCGCAGCGGCAAGCCGCCTGTAAGGACATCGGCTGTGCAGGCCGATGCGGCCATCAAACCGGCCTTGCCGCGGCAAGGCCAGGCGGGAACTGCCGCAGGCGGAGAAGTGCGGCGCGAAGGGCACCACGGTACGGGCCCGGCTGCAGGCGGGCGCGGCGGTGCAGCTCCTGCGGGTAAACCGCGCGGCAGCAGTGCGGAACGTGAGAAGAACCGCAAGAACAAGGGAGCCCCAAAATGGCTCAAGAACAAAACCCCGAGAGGTGACGGTCAATGAATACAGCCCCCGTACTCGAGATTACGGGCTTAAGTGGTGGGTATAGCCTGAACAAGCCGGTGCTTCATGATATCGGCCTTCAGGTGCAGCCCGGTGAAATGGTTGGACTGATCGGTTTGAACGGAGCCGGAAAAAGCACGACAATGAAACATATCCTTGGCCTGATGTCGCCCCATAAAGGTGAAATTACCGTAAAGGGCAAAACCCGCAGTGCTGACCCGGAGGGGTATCACAGCGCATTGTCATTTGTGCCGGAATCTCCTCTGCTCTACGAGGAAATGACGGTCCGCGAGCATGTCGAATTCACTGCCAGAGCTTACAGCGTGGAGCGCAGCGACTATGAATCCCGCAGCGAGCAGCTGGCCGCACTCTTTAATATGGAGGACAAGATGGATACATTGTCCTCCCATTTATCCAAAGGTATGAAGCAGAAAGTGATGATTATGTGTGCTTTCGTGGCGCGTCCGGCACTGTATGTCATTGATGAGCCCTTTCTTGGCCTGGATCCGCTGGGCATCCGCTCTTTGCTCGACTTCATGCTGGATTTGAAAAAAACGGGGGCGTCGATCCTGCTGAGCTCCCATATCCTTTCCACAATCGAGAACTACTGCGACCGCTTTATTGTGCTGCACCGCGGCAAGGTTATTGCCCAAGGCACGCTTGCAGAGATGACCGCAGCTGCAGGGCTGCAGGGCTTGAACTTGGAGCAGCTGTTCTACGAATTGGTTCAGGGAGGGAAATGATATGGATTTAAAGGAGCTGCGCCGGCAGCGGCGCAGCCGGTTCATGGGAAGCATGCTGCCTTATGTGGGGTATGTCATTAAGAGCGGTGTAGCGATGCTCTTGCTTCTGCTGCTGATTGTCTTCTCGGCCTGGTATACTTCGCTGCTTCGGGACACTCCGTCAGGTATTCCGATCCGCTGGGTTATGCTGGTCCTGCTGCTGCCTGCGGCGGTGCACAGCAGCTTCCGGACGTATCTGCAGAGTCCGGATACTATATTTCTGCTTCCGCAGGGACACCGGATGAAGGAATATTTTGCCCGTAGCTGGGTAAGCGGAAATGTGTGGAAAATTGTGCGGCTGCTGTTTGTACTGATCACCGTCTGGCCCTTGTACATACGTACGGATGAATCGCCTAGGAGTCTGTTCGCTACCGTTCTCATTCTGATTCTGGTGAAATTGCTGTCCAGCTACGGGCTATGGCGGGAAACCGCAATGATATCCCGCCCGGCCGCAGTGGCCTACAACCTGCTGCGCTGGGCAGTAGGCGGATTAATGATTGCGGCATGGCTGTGGCAGCCGTCTCTCCGGGCCCTGATCTTCATATTGATCCTGGCGGCGGCATATTTGGCTGCATGTTCTGTTCCCGGACGGCATTCCGTTCCCTGGGAGCGTCTGATTGCCATGGAGAAGAACCAGGGGTCGAGGGCCTTGATGATTCTCGGCTGGTTCGTGGATGTGCCGGGACGTGAGCAGCGGGTATACGCCCGGCGTTACCTGTCACGCTGGGGGAGCGGTATCGCATGGCGGAGTAACGCTGCTTACCGCTTCCTGCTGACCAAAAGCTTTGCCCGGGGCGATGTCTTCGCCATTGTGATGCGGATCGCTGTTCTGGCGTTGCTGCTGGTCTGGTGGAATCGCGGCAGCTATGTGGGAAGCGGCATTTACTTGTTCTTCCTGTTCATCATGGGCATTCAGCTGTCGGCTTTGCGCAAGCTGCATAGCGAGTCGTTCTGGCTGTCGGTGTATCCTCTGCCAGAGGGCAGCAAAGGTGAAAGCACGAACCAGTTCATCTTCCGCGCCCTTTTGCTGCTGGCCTTGCTGACCGGCCTGCCATTTCTGGCCACAGCGGGTGAACGTCCGCTGCCTGTTCTCGGCACCTTCCTTGCCGGAGCGCTATTGGCCTACGTGTTCAAGGAATACTTGAAGCGCAAAGAAGCCGCGGCGGATGAGGATTTCTAACTTTTGGTGAGACTGGAGTGGAATGCCGGCAGGCCTGTATTCCGCTCCAAGCACAAAGACGCCTTGATAAGAGCGGATGCTCCCGTCAAGGCGTCTTTGTGCAAAGATAAGAATTTATATGTTTCACGCTATAAATTATCCTTCTATTTCTCGCTGAAACGGATACCGTCCTTTTGAGGACGGCAAAGCCGTTTCCACTTGTGATTAGCAGAGCAGGGAATGCTACCACGCGGGAACGGGAGAGAGCCCGAGGCTCCCTCCCGGGAGAGTCATTCCCGGTTAGATAAAGAGTGAACGGCTGATGATAACCAGCAGGATAAAGAGAACCAAAATTGCACCTGTGCTTGTAAATCCAGGGTGTCCGTATCCGCCTCTTACTTCTTCGCTCATGTTCATTCCCCTTTCGAATGTGTTTGCTGTACTTGAGTACATCGTATTGTATGTGCGGATAGATTAACGTGTATAGGCCAATGTCGCAGGGAAAGTCAAAAAAAAAATCAGCTCCGGGTACCCGGAGCTGATTTCGAGATCAATGGTTTTGGGATCAGGCTTTTTCCAAATCGCGGATTCCCGCATAAACCAGGTCGAACAAATCTTCAAGCTGCTCCTCTTCAATACAGGAGAAGGCGATGCGCAGATCGGTTTCGCCCAGGGCGATTGTGCCCAGGCCATAATTGTGGATCAGATGCAGCCGCAGGTCTTCAGCTGATACAGTGTGCAGCTTCAGGCACATAAAGTAGCCTGAGTTGAAAGGATAATACGTCCATACGTCATCGCCGTATTTCCCGCTGTCGAGCAGTGCCTTCACTTTGTTGGCACGGCCTTTCATGATCTGGAACTTTTCTTCCTTCTGTTCAGCGAACTGAGGGGCCTTCAGTGCGTCCAGCACAAACGTCTGAGACGGGTGTGCACCGCTGGAAATAGTGGCGCGGATAATGCCGAGCGTTTTCTGTTCCAGTGCCGCAAGCAGCTCCTTATTCTCGGAAGCGTAGGTGATGAAGCCGACGCGGAAGCCCCAGACGAATTCCTCTTTGGTGGCCCCGTCAATCTTGACGGCCAGCACGCGCGGATGGAGATTGGCCAGACGGCCGAACAACGATTCCTTGAGAGAATCCTCGAAGAAAAGTCCGAAATACGCGTCATCGCTGACGACTACGACATTGATGCCTTCCTCGGCAGCGCGCAGAATCGCGGCAACGATGGCTTCTCCTTCTTTTAGGCCGGGAGTATAGCCTGTAGGGTTATTAGGGAAGTTGAGCAGGACAATGGCTTTGCCGCGTCCCTTCTGGGCGAGCAGCGCTTCCAGCAGTCCTTCACTATTAAATTTCATATCTTCAGTGAAAAGCGGATAGTTGACGATTTCGCTGAGCCGGCGGATGCCGAAGGTCAGCTCGTAATTCTCCCAGTTCTTGTCCGGATAGATGATGGCATCGCCTTGTTCTGCGAACAGATCGGCAACTATGCTGAGCCCGTGCGTCAGGGCATTGGTAACGATAGGGTTGCCGAAGGATTTGCCTTCGAGCGATGGATTTTCACGGAGCATTTTTTCCCGCCATACAGTGCGCAGCTCTGGTTTGCCTGCAGGAGGAGCATAGCCGTACAAGTCTTTGGGACTGTAAGCGGAGAGCTTATCCTGAATGACACCAAGGTGCATAGGCATGCCATTCTCGGTAGCAATACCGATGGTTGCATTGTATTTCTTGGCGTGAGCTGTTGCTTCTGCAGATTGGCTCAGGATGCCCTCTTTAGGAAAATAGATCGCCTTGCCAAGATCGGAGAGCATATCGTACACATGTTCATTGCCTGCCTTGATGCTTTCGTTTAATTGTCCAGCCAGTGGATTCATCAGTTTCATCCTTCCGGTATTCTTCTGGGATATATACGTTAACATTGCCTAACATTATATCACCGTGATTCCCAGCCGTCACTGATGAAAGCAGCCATTTTATAAATACTTTTAGAATATTTTCAGCGGCGTTAGCCAAGCTGTAATTCGTTTCGGTGCTCTACTTAAGTCAGCTATGGTGGGGGCAGTATTTTTTCATCATTTCTATCGTTTCGGCATCGCGTTCTCCGTTTCTCTCCTCCAGACCCCTGGTGATGCCGGACCGTTCCTCTTCTTTCAGATTCTGGCCGAACTTAAATTTGGCTGTCAGCTCATCCGGAACAATTCGTACGACCGCAACACCCTTCAGCCGCGAGCGGTATTTCGGATCTTCGGCATCAATAGGATCAAAGCCGCCCTCGGGCTGCAGCTTGTTCATAAACCGGGACAATACAGCAGCCTTCTCGGCGGACGCCTCCACAAGTTCGGCCACTCCATAAGCAGTTACGCTTTTAAAATAGGCCGTGGCAGGGCAAGCGAGATGGGGATCACTGAAATAAGAGGGGATTAGCGCGTATTCGTCGGCAACGGTAAAGCAGGCCCGCGCCTGCTGGCGGATGCTCTCCATTTTGCCTCCGGCATGACTGCCGTGGAAATAGAAGCAGCCCTCCATATAGACGAAATTCAGCGGAGTGACCCGCGGCTGTCCCTGTTCATCGCTTGTACCGAGAAAACCAAAGCTCATTCCTTGCAAAAATTGAGCCACTTCTTCTTCCTGCTCTATCTTAAATTCTTTTCTGCGCATAATACACGTCCTTTTCATCATAGTGGCGGAGTACTCACCTTGAGTAATTGTTTACTTAGAATAGTTGATAAATTGACAATGAAAAAGGACCGGTTTAGAGTTATTTTAATAGTCCACTTTTGAGGAAAGGGTGGGGAGATGAATTTCACACTGCCATATGACCAGTACCTGGCCATCCACCGTTATAAATATCTAGCGTTATATCATGCGTTCCGGGCAGCGATCCTGGAGGGGATACTTCCCGGGGGGACAAGGCTGCCGTCAACAAGACAGCTTGCCGGGCTGTATCTTGTGTCGCGCGGTTCAGCATCACAGGTATATGACATGCTGCTGGCTGACGGTTACATCAAGACTGAGAAGGGCCGGGGCACCTTTGTTTCAGATGACAGCTTTTTTCCTGCTGCCGGGGGAGAGCCGGTATACAGGGAGGATTCAACCGATCATCAGGTGGTTGACTTGCCAAGGGTCGGCGCTGGACTCAATCCGGCAGGTGAGGAATTTCGCACACCTGATCGGGAATTCCTTGAACCTGTAGCGATCCCGCTTTCCTCTTGGGGAGAGCGCCTGATGGAGCGCCAGGTTTCCATCTACGGGCAGACTGGTGAAGATGCCATCAGCTTTCGCAGCAGTGGCATGCGGATTGAACATTTTCCTTACGGCGAGTGGCGGAGCGCACTGAATTATGCCGGAGGCAAGGGAGGCGGGATGCTGGAGGGCTATTGTCCGCCGCAAGGGGAGGAGAGCCTGCGGCGGGCAATAGCTGCCCATTTGCGGATTACCCGGGGAATCAGAGCCGATGCGGAGCAGATCGTGCTGTTCAGCGGCTCGATGCAGGGCATTGTTCTTCTGGTGCAGCTGCTGCTGGAACCGGGGGAACCTGCCGTTGTGGAAGATCCCGGATTTCATGGCATCCGCCGGGCAGTGGAGATTGGCGGCGGTAAGCTGCTGCCGGGACGGGTTGACGAGAGCGGGCTTGTGCCCGAGGATTGGGCAGCACGGCTGCTGTTTGTGACGCCAAGCCGCCAATTCCCCACGGGAGCGGTACTGCCGCTCGACCGGCGGCGCAGCTTACTGGAATGGGCCCGGCGGCAGGAGGCAGTCATTGTCGAGGATGATTATGACAGCGAGTTCCGCTGGGGCGGCCGGCCGATTGAACCGCTGAAAGCGCTCGACCGGGAGGACCGGGTGGTGTATATCGGCTCCTTCTCCAACAGCATGTTCTCCGGGCTGCGACTCGGGTTCGCCGTGCTGCCGCCTTCGCTGGTGGGTCCTGTGACAGCGGCCAAGGCGCTTTATGAGCCGCTTCCAGGCGCGCAGCTTGAGCAGCGGGCGTTGGCCCGGTTCATGAGCACTGGCGGATACAGCCGCCATCTGCGGCGGATGACGCGCATATACGGGGAGCGTGCCCGCATTTTCCGTACGCTTCTGAATGAGCGGCTCGGAATGCTCTTTCAGCCGTTGCCCGGCGATTCCGGCCTGCATATTTATGCCCGGTGGCTGCGCCCGGAACAGGAATATTCCGCCTTCCGGGAAGCGGCTTTGCAGCGAGGCACAGACTTCCGCGACGCAGCACTGTACCGGATAGGCCCGGGTAGTCCGGCGGCTTGCTTTTCTTTTTCCCATCTCGATGCTGAGGCACTGGAAGAAGGGGTGGACCGCCTGCTTCTGGCCTGGAAGGATGTGCAAAAATACACGTGACAAGGTATTATAAGAGTAAGGAAAATGTATGCTTACAAAACTTAAGCATATGCTTTCGAAGTGATTTTTTGTCGAAGCTAATTCAGTGAGGTAACGCTCACCAAAAATTTAGGAGGAAATATTATGCTGCATGCATCGCCGTCCTCTTTTGTGATCCTGCCTGCCCTGGCGAAAATTGTCTGCGAACCGGGCTGGAAGTGGCAAAAAAGAGAGAAGCCGCTGCAAAATTATGATCTGTTCTATGTCTGGAGCGGAGAAGGTACGGTTGTGCGCAGCGGAGTGCCTTTCAAGGTAGGAAAGGGAAGCTGCTTCCTGTTCCGTCCGGGCGACTTTACGTATGCGACCCATAATCCGCAAAAGCCGCTAGTGCTTACATACATTCATTTTGACGTAACCGAAGAGGTCACGGATATTCCCCAGCCTTACCGTGAATTGACCGAAACAGTGGAATTCGAGCATCTGCTCGCCCGTTATGTCCGCCTGTTCCTGGTGAAGACCTACGCTGCAGAAGAGGAGGGGCGGCTGATCTTGAAGCAGCTGATGATTCATCTGCTGCGCGAGGACCGGGTGATGCCGGTAGAGCGGCATGTCAGCAATCAGCTGGCTGAGGTCATCCACGAGGTGGCCAACTACGTCAGCCAGCATCCCGGAGCGGCGCACCGGGTAGAGGATCTGGCAGCCCGGGCGGGGCTGTCGCCACGGTATTTTTCGATCAAATTCAAAGAGATTACAGGTTCCTCGGTCCAGTCCTATGTCATCCGTGCCCGGATTGAGCGGGCCCAGCACCTGCTGCTATATGCCGGGATGAATGTCACCGAGGTGGCCGATGCACTGGGCTATCGCGATATTTTCTTTTTCAGCCGCCAGTTCAAGCAGCATACGGGGAAAAGTCCGTCTGAAATCCGCTGATTCTTCCTTTTGTTTCAGCTTTTTGCTGCAAGGGTAAATACGTTGCAACTTTGTATGCGAGGATTTACATAGCAGCTTGGAAGGGAGAACATAACTGATGTTTAGAGGACGCAGAATATGCAATAGTGAATGTAAAGGTGGAGGCGCCGGGGTTTTTCGAAACCGCTGGAGACGCTTGAAGCAGAATAACATGGCAGCTACAGACTGTTGGTTCTGACAACAAGGGCAGTATCAAATACAAGCGGAGAACCGGGGCCTTGCGGCGTCCGGTTTTTTGAATGGTTCATGGTTCATAGACTGGCATGTAGAAGAAAAGGGTACAGCGGATTCTTTCTGAATAGAAGATACAGGGGACTGTCTTGCGGTACTGGGGTGTATTCTTCTATCTATGCAGGGGCATAAGGATAAAGAGGTTTTTGTATGAGCGTACAATTGTTCAGCCCAACCCTGAGAAAACATCGGTGAGCAGCTGAATTCATATACTGAGCAGTAGAAAAAATGACCAAACCAATGGCTGAAGGAAGGAGAAAGAACATGTATGAAATCGTATTGATACGGCATGGGGAAAGCGAGTACAACCGTCAGAACTTATTCACAGGCTGGAGCGATCCCGATCTGACGGAAAAGGGAATAGAAGAGGCCAAAGCGGCCGGGAAGCTGTTAAAAGAAGCAGGCTACACGTTCGATCTAGCCTTCGCTTCTGTACTGAAACGTTCGATCAAGACACTTAATTATGTGCTGGAAGAGATGGATCTGCTGTGGATTCCCGTACAGAAATCCTGGAAGCTGAATGAGCGCCATTATGGTGCGCTGCAGGGGCTGAGCAAGAGTGAGACTGCGGTGAAATATGGTGAAGAGCAGCTTCATATCTGGCGGCGCAGCCTGTCGGTCCGTCCGCCGCTGCTGGAGCCGGATGACCCGCGTTATGCCAGAAACGATATCCGCTACAAGGAGGTGCGCTCCGGGGATATCCCGCGCGGCGAGAGCCTGGAGGATACCGTTCACCGCGTCGGCGATTTCTGGGGCAAGCGGATTGTGCCGCTGATCCGGAAGAAAGAGCGGGTGCTGATCTCGGCACATGGCAACACCCTGCGGGCGCTGATCAAATTTATGGAGGACATTGACGAGACAGCGCTGCTCGACCTTAATGTTCCGACCGGTGTTCCGCTGGTCTATAAGCTGGATGACGATGTGAAGCCGATCAGCCGCTTCTATCTCGGCGTGCCCGAAGAGGTGCAGGCCAAAGCCCGTGAGGTGGCTAACCAGAGCAAGGTAACGGAGTAGCGATATTCGGGCGTTGTCTAAACGAAATCATTCATGAAACCCAAAAGCAGCAGGTCTCTGTAACAGAGACCTGCTGCTTTTGCTGCTTTCCGGTGAAGATGTACTGCTATTCCAATTTGAATTTGGAGGCAGCCTCCGCCAGGCTTTTGGTTAAACCGTCAATTGTTTCGACCATATCGGCTAAACGGTGAACCATGGAAGATTGCTCATGCATTGTTGCTGTGACCTCTTCAACCGAAGCCGAAACCTGCTCACCCGATGCAGACAGATTCTGCGTGGATTCCAGCATTTCGTCCTTGTCGTGCTGCATAAGGGCAATGTCATCAGCCATGCTCTTAATCTGTTCGGTGATGTCCGTAATATTCTGGTGAATGGCATGGAAGGCCTGCCGGGTTCTGCCTACATATTCGTCCTGCTGCGTGGAAATATCCTTAATCTGCTGCACGCTCTGATGATTTTCCTGTACGAAAGCCAGATTCTGCCCGATGATCCCGTTGATTTCACTGGACTGGATGGAGCTCTGTTCAGCCAGCTTGCGGATTTCAGTGGCAACTACGGCAAATCCCCGTCCATATTCCCCGGCCCTTGCCGCTTCGATAGAGGCGTTCAGTGCAAGCAGATTTGTCTGCTTGGCGATATTGCTGATCGCTCCCGTGATCTGGCCGATACTGCTCGAGCTTTCCTGCAGCTTCAGGGTAATCGCAGAGATTTTCTGCACTTCCTCATCGTTTTGCTCGCTGATATTGGACAGCTCTTCTACAACCTGATTGCTGCTGTGGAAGACTTCAATAATTTCATCGGCCCGCTCTTTGACGGATTGGGCTTTTGCATTCATGGAGACGAATTTCTCGCCGAAGCTGAGGAATTTATCCACAATCGTCTCGGTATCATGCGCCTGCGACTCTATGGCTGTGGCAATTTCTGCAGTGGTTACCGTTGTCTCGCCGATCGATTTGGCTGTCTGCTTGGAGGACTCGTCCAGATCCTTGGTGCTTGAATTAAGCACGGAAATGGAGGTGTTCATATTCGTAATCAGCAATTTGTTCTGCTGAGCCATCGTATTAAAGCTGTCGGCAAGCTCCTTGAATTCACTATTATATTTTCCCGTGGCAGTAACCTGCAGGTCGCCTGAGGCCAGTTGTCTGAACAATTTGCTCAGCTGCACAATCGGCCGTGTGATCGATCTGGATACTATCAGACCTATCGCAGTGACGAGCAGCACGGCCAGTATGGAAATGGCAACAATCTGCTTAAGCATGGACATAATCGGCATTTTGATATCCTCGTAAGAATCAATGACCGATACTATCCAGTCGGCATCTGGAATCTTGTTGTACCGGAGATATTCTGTTCCGAGATCACTTTCTCCTGTGAGGATATCGTCTTTCGCCTGCAGGTTAAGCAGAGCTTCGGTACCTTCGGGTTTTAATCCGATTCTTTTCTCATCCTTCGAATTGTACAGCACGATTCCGCTCCGGCTCAGAATTTCAATCTGGCCCTGGCCGTTAATTTGGATTTTTCCTAATTTATCTATAAAAAACTCGGAGCTCATGTTGGATGAATACACGCCGATCACCTTGCCGCTTAAATCTTTAATCGGCCGGGAAAAAGCTATAATCAACTGCCCTGTGCTTTGGGATACTGTGGCATCGCTGATAAAAGCTTCGCCTTTTATGGATTTCTGGAAATATTCCCTGTCTGAGCGTGATTCGCCGACGGTCTCTTTATTGCTTCCGGCAACAATGATTCCTTTGGCATCAAGGACGACCATGGATTGGCTGCCCCTTGTATTCTTCAGGATTGTGGCAAGCTTCTCATTGGAGGCACTGTAATAAGGGTTCTTCCCGGAAAAGAACTCAGTTTCGGACAACGTTCCCTCCTCCCGCAGATTCAACAGCGCGCGGAACAATTCCTGCGATGAAATCAGATAGGAAGCCTCCTTCTGCAGCTGCACGGCAGTCCATAAGCCTTCTCCGATCCGGTCGGCGTTGGCGGTAATCTCGTCTTTGCTTTTTTTGAGCAGCAGTTCCGAGCCCAAGCTGTACACTGAAACGGATATAGCCAGCACACTGGCGATTACCAACAGGGTAATCAGCCCGGGAAGCTTGATCCTTAAAGATAAGTTAGTGAATTTGCCAAGCCGGTCTTTCGATTTGTTCATGTAAAAGTTCCCCCTGATGTATGTATGGTTCTACATGTATATCGGAGGGATCATGTTGTGATTCAAGAGGAAACATCAACCAAATGATTAAAATTTGCAATAAATATCAGCTCTATGAAAAAGGATACTCCGGCCCTGTTCAAGGCTTGCGGAGTACCCTTATATGTTCGTTGTTAGGTTAGGATGAAATGTTAAAGATGACGCTGCAAGGTTCCCAGCAGTTCTCCCATCTTGACCTTGGTCTCGCTTGTCAGCCCGGCCCTTGGGGTAAAGGTGCCGCTCTCCAGCAGCAGTACTACGGTTGAGCCGAATTCAAAATAAGCCAGATCATCGCCGATTTGCCATTCCATGGCCTGTTCATCGGTGTAGCGGATGCTGCTGACATTCATTGCGCCTACCTTTACAACCGCTGCTTCCCCATTCGCTCCCGCGATATAAGTAATAAGACGTTCGTTGCGGCTCAGCACACCCTTCATATGTCTCATGCCGAATTCATTGACAGGATAAGCCCGGCCGCGGATATGATCACTCTCGACTTTACGCCCGGTGAGAGGCGCGTGAATCCGGTGATAATCCGTAGGGCTCAGGTAGAGCACGAAGAAAAAGCCTTTCTTGTACAGCTCCAGGTGCGGAGAGTGGTTAAGCAGTTCTTCCAGCTCATAATCCTGTCCTTTTACATTCAAAATTGTTCCGGAATGAATCTCACCCATGGCGGTAATCATCGCATCCACCGGACTGGCTACGGCATCGTCCCCGCTTGCGACAGGGCGCATCCCCGGTTTCAACCGCCGGCTGAAAAACTCGTTAAGCGTACGATATTGTCGGGACTGCTTCTCCGCTTCAGCTGCGGGAATATGATAGGACTTAATAAATACCGGGATCAAAAAACGGCTGAGTCTGCTATGGGAAAAAGCCCCCATCAACCGGGAAAGCCATCTGTGCGAGGACAGTTCCGTCATCAGCCGCAGCAATTGTTTAACCATGAACATCTCCCTTCCATCATGCAGCAACAAGGCCCCATACCCGGGGCCTTATCCGCTCTGAATTATATTGACATAGAATAGGAGACAAATCAATAAGAGTTATACCGGGAGGCGTCTTCGAGCAGGAAGCGGGCGTAAGCCATTGGCCTGCGGTAGCTTTCTTTCCAGGTTCCTCTGAGTCCTGCCTTGAGGAAGCCATAACGCTGGTCACGGCCATTGCATTCAATGAAGTAAATCCGTCTGTTCCGGGTGATGCCGATATCCAGCCCGATGTCGGCAAGCCCGGGAAGACTGTGCTCCAGCTCGCGTGCGATGGCGAGGCTGAGAGTCTGCACTGTCATTCGAAGGTATGCTGCTGCTTCCCCCGGGAAGGCCTGATCCAGCACATATGAGGCGCTGAGCGCTTCGCCTCCCCGTGCGATATTGGATACAAACCCGCCAGGAGCGGCCAGCTTCGCAAACATGCCGGTCACCTGCCAAGTTCCTCCCCAGCCGCGTTGCACCGTGACCCGGAGATCGAAGGGGCGTCCGCCGATTTCAGCCAGCGGGATACGTTCCTGTACCAGATAGGATTCAGCGGCGAGACGCGCCCGAAGCATCCTTGGCAAAGCATCCTGATCCACGAAGGTGCTTACCCATCGGCTAGAACGTGAAGGCAGATAACTCCAGGTCCAGCTCCGTCCGCTGTAGTGAGTAAGACGCATCACCCCTTTGCCGATACTGCCGCGGCACGGTTTGAGGATGAGGTCGGGGTACAGGTCCATCATCTCCTTCAGACCCGGGAGCCCCGCTGTTGTAACGGGCAGATAGCTCTGCAGGCCTTCGTTTTGTTCCAGCAGCCCGTGAATCTGTTCTTTCCCGTAACGGTTGCATGTGTTGTATATCAAAAGGCCCTGCCGGAGCAGCCGCTCGATTCCGCTGCTGTCCTGGCTGTAAATTGCCCGGTTATGGATTACACCCGGTGTGGGGATTACGGCTCTGCGATATCCCTGGACCCCCTTGATATAAGCGATGCTGTATCCGGATTCCGTATCAATGTCGGACAGCTTCAAAAAGCAGGGGGTCAATCCGTATGCGGCAGCCGCCTCCTCATAGCTCTCCAGCGACTCCTGTCCCGTTTTTAACCGGGGAACGCCCCGGTGCATAGCGGCATTTAGCAGTATTCCCACGAGCTTTTGCCCCATGTTCGTTCCTCCCGTTATCTTCTGTAGTTACGGCTGTAGCCCTTATGTTCTCATTGTATGTTTGTACGTGGCCTTCAGGGTGGACGAATGCGCGGCGGCAGAAGCCCTTTTTCAAAAGATAGACGAAGCCGCTTTACTTGCAGATTGATTATAGGCAGCCTTACTGCAAATGGTGTCATCCGCCCACTGGACTGCATATGATGCCTAGAAGAAACAACAGATGGAAGGAGGAGACTGCTTGTGAAGAGCTCCAGAAGGAATCAACAACACAGTTCCAAGAAGCGACTCTACTACGTGGATAATCCCAATAAAAAAGAACTGAGTATGCTGGGAAGCAGTCCAAGGGTGCTAGGGGGATTTGAAGCACCCGTCAGCGAGACGGTGGATCCGCCAGACCGGGCCCTGCAGGTTAGTGGTGTGGGCACGGTAGAAGTTGTTGCAGAGCCGGCACAACCTGCCGTACCTGCAGTACCTGCCGTACCTGCCGTACCTGCCGCCCCGGATAAAGAATTGCTGGAGGTGCCGGCAGCAGAAGAAACACTCCAGATTGAGGAGGTGGTTGTCCACGCGCCCGAGCCCGTTCTGCCTGTTCTGGAAAAAGAGCGCCTGCAGCCCGTATATACCGATGATCTGTGCGATGCGGCCGTTACCGGCCAGAAGATTGCTCCGCGCACCATTGACGGCTCTAAGCTGAAATTCGGGATTATCGGTACTCCCTGGCTGCAGGATTATGCGGTGCAGAGCATCAATATCGCGGACAAGGCGATAACGTCCTCGAAGATTGCCCCCGAATCGATAACTGGCGAACATCTGGCGGAAGGAAGTGTGAACGGCGGCAAGCTGCTGGATCATTCGATCAGCGGCGAGAAGCTGAAGAACGGAAGCATCGGCCCGGAGAAGCTGGCTGACCGGATCATCGGGGGAGAACAAATTGCCGACCGGTCCATTGCCAGCCGTCATTTGAGCGAGCTGCTGATTACTGCCGACTTGCTGGAAGATGGAACCATAACCGGCGAAAAAATTCTAAGCAGCACCATTGTCAGCCGACATTTGGCGAACGGAAGTATCGACCGTTCCAAACTGGCTGACGAGGCGGTGTCCGGCGATAAAATCGCCGACGGCGAAATCAGCGGAGCCAAACTGGGCGATGCCGTGATTGAGGGCCGCCATTTGAGCGAAGGCGTCATCACGGCGAAACATCTGGCGCCGGGAGCCATCGGGCCTGAGCAGCTTGCCGGCCGTCTTATCGGCAAGGAGCAGCTCCAGTCCGGCAGCATTGACAGCGGACATCTTGCGGATGCCGCAGTAGGCACGCGGCAGCTGGGGGAGAAGGCTGTACGCAGCCAGCATCTAAGTCCGGAAAGCGTAAATGGCACCCATATCGGCGACGGAGAAATCACTGCCCGCCATTTGGCGGACCGCAGCATTTCTTTTGTGAAGCTGGCGGAAGGTGCGGTAGGGACGGTACAGCTCGTGGAGCAGGCGGTCACCTCCTCCAAAATCGCCGATCAGAGCATCCTGCCGAATAAACTGGCGGATGAAGCGGTCACTACACGGCATATCGCCAAATCCGCAGTACGCGGACCGCAGCTTGCCATGCAGGCTGTGACCTCGCTCCATCTGCAGCGTGAAGCTATAGATCAGTCCCACTTAGCCAAGGAATCGGTCGGATCGGAGCAGCTGCAAAGCCAGTCGGTGCTGACGGCTCATCTCGCATCCGGTGCAGTTACCGGAGAACAGCTGGCAAGCGAAGCTGTGGCTGGAGAGCATCTGCGCGCGAAGAGCATTACCGCCGCCAAGCTGGCGGACGGGGGCATTCATGCCGGCAAGCTGGCTGCAGGTGCGGTCACCGGAAACGCAATTGCCCGTGAAGCCGTGAGTGGTGAACATATCGCCTTCTGTACGGTGGAGGAAAAAAATCTGGCCGATGCCAGTGTCAGCGCCCGTGTACTGCAGAATGCCGTAGTGGATTCTGAACATCTGGCGCCGGGCGCCATAGAACGCAGACATCTTGGTGAGAACAGCGTGACGAATTCGGCTCTGCAGTCCGGCTCGGTCTCGGGCGACAAGCTTGCCTCCGGCGCGGTGAAGGAAGTACATCTCGCCGCAGGTGCCGTGCAGCCGCATCATCTGGCCGATCATGCGGTTACTTCATTGAAGCTATCGCCGGAGAGTGTCTCAACGGATAAGCTCAGTGATCTGGCGGTCACCTCCACCAAGCTGGCTGATGGCAGTGTTACTTCCGCCAAGCTGGCAGCCTTATCGGTGGCTGCGGAGCATTTGACACCAGGGTCGGTTAGCCCTGCGTCGATCAGCGACACGGCTGTCCAAGGCAGACATCTTGCCCCGGGAAGTGTCGGCGGCGCACATATTCGTCCGATGTCTATTGGCAACGGGCACATTATTCCTAGCTCTATCTCATCGATTCAAATCCAGGATGGCAGCATTAGCAGTTCCAAGCTGGCCGAAGGTGCCGTATCTTCCCTCCATCTGTCTCCAGGCAGTATTGGCACCAGTCATGTGGCGGAGGATTCACTGGAAGGCCGTCATATCAAGCAGGGAGAAATCACCCTGGATCACCTGGCCGGAGAGGTCCGCAGCGCAGAGCTGCTCCCGGACGGCAGCATCGGCGGGGAAAAGCTGGCGGAAGGCTCGATCGGTTCGTTCCAATTGGCTCCGAGCAGTGTATATGGCGGACATCTTGCGGTCGAAGCCGTGGACAGCCGCCACATCCGCCCTCACAGCATCAAGCTGAAGCATCTGGCGGAGGAGACCCTGACCGCTGATCTGCTGCCGGACGGCAGCGTCAGCACCGCGAAGCTGGCGGACGGAGCGGTAGGTTCGGAGAATCTCCAGGCGGAAAGTGTGAACGGAGAACATCTCGCGGACGGAGCGGTGGAGGAGCGCCACTTGAATCCCGGGATCATCAAGCTGGAGCATCTGACGGCAGAGGTCCGCAGCGCAGAACTGCTCCCTGACGGCAGCATCGGCGGGAAAAAGCTGGCGGAAGGCTCGATCGGCTCCTTCCAGTTGGCTTCGAGCAGCGTATATAGCGGACATCTTGCGGTCGAAGCCGTGGACAGCCGCCACATCCGCCCTCACAGCATCAAGCTGAAGCATCTTGCAGAGGAGACCCTGACCTCCGAGCTGCTGCCGGACGGCAGCATCAGTTCCGCGAAGCTGGAAGGCGGAGCGGTAGGTTCGAAGCATCTCCAGCAGGAGAGTGTATTCGGAGAACATCTTGCGGACGGAGTGGTGGAAGAGCGCCATTTGAATCCCGGGATCATCAAGCTGGAGCATCTGGCCGCAGAGGTCCGCAGCGCAGAGCTGCTTCCTGATGGCAGCATCGGCGGAGAAAAGCTGGCGGAAGGCTCGATCGGCTCCTTCCAACTGGCTCCGGATAGCGTATATGGAGAACATCTTGCCGACGGAATAGTGGAACAGCGCCACTTGAACCCCGAGATCATCAAGCTGGAGCATCTGGCCGCAGAGGTCCGCAGCGCAGAGCTGCTGCCGGACGGCAGCATTGGCGGAGAGAAGCTGGCGGAAGACTCCATCGGTTCCTTCCAGCTGGCTCCGGGCAGCGTACATGGAGAACATTTTGCGATTGATGCCGTGGACAGCCGGCACATCCGCCCCGCCAGCATTAAGCTGAAGCATCTTGCAGAGGAGACTCTGACCTCCGACCTGCTGCCGAGCGGCAGCGTCAGCTCCGCGAAGCTGGCAAAGGGCGCGGTGGGTTCGCAGCATCTCCAGCAGGAGAGTGTTCATGGCAGACATCTCGCGGACAGAGTCGTGGAGGAACGCCACTTGAATCCCGAGATCATCAAGCTTGAGCATCTGGCCGCAGAGGTCCGCAGTGCAGAGCTGCTGCCGGACGGCAGCATCGGTGGAGAAAAGCTGGCGGCAGGAGCGGTAGGTTCGCAGCAGCTCCAGCAGGAGAGCGTGCACGGAGAACATCTCGTGGACGGAGTGGTGGAGCAGCGCCACCTGAATCCCGAGATCATCAAGCTTGAGCATCTGGCCGCAGAGGTCCGCAGTGCAGATCTGCTGCCGGACGGCAGCATCAGCGGGAAAAAGCTGGCACAAGGCTCCATCGGTTCCTTCCAGCTGGCTTCAGACAGCGTATATGGCGGGCATCTTGCCATGGAAGCCGTGGACAGCTGCCATATCCGCTCTGGCAGCATCAAGCTGAAGCATCTTGCGGAGGACACCCTGACCTCCGATCTGCTGCAGGATGGCAGCATCGGCTCCGCGAAGCTGGCGGCAGGAGCGGTAGGTTCGCAGCAGCTCCAGCAGGAGAGCGTGCACGGAGAACATCTCGCGAACGGAATAGTGGAGGACCGCCACTTGAATTCCGGGATCATCAAGCTTGATCATCTGTCCGCAGAGGTCCGCAGCGCAGATCTGCTGCCGGACGGCAGCGTTGGCGGGAAAAAGCTGGCGCAGGGCTCCATCGGCTCCTTCCAGCTGGCTCCGGGCAGTGTATACGGCGGACATCTTGCGGTCGAAGCCGTGGACGGCCGGCACATCCGCCCCGGCAGCATCAAACTGAAGCATCTGGCGGAGGAGTCCTTGACCTCCGATCTGCTCCCTGACGGCAGCATCGGCTCCGCGAAGCTGGCAGCCGGAACGGTAGGTTCGCCGCATCTCCAGCAGGAGAGTGTGAACGGAGAACATCTCGCGGACGGAGTGGTGGAGGAACGCCACTTGAATCCCGGGATTATCAAGCTGGAGCATCTGGCCGCAGAAGTCCGCAGCGCAGATCTGCTCCCTGACGGTAGCATCGGCTCTGCGAAGCTGGCAGCCGGAACGGTAGGTTCGCCGCATCTCCAGCAGGAGAGTGTGAACGGAGAACATCTCGCGGACGGAGTGGTGGAGGAACGCCACTTGAATCCCGGGATTATCAAGCTGGAGCATCTGTCTGCAGAGGTCCGCAGCGCAGACCTGCTCCCTGACGGCAGCATCGGCTCTGCGAAGCTGGCAGCCGGAACGGTAGGTTCACAGCATCTTCAGCAGGAGAGTGTGAACGGAGAACATCTCGCGGACGGAGTGGTGGAGGAACGCCACTTGAATCCCGAGATTATCAAGCTGGAGCATCTGTCCGCAGAAGTCCGTAGCGCAGACCTGCTCCCTGACGGCAGCATCGGCTCCGCGAAGCTCGCAGCCGGAGCGATAGGCACGCCGCATCTCCAGCAGGAGAGTGTGAACGGAGGACATCTCGCGGACGGAGTGGTCGAGGAACGCCACTTGAATCTTGAGATTATCAAGCTGGAGCATCTGTCCGCAGAGGCCCGCAGCGCAGACCTGCTCCCTGACGGCAGCATCGGCTCCGCGAAGCTGGCTGCCGGAGCAGTAGGTTCGCCGCATCTCCAGCAGGAGAGTGTGAACGGAGGACATCTCGCGGATGGAGTGGTGGAGGAACGCCACCTGAATCCCGGGATTATCAAGCTGGAGCATCTGTCCGCAGAGGCCCGCAGCGCAGAACTGCTCCCTGACGGCAGCATCGGCGGGAAGAAGCTGGCGCAAGGCTCCGTCGGCTCCTTCCAGCTGGCTCCGGGCAGTGTATACGGCGGACATCTTGCGGTCGAAGCCGTGGACGGCCGGCACATCCAGTCCGGAAGCATTACGCTGAAGCATCTTGCGAAGGAGACCCTGACCTCCGATCTGCTGCCGGACGGCAGCGTCAGCTCCGTGAAGCTGGCAGCTGGAACGGTAGGTTCTCAGCATCTCCAGCAGGAGAGCGTGTATGGTGAACATCTCGCAGACGGAGTAGTGAAGGAACGCCACCTGCTTCCTGAGATCATCAAGCTAGAGCATCTCGCCCCAGAAGTCCGCAGCGCAGAGCTGCTGCCGGACGGCAGCGTCAGCTCCGCGAAGCTGGCGGCTGGAGCGGTAGGTTCACAGCATCTCCAGCAGGAGAGCGTGTACGGTGAACATCTCGCAGACGGAGTATTGGAGGAGCGTCACCTGCTTCCCGAGACCATCAAGCTGGAGCATCTGGCCCCAGAGGTCCGCAGCGCAGACCTGCTCCCTGACGGCAGCATTACCGGAGCGAAACTGGCTTCCGGCAGTGTTGGTGCCGAGCAGCTCGCAGAGAGTGCGGTTGGAACTGACGGACTCCAGGATGAAGCGGTGGATGCAACCAAAATTGCTTCCTTCGCCGTTCAATCCCGCCATCTGGAGGAAGAAAGTGTGCAGGGCTACCATATTGCTCCCGGCGCGGTATCCGGTGACCATCTGGCCCGCGGCGCGGTGGGGGCGGAGCATCTCTCCTTCAGTCCGGTGCAGAGCGCCGGAAACCGGGAGGTGCTGCAGCAGTTCGGAATGACGGCGTTCATGTTCAACGGCGATGCAGAGAGTGTGGAGGTCACTGTCTCCTTCGACGAAAGCTTTGGCCATACCGGCTATGTGCTTGTGGCCATGACGAACCAGCCGTTCTTTCACGCCTCGCTTAAAACGAGAGCCGGCGGAGAGGCTGTAATCCTGGTGAACCGCCTGCGTGAAACCCAGCATTTCTATGGAGTGTTATCCTGGATTGCACTCGGCTCGCCTCCGGCAAAGCCGCCAGAGAACCGGGTATTCGATTAAATACAGAGCCGCTGAAAAAGCGGATAAGAGCGCAGCCGCCGGCTGCGCTCTTGTTCAAATATAAGCATTTATATGCTTCACGCTATAAATTATCCTTCTATTTCTCGCTGAAACGGACACCGTCCTTTTAAGGACGGCGAAGCCGTTTCTACTTGTGTTTATCGCCCGAAAAAGTCGGTTGAATGCGGGATGGATGACATCTGTCCAAATTTGTGTGTGAAGGGAGACACCCGCCGTTACCCGGAGAAGCGGATTACATAGACTGTGATGTAACCCTAAGCCCGGCAGTATGCCCTGCAAGGAAGGTGGATGAGCTTGAAGCATAAACGAACAGCTGCCCGCCGCACGGGGCGGCGGGCAGCTCGACCAGCGCGGCGGAACTCCCGGCCAGTGCGGCCCGTAGCTGTACGTCCTGCACAGAATCATCCCGAGCCTTACGTGTCTGTTATTATTCCGGCTATGAATGAGGCCAGGACGATTGCCAGTGTGATTGCCGGAGCCAGGGGTGTTCATCCGCGCTGTGAGGTTATTGTGATTGTTAATGGCTCTGCCGATAAAACGGCGGAAATAGCGAAATCTATGGGTGCCCATGTCATCTCTTTCGAGCAGCCGCTTGGACACGATGTTGGCCGAAGTGTCGGAGCGGATGCGGCCAAAGGGGAGGTCCTGCTGTTTACAGATGGGGATCTTGTCATTCCCGCCGCGCAGCTGCGTCCATTCGTAAGTGCAATCCGCGGCGGGACGGATGTAGCGCTTAATGATTATTCCGGGCCGGTCCGCAGCAGGGTTCCGCATCCTGTGGTGCTCTCCAAGTATGCACTGAACATTATGCTCGGACGTTCCGACCTGAAGGGGTATTCACTGACGGCGGTTCCCCATGCGCTCAGCCGCAAGGCGCTTAATGTGCTGGGGAGCGGTCTATTGTCAAGGCCGCCGCTGGCTTATGCCCGCGCATTGCTGGAAGGCTTGAGTGTAAGGGAAGTGCATAAAGTGCCTGTTGGCAAACTGAATGCTGTCCGCCGCAAGCGCGGCGGAAGGGACCCCTTGCAGGAGATTATTCTCAGGGATCACCTCGATGCTGTGTCTATGCTGCTCGAGCTCAAGGGGGAGAGGGCGGGATTCAGCGACGGCACCCGGCGAAGGGAGATGGTGAGGTAATGGCTACTGGCTATAAGGCCGTATTACGTTCGAAACGGAGAAGAACGTTTTCCGCCGGCACTTCTCCCCGCCGGAGCGGAGCAGGTATTCCGGGCATCAGGAAGTCTGCATCTAATAAAAAAGGAGCAGGTTCATTCGGGGCTGGCGGCTCCTCTGAACGGCTTACGGGAGCGGGATTATCCGCAGCCCGCGGCTCTGCTGTCCGGCGCACGGCGGCAGAAGCATCCGCTGCCGGGAAACCGCAGCGGATGCTTCCGAAATTGCGCGGCTTGCTGTCCGTCATCATCTCGGCAAGAGATGAGGCGCGTACCTTGCCCGGTCTCCTGGAGCAGGTGGAGCTTCTGGAGCCGGCGGAGATCATCGTGGTGCTGAACGGCTGCAGCGACAACAGCTTTCAGCAATCCAGAATGTGCACACGGGCAACGGTCGTGCATTGCCCCGAATCGGCCGGTCATGATGTGGGGCGTGCGCTTGGCGCCAAGCTCAGCCGGGGGAATATTCTGCTCTTTCTGGATGGAGACATGAGCATTCCGGCCCGGCAGCTGGCCCTTTTTGCAGCAGCTGTAGACAGCGGAATTGATGTTGCGCTTAATGATCTGGATGGCCTGCTGCCGCCATTTGGCGCAAGTGATGATGTTACCCGCTGCAAGCTGTATTTAAACGGGGTTCTAGGCCGGAGGGATCTCGGGGTGAGCTCCATGACCGCTGTTCCCCATGCCTTGTCCCGCCGTGCACTGGAAACCATCGGTTACCGTGAACTGATGGTTCCCCCGAAAGCGCAAGCCCTCTCCATTCTGAATCGGCTGCGGGTGGAGAAGGCCGGAACGGTTAATGTCATCAAGCATAACCGGCTGCGCCAAGGGAATACGGGAGCCGGCAACGCGGTGGAACAGCTGATTATCGGCGATCATGCGGAAGCGCTGCAGGCGGTTATTGCGCACAGGGAAGCGAGCGGAGTGCTCTCCGGTGAGCGCCTGCAGGAGCAGCGCCGGCAAATGGCTGCCTGGAGGAACCGGTTATGACAATGACCAGTATCATTATTCCGACATATAACGGACTTGAACTGCTGCGGACCTGTGTGGAAGCCATCCGGGCCTATACCGAAACGCCGTATGAAATCATTGTGATCGACAACGCTTCGAAGGATGGTACCGACACGTACTGCCGGACCAATAATCTAACCTTTATCTCCCTGCCTGAGAACCGCGGATTTCCCGTTGCCTGCAATATGGGGATGCAACTCGCTTCAGGCGATGAGCTGCTGCTGCTGAATAATGATGTTGTCGTCTCGCAGGGCTGGCTACGGAACCTTAAGGCAGCACTATACAGCGCACCGGATGTTGGTATTGCCGGTCCCGTGACCAACTATGCCAGCGGCCAGCAGCAGGTCAAGACTGCATACAGTGATATACCGGGTTTTCATGCGGAGGCCCGGCAGGCCAACCTCCAAGATCCCTCGAAATGGATAGAGACGAGACGGTTGGTGGGCTTATGCTTTTTGTTCAAACGAGAGCTGATGGACACTGTGGGACTGCTGGATGAACGGTATTCACCTGGACATTATGAGGATGATGATTACTGCTTCCGCGCCCGGCTGCGTGGCTACCGGCTGCTGATTGCCGGGGATTGCCTGGTGCATCATGAAGGAAGCGCGAGCTTCAAGGAGGTATACTCCTCTGCACTTAAGGAGCTTGTGGAGCGAAACCGCAGGATTTTTATAGATAAATGGCATATGGATCCGGCACAGTTCTTCTGAAATGTTGACCCGAAGACTAAAGACACAGATAAAGAGGAGGAAAGTAAGTGAAAGGAGTCATATTGGCGGGCGGAAAAGGAACAAGACTCTATCCGCTGACCCGGCTTATGAACAAACATTTGCTTCCGGTCGGCAAATATCCTATGGTGTGTTACGGTATAGACCGGTTGCGCCGGGGGGGTATAACCGATATTCTCCTGGTCATCAGCAAGCAGTCTGCGGGGCAGTATACCGATTTTTTGGGCAGCGGTGCGGAATTTGGCGTATCTCTGACTTACAAAATTCAGGAAGCCGCAGGAGGTATCGCGGAAGCGCTGGAGCTGGCGGAGGGGTTTATTCTTCCGGGCGAAAGGTTTATCGTGCTGCTGGGTGACAATCTTTTTATGGATGATCTGACGCCTTACGTGCAGAGCTATCTTCAGCAGCCCGAAGGCACGGCGAAAGTGCTGCTGAAGCCGGTGGAGGATGCGCGTAGATACGGCGTTCCGGTATTTGACGGCGAGGATTCAACATTGATTGCGTACATCGAAGAGAAGCCGGAGATCCCGAAGACCAACTATTGTGTAACCGGCATTTATATGTACGATGAGGCCGTGTTCGATATTATCCGCCGCGTGTCCCCTTCCCAAAGGGGGGAGCTGGAAATTACCGATGTGAACAACATTTACGCTGCCGACCGCATGCTCAGCTATGATGTGCTTAAGGAATGGTGGAGTGATGCGGGAACATTCCAGTCACTGCGTGAAGCGGGTGAGAAGCTGAAAGACACGCTGCCTTAAGGGCGGCGTGTTTTTCATTGTACAAGAAATGAAGGTTTGGCTGCAGATTATGAAATGGAAGATACAGTATTAGCCGGCCGCGCAATTCTCCACCAGAACAAATCGCCCGTGTCACGGTACATATGCGCGCCCAGATGCTCCAGGACTTTGTGAGAAGCCCAATTATCCTTTTCCGTATCAGCAATAATCCATTGCGCCCTGGGATCGTTGAAGATCCATTCGCTGATAGTCCGCACTGCCTCTGTAGCATAGCCTTTTCCCCAATGCCATTCGTCAATGCAGTAGCCTATAATGACCTCGCCTTGTTCATTCGGACAGCCTTTCAGGATGATATACCCGATAATCTGCTGGTGCCTGCGCTGAATAATGGCCCAGTTGGTCAGCCAGAGGTAATTTTCCTCATCCTGCTGCACTCTGGAATGTCTGATCCGCATAGCATACTGCATTTCCTCGTCCAAGGAGGCGCCGCCAGCGTTCAGGCCAAGAGCCTGCTTCAGCCCGGCATAATTCTCTGTGGCGAGCGAGAGCTCCGCTGCGGTTAAAGGCTGCAAATCCAGACGGTTGCCTTCCAGTTTCATACATTACCTCCAATCCGGTCAGGAACTGATTCCCAATCTATGTATGGTAAAAAATTCAATTTCATCCTCAGAATAATCTGACTTTCCGCAGCTGTCAATCTCCGCCTATTCTCAGCAAAAGTCTTCAGGCCTCCTCAAAGTTACACCGTTTCTCCGCACCGTCAAGGCGCTTGCCGCATATGCTGTAGCAGGGCGTTTGAGCAAAGGAGACATGAAGGTGCAGAATAAAATAACAAAAGTGCTGCAGCACATGGCCCATACGCACGAACAGATGGCGCGGATTCTTGACGCCGAACGCCACGTTGCCGTCCGTATGTCGCAAATAGTCCATGATCTGCCGGATGCGGAGCCTGATTTTGGCGGATTCAGCGGGCTGGTAGAAAGCCACGGTCAGGTTAACAAGAATATTATTGCTTACTTGAACGCGATAGCCGATCTGGAAGAAGCGATGGCTGAAGGGGTAGGCAGAGTCATCAAGGAATTAAACGGTCAGGAAGAAGAGTAGCGATTAAAAGAGCAGGAGGCGGAAGATGAGCAGAGAAAAGGCTTATCTGCAAATGCTGGAGTCGACCGCTACTATCCAGTGGAACATCGCGATGATTCTTGAAGCCAAAGCGGTGGAAGCGGAAAAGGTGAAGCAGTGGACGCAGCATCATATCCACGCTAGAGCGTTCGATACCCATGAAGAGCAGTTGAAGCAATCCCTCTCCATTCATGAAGTGATCGTGGAAATGGTGGAAGGGCTGACGAAATTGGAGAATGGGCTGTACAGCAATTTAAAGGCAGTGCTGGGCAGCGGTGAGGAAGAAGGCGGCGGCGGCGGCGGCTTTGGCGGCATGTCCGGTGAAGGCTTTAATTTCGGGGACGACGACAAATGAGCGGCGGGCTTCTCTCCGAACACGCCGTCAAGCTGGAGATGATCCGCTCCATTGCCCGCAGCCAGGCCGCACTCGCCGCGATCTTGGAGAGCATCGCCGAAATAACGGGGCAATCGGAGCTGACAGCCCGCAAGCTAAGCGACAATATCAGAATCCTAAGCCAGTACCAAAGCGCCATGTGCCGGATGATGTCCGGCATTTCGCTGCATCAGCCCAAACTGGGGATTCCTGCTGCGCCATGGCTGAGCAAGACATGTGCAGGAGGAATCTCAAGAGTGCATGGAGTACAGGAGGAGTAGAAGAATGAAGAGGAAGAAAGCTATCAAGCGTTCAGGCAGGGGAACCCGCAGACGAACATTGTTGCTATCCCGGAAGGCCAGGATCGGCAGAGGCCGCAGCCGCAGAGTTCGTTATGGCAGAGCCCCAAAAGGTCTGTTGGTGCGCAAGAAGAGAAGACAACGCCGCCGGATTGTGCAGAAAATCCAGGTAGTGCAGCCGTCTGTGCAGCCGATAGTTCAGCCGGTAGTGCAGCCGCCAGTGCATATGGTACCCGTGCAGGTGGTCCCAGTGGTTGAAGCTCCTCCGGCGCCTCAGGTAGTGCAGCTCCCCCCGGATCTTGGCGTCCCTCCGGAAACGCCGCCGGGAGACGCCTTTCAGCAGGGCTACACCGAAGCATACAACGTGGGGTTCGACGCCGGTTTCGCCAAGGGCTTCGAGGACGGGCATAAGCTGGAGCTGGGCTGAGACATCCAAGGCCAAAGGGTAAGGGGCCAATTAGAGGGCTGGTGAAGGTTAAACCGCCGCTACTCCTCTATAGGCCGCTTCCCTCTGATCCGCCCGCTCTGGAGCAGTTGGAAAGCTCTGGTCTATTGATTGTACTTCCGGTTATGGTAGACTTCTTTACAGAATCCTTGCCGGATTCAAATGTCGATAGAAAGTGGAGGATACACATGAGCGGTAATAAGATTCGGAAGGCGCTGAGAGAAGAAGTCGGGGAAATTATGGAGCTGATTGCCAAATGTGTACAGGTTATGCAGGCCGGCGGAAGCGACCAATGGAATGAGAGCTACCCTAACCGGGAAGTTATCGGTCTCGATATCGAGCGCGGCACACTGTATGTCTATATCGACAATGAAGCCATTGCGGGTATTATTGTATTGGATGAGAATCAGGCGGAGCAGTACGGGGAGATTCGCTGGTCGCAGGAGCAGGGACGGCATTTAATCATGCATCGCCTGGCTGTTCATCCGGAGGTGCAGGGCAAGGGCATCGCGCGGAAGCTGACCGCTTTTGCCGAGGAGCATGCTGTGAACTGCGGATACAGCAGCATCCGGCTGGATACATATATGAAGAATACCATAGCGCTTAGCTTATATCCCAGACTTGGCTATGAGCGCAGGGGTGAAGTCTCGTTCCCCGGCCGCACAGCGAATTTCCCGGTATTCGAGAAGGTGCTGGAAGGCGCGGCGAAACTGGACGGACAAGCTTAAGGAACATTTCCTGCAAAAACGTATTTTATGTAATGTTAGTTAACGTTAAAGAGGGTTTCACTGACTTTTTAAGGTTATTTTCATCATTTTTTTAAGAATTTCCGCATTTATATGTAACTTTAGTTGACAACAAACTTATCCTTACTTTATGATGGGACTATTCAGAAAGCAATTGAATAGTCTTTTCTTTCGTATATCCTTAATAATTGGTTTAAGGGTCTCTACCGGGAACCGTAAATTTCTGGCTACGAAAATATGCTGCGGCATATTTTTGTGGCCTTTTTGTGTTATCTGCAGCAGCTAACTATTATCTGACAAGGGGGAATCGGACCATGGCGAACATACTGATCAAACATGCGGAGATTATTACGATGAACAAGCAGGAGGAGATTCTTTACGGGGATATCCGCATTAAGGACAGCCTGATTGTGGAAATCGGCAGCGGGCTGCAGCCGCAGGACGGTGAACGGGTCATTGACGCGAAGAACCGTACGGTCATTCCCGGTTTTGTACAGACGCATATTCATCTATGCCAGACGCTCTTCCGCGGCAAAGCCGATGATCTGGAGCTGATGGATTGGCTGCGCAAGCGGATCTGGCCGCTGGAAGCGGCGCATGATGAGGAATCACTCTATTACTCCGCCATGCTGGGCATAGGGGAGCTGATTTCCAGCGGCACAACGACTATTGTGGATATGGAGACGGTGAACCATACGGATTATGCTTTCCAGGCCATAGCCAAGAGCGGCATACGCGCCCTGTCCGGCAAGGTGATGATGGATCAGAAGAATGACGAGGTTCCGGCAGCTCTGCAGGAGGAGACGGCTGCTTCTCTTCAGGAGAGCGTGGATTTGCTGGAGAAATGGCATGGCTATGGCGGGGGCCGGATCCAGTACGCCTTCTCGCCGCGTTTTGTCATCTCCTGCACGGAGCCGCTGCTGAAGGAAGTGCGGGATCTGTCGGCGCGCTATGGAGTTAAGGTGCATACCCATGCTTCAGAGAATTTGGGGGAGATCGAGATTGTCCAGGCGATGACCGGCATGCGCAATGTCGTCTACCTCGATCATTTGGGGCTGGCGAATGATCGCTTGATTCTCGCGCATTGTGTATGGCTGGATGACGAGGAGAAAAAGATTCTGCGGGACCGCGGGGTGCATGTCAGCCACTGTCCGGGCTCCAATCTGAAGCTGGCTTCCGGGATCGCCGATACACCGGGGATGCTGGAGACCCACATCCATCTCAGTCTAGGTGCGGACGGTGCGCCCTGCAACAATAACCTGGATATGTTCAATGAGATGCGGCTTGCCGCGATCATCCAGAAACCGCAGCATGGGCCGACCACGATGGATGCAAGAAGTGTCTTCCGGATGGCAACCATCGGCGGGGCCAAGGCGGTAGGCATGGAAGACAAGATCGGCAGCATCGAGGTAGGCAAAAAAGCCGATCTGGCGATTCTCAACCTCTACAACTTTCATACCTTCCCCTCCTTTGATGTAGATCCGATTTCCCGTATTGTCTATTCCGCCACCCGGGCAGATGTGGAGACGACAATCATCGACGGTGAAATCGTGATGGATCATGGCCTGTTGAAGACGGTAGATAAGGAGGTTGTGCTGCATGAGGCCAACCGTTCTATTCAAAGACTGCTGGCGCACTCTCCGCTGGGCTGAAGCATTGACCGTTTGAATCGGAAAACGTTATAATTTATGGAAGAATGTTCAATAATTTGAGAATTAGCACTTATTTCAATGTTTGATCAACCCTATCATTTGGCGGGAGGCTGCGGCCTTCCGTTTTTTTTGCTGTATCCATAAAGAAATTTTGCCAAACGGGAACCCGTTAGCTGGCAGTGAGGTCATATGTAGTGAGGTGAATATATTGGAACTCGATAATCTTAAAGCTGCAGAAACAATGGATGAAGAACAGCTGAGGCGAATCATGAGCCTGTATGGCGAGGGTATTTGGCATTATATCTATTATCTCACCGGCAATTCCGAACAGGCGGATGATCTGGCGCAGGAGGTATTCGTCAAATGCTATTACCGGATCGGGACCTACCGGGGAACTTCCTCACTGAAGGCGTGGCTGCTCACGATTGCGCGCAATACGGTGTTTTCCTACCGCAAATCACGTTTCTTCCGGTCAGGCCTGTGGGGCGGAGTTCAAACTCTGAGTCCTTCCGGCTCCGGCAATGAAGGGTTCGTGCTGGAACAGACCGGCATTACCCGTTCGGCGGAGATGGAGTATCTCGGCAACCGCCATATCGACGACATTTGGAGCATTATTATGAAGCTGCCGGATAAATTCCGTGAAGTGCTGGTGCTCGATTTAAGAGCGGAGCTGTCGGTAAAAGAAATTGCCGAGCTGACCCGGTTATCTCCGGGAACCGTCAAATCCAGACTGCACCGTGCGCGGCGTAAAGTCCAGGAAAGTATAAGGGGGTTGGAGTGATGCGGGAACGGGAGCCTGAGTGGTATGAACGGGCTAGAAAAGGGCCATTCGAAGAGGCGAAATTTACGGATGTGCATGCCGGTAAGGTTATGCGCCGGGTGAAGGAAGGCGAGCCGCACCAGGAACGGAAAGGATTTAAATTCCGTGCGGGCATAGCCGCTGCCGGAGTCCTGCTGCTTGTGGGAGCAGGGGTGTTTTACCTGGGAACCGGACCTTTTGGCGAAGGAAACACCGCCGGTCCTTCCTATCAGCATGAAGAAACCGCTGACGTTACGGAGGCCGGGATGATCAAGACGGCAGAGAAGACGATGCAGGAGCAGCTTGGCAAGAAGCTGCCCTTCGAGAGCATAGAGCCGCAGGTAGGAGCAGATCAGGTCCGCATTATTTTTAAGGACGGCGACTATTACGCCAATATCTGGGTCAGCACGGAGACAGGGCAAGTGATGATGTACAGTATGAGCGCTATATTTGCTGCTGAAGAAATTGATGACGATATGCTGGGCAAGGCCAAGGAGAAACTGCGGGAACTGGGTTATAAGGGCGAGTTCAAAGCGGATGGGTTGACACGGTTTGTGGATTACGGGCGTGTCCCTAATCAGGCTGCGCAGGTGAGCGAGAACCTGTTCTCGGAAGAGGCGCAGATTGGTTATGTGAACGGGAAATATGACCGGGCTTACTTTGCGGTAGGCCAGAATGAGATCGCGGATAAAATGAAACAGGCCGGGCTGCATGCGCTTGGTTTGTTTAGAAGCGGCGGCACGGATAAGCTGAGTAAGGCTTCCCGTTACACCGGAGAGGGAGTGGACGATGAAATCACTTTATTTTATGGCCCGGATGTATCTTTTCCCTCATTTGTTATAACTTTCAATGATGCTACGCAAGAAGTCATGGAAGTCTCTGATTCATCCTTGTTCATAGCCAAGTCATCTGATCTCAAGAAGCTCGCCGAACAGGACCGGAAGCTGCTGGACATGGAGAATTCCAAGCTGCAGAGTGCGGCTGCGGCTATTGCAGATGGAATATTCGGTATTCGGCTGGAGGACTACACGCTGGTCAAAAATCAATCGAGGCCAGGGATCATTACCTTTGAGAGCGGGGGAACGGCACCGGCAATCGAGGCCTCCTATAATCTTGAAGGGGTCATGTACAGCTTTAAGGTGAAGCGGGAGATGAATCCTTAATAAGGGTGGAATTCAATATATTATGAAGAGGGATGTGTGCCTGCATGAGGCCGCATCCCTCTTTGATATACATAACAAGTATTGCTATACTAGAGAAATCTGATATTTTACTGAAAATAAGAGTGGAATTTACAAAAGAGATTAAGGATGAATAAGGAGAACTAATGAGCGAGAACAAAATTGGGCTGGTGCATGCCCATTTCTTTATTGTGGCCGGACTGATCTGGCTGAAGCTGCTGCTGCTGAGAATACTGTTTTTCGACCGGATTTCCTGGGAATGGATTGCAGCAGATATTGCTCCGGTTCTGCTGATTATGGGGATTCTGGCGCTGATTGTACCGGGACGGATGAAGACGGCGGTCTACTGGAGCTTTAACGGAATATTGTCGTTGCTGCTGTTTGCGTCCAGTGTCTATTTTAACCATTTCGGGTCGGTTCCGACCTATTTGGCTTTCTATGAGCTAAATCAGGTTTTTGCGGTAAAAGAGAGCGTGGAATCGACAATCGAGTACATTGATTACCTGTTTTTTGCCGATATTGTGATCATGATTCTGTACGCCTTGATTCGCAGATGGCGGAGAGGTACAGCTTATCCGGTGCGGAGCTGGCGGTCTCCCCGTGGGCGGAGAGCCCAACTGATCGTCATTCTTGCCGCCATTATAGGCGGCGCTTCGCTGTCGGTCTACTCCGTACATGCGGCAAAGGGAATTACCAATGAGCTGGTTCAGGCGGAGAGCGCCGGATTTCTGAATTACGAAGTGGTGGCTGCGATCAAAGCCCAGGAGGATAATGGCCTGATTGGAACCGGAGATATCAAGGATACCATTGCCAAAGTAACGGAACTTCAGTCTTCTTATCCATACAGTGATAAGGCCCCGGGGACGGTGCCGGATTTGTTCGGCTCGCAAAAGGGGAAAAATGTAATTGTCATCCAGATGGAAGCTTTTCAGAATTTTCCGCTGCATCAGTCGCTGGACGGTCAGGAATTAACGCCGGTGCTGAACCGCTTAGCGGGAGAGGGCTTTTATTTTCCGCATGTCTATCAGCAGATTGGTCCGGGCAATACCTCGGATGCTGAATTTATGAGCAATACCTCGATCTATCCGATAGGCACGCTTGCGATGTCAACGGGCTTTGGAGACCGGGAGCTGCCGAGTCTGCCCCGTCTTTTGCGGGATAAAGGCTACGAGTCTTACACCTTTCATGTGAACAAGGTGGGGTTCTGGAACCGCAATCAGCTGTATCCGGCGTTGGGCTTTAACGGCTATTATGATAAGGGCCATTATACCAATGATCATTTCAATGCTTTCGGCGCTTCCGATGAGCAGCTGTATATTACAGCGGTTGATGAGCTGGCGAAGCTGCAGCAGAAAGGGACACCCTTTTATGCTCAGCTGGTAACCGCCTCCAGCCACCACCCGTTCAAGATCCCTGATGCTGCCAAAAGAATAACGCTGCCGGAGGATTTGCAGGATACCATGCTGGGCGATTATTTAACGGCAATCAATTACACTGACTATGCCATCGGGACGCTGATTGAAGGACTGAAGCAAAGCGGGCTGTGGGAGAACACCGTGCTGATGCTGTACGGCGATCACTTTGGACTGCAGCCTAAGGATGTGCCGCCGGAGCAGGTGGAAGCTGCGCTGGGAACGAAATATGATTCGCGGGTCAGCCGATTCAACATCCCGCTTATTATTCATGTTCCAGGCATGGAGCAGGGGCGGGTTGTGGACCGGACCGGAGGCCAAATGGATTTCGTTCCGACTCTGGCCAATTTGCTGGGGATTCCGCTGAAAGAAGAAGGTTATACGGCGTTCGGGCAGGATCTGCTTAATGTTGACCACAATGTAGTGGGCATGCGTTACTATCTCCCCACGGGTTCCTTTTTTAATGATGAAATTATGTTCGTGCCGGGTAAAGGCTTCGAAGACGGTGAAGCCGTTTCGCTGGATACGCTGGAGCCTGTGAAGGATTTCAGTTCATACAAACAAGACTATGACTATATTCTGAAGCTGATGGGCCTGTCTGATGAATATGTGAAGCTGCTTCCGCAGCGCTAGGGGGAGACTATGAAAAGACTATTGAAGGCAGAGGTACTGGCGGCTCTTGCCGGGGGCGGGCTGATTATTTATCTGCTGTTCCTGAAGCCGTTCGTCGGAGTTGCCGACAATGGCGACTTTCTGCGTATGATGAATACGATCGGCTTGAATTACTATGAGGCTGTGGAAGGTTATGCTGACCGCTTTTTCAGCTTCAGCCATTCCAGATTTTCTTATGATAATCTGTTTCGGGGGTTTTATCCTTCGTCGCAAATTTTTCTGGTGCTGGTGCCAAGGCTCATTTCCGGCCTTTTCCACGGCAGCTATTTCGATATTCGCCTGCTGGGTGCCGTTTATGCCCTCCTGCTGCTGGCAGCCACCTGGCTGATTGTTAAGCTGGGCACAGGCCGTTCCTACATTACGGGACTGGTGCTGGGTGCGGGAATGCTGTTTGTTTTTTATGACATCGGATATTTGGCTTATTTCAATTCGCTGTTCGGCGAACCCGTGTCGATGGTGTTTATGCTGCTTACATTTGCGCTGGGTCTGAGACTTGCCGGGCAGGAACAGCCTACCCCCAAAGGGCTGACGGTGTTCTTTATTGCCGTGCTGTTCCTGATCTGCTCCAAAATCCAAAACGCGCCGGTGGGTATAGCATTTGCGCTGATCTTCCTGCGGATGGCCGCACTCAAGGGATCAGGCAGCTGGAAAAAGCTGGCCCGGTGGTTTGCGGTAGCGGTATTTCTTGTGTCAGTCATTATGTATGTCGGGGCACCCAAGGAACTGAAGCATATCAATCTCTATCAAACGGTATTTTTCGGGATTCTGAATGAGTCGCCCGATGTGCGGGGGGATTTGCGCGATCTGGGGCTGCCGGAGCGGCTGGAGGTGCTGGCGGGTACGAATTATTTTCAGGGAGATACAGCCATCAAGCAGGATGATCCTTCACTGACGCCGGATTTCTATGACCGGATGTCCCATAAGGACGTGTTGTTCTTCTATTTAAAACATCCTTCCCGCTTGATAGACAATATGAAATACGCTGCTGAGAACAGCATGTCTATCCGCCCTTATTATCTAGGGAGCTATGAGAAGAGCGAGAATAAGCCGGCAGGTGCACTCGCCTATACTTACAGCGCTTGGAGTCAGTTTAAAAACAACCATATTCCGCATACCCTCGGTTTCCTCGTTTTGTTCTATCTGGTGTATTACGGCGGAGTGCTGTTCGAATATTTCCGTACCCGCGAATTACGCGGACGGATAGCCGGTGAGCTGATGATGCTGCTGGGCCTGATCGGGTTGTTCTCCTTTCTGGTACCGATCCTGGGCGACGGTCGTGCGGATATCGGCAAGCATTTATTCCTGTTCAATGTGTGCTTTGATATGATGGCCGTAGCTATGCTGGGCTGGGTGGTGCATAAGCTCGCAGGCGCAGGAAAATACTTTGCAGGCCAAAAACGTTAGGCGCTGAAAACTTACCCAACTTGGCCTTCTGCAGAGGAATTGACCCTTAACTGATTATGGAATACAATGTGTTTGGAACTTTAGTAAATAACAAGAAATCGGCTTGAAACAGCCTCATCCAATAAGGGGGCCGCTATGGGAAATGATGAACACAAGGATAGAATTGAACAGGCAAGACAGGAATTGAATAGAATGGCCATTGAGTATGGAATGAATGATTTAAGAGTGCTTCGCCAATCCGTAAAGCTGGATGCTCTTCTGAACGAGTATACCGATTGCCTCACGGACAAGGATGATCAGCTCTACTAGAGTATAATAGGAAGCAATTTTATAGATGAAGACACTTTAACGGCAGCCGTTAGGGTGTCTTTTTTTTATGTACAGGAAATTATGAGAGGTAAAGGTGCATTTGATTTCGCCGTATGAGGGCTAGATGGGGAAGGGGTAGAAGTGCACTTGATATCGCCGTATGAGGGCTAGATGGAAAAATGAGGGTAGAAGTGCACTTGAAATCACGCAAGCGGTGTCACTTGGCAAAATGAGAGGACGTGTACCACAATATGTGTCACGATAGGTCCAAGCTTTAAATAGCAAGCGTATTCACTATTGTGTAATTTTGTTCCGCTTAGTCTGCTTGGGGATACTCTTGGCACTGTGATAAGCCAGATAACGCCAGTTAGCCGTCGCCCAGCAGCTCGCGCAGCATGCCTTGACGGTCGTTCAGGAACGCCTTGGTTACAGTGTAATGTTCCGTATCCTCCAATGCAGCCTGCCGGATGCCTTCCTCTCCCAGGAGATAGATATCTGCGCCCGGATAAGACATCAGGATAGGTGAATGTGTGGCGATAATGAACTGCGAATGCTGCTGCACCAGCTCATGCATCCGCACCAGCAGCGACATCTGCCGTAGCGGGGACGTGGCAGCCTCCGGCTCGTCGAGAATGTAGAGGCCTTGGCCGCCAAAACGGTGAACAAAGGTGGAAAAAAAGGATTCGCCATGCGACTGCTCATGCAATGACTTGCCCCCGTAGGAATCCTTGATGAAGTTGCCTGCCTTAGGCTCTTCATCCAATTCGTCAATAAAAGTCGCCACATTGTAATAACTCTCCGCACGCAGGAAGAAGCCGTCCTTTGGACGCCGTACCCCTTTGGCAATACGAAAGAATTCATACAGATGTGAATGTGAAGACCGGGTGTTAAATGAGAAGTTGAGTGTCCCGCCTTCCGGATTAAAGCCCCATGCCGCCGCAATTCCCTCCAGTAAGGTTGATTTTCCCGTTCCGTTCTCCCCTACCAGAAAAGTAACCTGCTTCTGAAACTCCAGACGATGGAGGTCGCGCACCGCCGGCAAATGAAACGGATAAGTCCGGAAGGAAGGAACCTTATCGCGAAGCAGCTCCGCATGGCGGACGTAGAGCATGGCATTATTCATAGTATTCATTCTCCCACTCTCCCTACTTACGAATGATATCTTGCACGCTCAATTGGCTTGTCTTCAGTGTAGCCTGAGTGGATAAATTCTGCAAAGGTTCGGGCAATCCGGGTGGATGACAGGGGGCATCAGCCAATTTCGCCGTAATACAGACAGGTGTCCATGAGGCGAACGCTGACTCCGCATATAGTTATATTGTCTTGAGAATATGACGGGGCAGGGTGAAAGCCGTGAAAGTTAAAAAGAGAACAGAGCGTCCGCAGGAATATAGGGACGGATATCAGGAGGGATACCGTCTTGGCTTGTGTGAAGCCGTGAAACGCCTGAATTCTCCGGAGGCAGAGCAGGAGTGCCGCCCGCTTAAGCTGATGTACGTTCCCCAGGGATTTCAAGCCATAGACGCAGGTGTAACGGAGGCGCTTGGACAGCTGGTCAGTGAATTGGTCTTAAGCGATCCGGAAACCATGCTGGAAGTTGCGGCACGCGAAATGCCGGGAGCGGTACTTGTCATGAACGGGCTGCATGTGTTTCCCGAGAACCATTTGGAGCAAATTACCGAAATCAAAAAACTGGGTATTTCTACGGCAATCTGGTTTGTAGATGATCCTTATTTTACCAAAGACACTTCTGTTATCAGCCAGCATTACGACCATGTGTTTACGCATGAGCTGGGCTGTGTGGAATTCTACCGCTCACTTGGGGTGGCTTCTGTCCATTATCTTCCGCTCTGTGTGAATCCGCAAATGTTCTATCCGCGCCGCACCGATCCGCAATATCAATATGATGTGGTGTTTATCGGCAACGCCTTCCGCAACCGGACGGAGCTGTTTGATGGGCTGGCTCCTTTTCTGAAGGACAAAAAGGTGCTGATCGCCGGCGGGTTCTGGGAGCGTCTGACCCAGTTTGAGGAGCTCTCGCCTTTCATTAAGGACGGATTTATTCCGCCTGAGGAGACAGCGAATTACTACAGCGGGTCAAAGCTGGTCATCAACATTCACCGTCCATGGGAGGGGGGACAGGATAACCGGAATTCCTTTCAATTGCCGTCCCGTTCCATCAATCCTAGGACCTATGAAATCAGTGCTTGCGGAACAATGCAGCTGACCGATATCCGTGAAGATCTGGACCGCTTCTACCGGCCGGGGTTTGACATGGAGACCTTTGGCTCTGCTGAAGAGCTGCAGCGCAAAATCGAATACTATTTGGTTCATGAGAAGGAGCGCCGCCTGATTGCATTGCGGGGGCTGCAAACGACATTGCGCAACCATACGTTTATGGCGCGTTTGCCTCAATTATTGAATGTTCTTACAGCACAAGTGTGAATTCCAAAATGGGATGAAGGAGCGAATACTCATGAAGACTGAATTTATTATGCCCGCACCGCCTATGCCGCGGACGCCTGCGGAGGAAGAAAAGCTGCGCGGACGGTTGACCGGCTTCAAGGTAGGATATGACGAGGGCTATCTGCGGGGAAGACTCGCCATTCTGGACGGCCGTCCGGAACAGCTGCTTCCGGTCCGCAATATTCATGTCATGTACGTAGCCTCGGGTAAAGGCTATCCGTATTCGCCGCTGGACGATGCGGTTCTTTACGCCTTGCAGAAATTAACCGTAAAGGTCACGGTTACCGATGTGCGCCAGGATCTTATTGAGCTCGCCACGGCGCAGTGCCCCGATCTGATGCTGGTGCTGGACGGCCTTGATTTGCCGCTGGAGCAACTCTCCGTCCTGCGGAGCAGAGGCATCAAGACGGCGATCTGGCTGACCGATGATCCGTATTATACCGATTTCACCATGAAAATTGTGACGCATTACGACTACGTGTTCACCCTGGAGCGCAATTGCGTGGAAATCTACCGTGGCCTCGGCTGCACAGAAGTACATTACCTGCCCTTTGCCGCCCACAGGGAGCACTATCGTCCGACGACAGGGCGTTCTCAGGTATGCCGGGATATCAGCTTCATCGGCTCCGCTTACTGGAACCGGATTGAGTTCTTCCGCAATATTATGCCGGAGCTGATGAGCTATAACACTGTGATCAACGGCATCTGGTGGGATCGTCTGCCTGAAGCTCCGCTCTATGGAGAGCGCATTGAAGTCGGAAAGTGGATGTCGCCGCAGGAGACAGCCACCACGTACAGCGGCTCCAAAATTGTCATTAACCTTCACCGTTCCCATGTGGACGAGGATGCCAACAACAATGCGCTGGTTATTCCCGCGGCTTCGCCTAACCCGCGCACCTTCGAGATCGCGGCCAGCGGCACTCTGCAGCTGAGTGATGCCAGAGATGATATGGGCTCCTTCTATAAGATCGGAGAAGAAATCGACACCTTCTCCAGCCCGCTGGAATTGATGGAAAAAGTCCACTATTACCTGACCCATGAAGAAGAGCGCCGGGAAATGGCCTTGCGCGCTTTTGAACGGACCCTGAAGGATCACACCTACACGAAACGCCTGAATCAGCTGTTGAACGTAATCTATGGCTAACCGATAAGGGGACAAAATACCAGGAAATGTGCGTATATCAGGGGACAGGTGTCGTGCCGGCATCTGTGCCCCCTCAATATACTGGTGAAGTAACCTGACCTTGGCGTTTGCCTGCAAAGTGCACTTCTCCAAGTGACTCAGTGCTTTCGAAGCGAGTTTTACATGAAGAACTGTCCCGTAGCTAATGCTTCGTAAAACTTTTAGGGAGGTGAATGGTCGCTCGAGGCCTCTTGCCAAGGAGCGCCGAAACACCATGGCCGACAAAGCTACAATCGTCCTCTTTTCCCATGTTTCCAATACGCGCAGTATTACGGGTGCGGAGAAGCTGCTGCTGTTCTTCGGCCGGGAGCTGTCTCCATACTTTAACTGTATTCTCGTAGCGCCCCAGGACGGCAAGCTGACGCGCCAGGCCCGCAGCTTCGGCCTGAATGTGGAGTTGCTGTCGATTCCTCTCGTCTACGGAATGTACACTCCTTATGCCGGACTGGAAGCGGATATCCGCAAATTTCAGGAAAGCCGGGAATATCAAGAAATGACAGACTGGCTGGCTGGTCTGCGTCCGGCATTTATTATCTCCAGCACTTGTGTGCATGCTTTGCCGGCAATGGCGGCGAAGTCGCTTGGCATCCCGGTGGTCTGGAAGATTTCCGAGACGATTACGGACAATGAGTTCACCCCGATCAGTGTAGACCTGATCCACAGGAACAGCGATGAAATTCTGGCAATTTCGCATACGGCTGCGGCCTGTTTCCCGGCGGATATCCGTGAAGGCAAGGTAACTCAGCTCCCGCCGTCCTGGAATGATAAAGATTTGATGATGGAAGCCTGGAGCAAGCTCCGGGGGGAACGGCGGAGTGAGCTCAAGGTGTCTCCGGATGAACCGCTGATCGGATATATTTCCTCCTTCATCAACAAGGAGAAAGGGCTGGAGCATTTCGTCAAAATGGCCGTCCTTGTCAGTGAGCAGTATCCGAAGGCGAAGTATCTCGTCATTGGTACTCCCGGAGACAAAAACTACTATGACCGCTGTGTACGCAAGGTGAAGCTGGAGGGACTGACCTCCCGGTTCAAGTTCGCGGGATATGAAGAATGTCTGCCTTCGGCCTATTGCGCAATGGATCTGCTGGTTGTTCCCAGCCTGATCCGTGAGGGTTTCGGCATGACCGCCCTGGAGGGAATGGCCTTCGGCAAACCGGTGGTCGCCTATGATTCCGGCGGGCTGCAGGAGATTCTGCACATGGCCGGCTGCGGCAACCAACTCGCTCCGGTGGAGGATATCGAGGCGTTGGCTGACCGGGTAAAGGTGCTGCTGGCCGAGCCGGGACTGGCGGCAGCCATCGGCAGCCAGTCGCGGGAGCGCGTTGATGCCGTATACGGCCCGGCGGCCTACAGGGCACGGTTACTGGGGCTGGCGGAGCGCTGGCAGCTCCGTTACTGCACGGCAGCGGTGGTAGAGCTGCCAATCTGCAGTGAGCCCGCCGAGCCGCTCTCCGGCGGTGCGCCTGTGCAACTGCCCGTAAGCGAAGCGCCGGGCAGCAGCGAACCCGTGGTGGCGGCGGCGGAACCACCGCCACCACCGCCACCGCCGCCGGAGCAGCCGGAGCAGTCGCCGCCGGGCAAAGGCCACTCGCGCCGCGCAACACGGCTGCGCAGAGCGAGGCTCCGGCGCGGCAAGCTGCGCCGCGCCAAAGCCCGGGCGCGCCGCAGCGGGCGCCCGGGCCGCAAGCGGCGCACGGCGCGGCCGGCACGCCGGAAGGGCAGCGGCGGCAAATCCCGCCGCACAGGCAGCCGCGCACGCCGGCGTGGGAAGAGCCGCCGCAAAGCGGCGTGAACACTGCGGGTGCACCTCCCCGCAGTGTGTGAAATACAGCAAGTTATACTCAAACAAGGTAGGGGAGTGAACCCATGAAGATCATGACGATTTTGGGCACACGGCCCGAAATCATCCGCCTCAGCGTCATCATTCCGCTGCTCGATGAGCATGCGGAGCGGCATGTGCTGGTGCATACGGGACAGAACTTCACCGCCAGTCTCAGCGGGATATTCTTTGAAGAGCTGGGGCTGCGGGCACCGGATTATGTACTGCAGGATAAGCAAGCCGGGCTTGGCGGGCAGCTTGCCGCCATGTTCGGAAGCCTGGAAAGCATTCTGCTCAAAGAACAGCCGGACCGGGTGCTGCTGCTCGGAGATACCAACAGTGCGCTGTGTGCAATTCTCGCGGAGCGCATGGGTATCCCGGTCGTGCATATGGAGGCGGGGAACCGCTGTTACGATTTGAAAGTGCCGGAGGAGAAAAACCGCCGTGTCATAGATGCCGTTTCGACCATTAATATGCCATATACGCAGCAGAGCAAACGGCATCTGCTGAGTGAAGGTTTCCCCAGCCAGCGTATCGTATTAACCGGCAATCCGATCCACGAGGTCATTACACATTATGAAGAGCAAATTAGAGCCAGCGATATTCTGGCCCGGCTGAATCTTACGGCAGGCCATTATTTTCTAGTCACTGCCCATCGCGCCGAGAATGTCGATGATCCCGAATCACTGCTGCAAATAATGTCCGGCCTGTGCCTTGTGGCTGAACATTTTGGAATCCGCCTGATCTGCAGTATCCATCCCCGCACACGCTCCAAGCTGACGGAGCAATTCCCGCTAAAGATGAACCCTCTTGTGGAATTCCATGATCCTTTCGGATTTTTCGATTTTGTCCATTTGGAGCGTTATGCCCTCTGTGCAATTACCGACAGCGGAACCGTCCAGGAGGAGTGCTGCCTGATGGGAGTGCCGACCGTAACGATCCGCAGGACGACAGAACGTCCGGAGACGGTAGATTGCGGCAGTAATGTAGTGTCGGGAGTAGAGCAGAACAGCATTCTGCGCTGTACCCGGTTGATGACGTCGCTGAGTCCGGAATGGGAGGCACCGGAAGGCTACATGACACCGGATGTCTCGGCAAAGGTAGTTAAATTTTTGCTTGGAGGGAACCTGCATGTTCAATAATAAACGGATTATGGTCACAGGTGGAACCGGTTCCTGGGGGCATGAACTCATCCGGCAGCTTCTGCCGCAAAATCCTAAGGAGATCGTAATTTTCTCCCGCAGCGAGTCAGCCCAGGTGTCGATGAGCCGCGAATATGAGGATAGCCGCCTCACCTTCATCATCGGCGATATCCGTGACAAAGATGCTCTTGTGGCCGCATGCCGCGGCGTGGATTATGTGTTCCATCTTGCGGCGCTGAAGCATGTTCCGGTGTGCGAAGATCAGCCGTATGAAGCGCTCAAGACGAATGTCGTCGGCACCCAGAACGTCATTGAAGCAGCTATTGCCAATAATGTAGAAAAAGCGATTTATATCTCCACCGATAAAGCGGCTAATCCGTCTAACTTCTATGGCATGACCAAAGCGATCGGCGAAAAGCTGTTTGTGTATGCGAACCTGCTAGGCACAAGCACACGCTTTGTGACCGTACGCGGCGGCAATGTGCTGGGAACGAACGGCAGCGTGGTCCATCTGTTCATGAAGCAGATTAAGGATAAGGGTCAGGTGCGCATTACAGATATGAAAATGACCCGCTTCTTCTTTACCCTGCGCGATGCAATCACCCTGCTGTTCAAAGCGTCCGAGGTCAGCATCGGCGGAGAAATCTTCGTCATGACGATGCCGACCTGCCGGATTGTCGATCTGGCTGAGGTGCTGATCGAAGACTCGGGAAGACGTGATGTAAGCATTGTTGAAACAGGTATCCGCCCCGGTGAGAAAATCCATGAAATCCTGATGAGCGACTTCGAGAGCTTGACCACCGTCGTTTACGATGAGCAGTATCTTGTTATTCTCCCTACGCTGGATATGCCGGAGCTGAAAGCCCACTACAGCAGCTATCCGCATGTTTCCTTCAACAGCTTTAGCTCGGAGAACAACCTGATGGACCAGGAGGAGATCAAGAATATCCTGATCCGGGGAGGTTTCCTCCAATGAAGCTGCTTATCCTCGGCGGAAACGGTATGGCGGGTCATATGCTGGCGGCGTATTTTCGCCGCCAGGGCAAACATCACGTCTTCCATACAACCCGGGATAAGAGTGATCTTGGCGGGCTGTATGTAGATGCCGACGATATCGCCGGCGTGGAGAAACTGGTCGAAATCGTCTCCCCCCACTGCATTATCAATGCGCTGGGAGTACTGAATCAATTTGCCGAGCGTGACCGGATCGGTGCCTACCATGTGAACGGATTTCTTCCCCACCGGCTGCGCCGCGCGGCGGATGCCGTTCATGCCCGGCTGATCCACATCAGTACCGACTGCGTGTTCGAAGGAACACGCGGCCGTTACACGGAGGATGATACGCCTGACGGCACTTCTGTATATGCGATTACCAAGAGTCTCGGAGAGATCCGTGCGCCCGGCCATTTAACGATCCGCACCTCCATTATCGGACCGGAAATCCGCTCCGGCGGCATTGGCCTGATGGAGTGGTTTCTATCCCAGAAAGGGCCGGTCTCCGGCTATGAACGGGTCATGTGGAATGGCGTGACGACACTCGAGCTGGCCAAGGCGGTGGATGGCTTGCTGGAATCAGAGGTATCCGGCCTGATTCATCTGGCCCATCCCCAACCGGTCAGTAAATATGAACTGCTCCGGCATCTGCAGTATGCATTTCATAAGGAAGATGTTGAGATCATTCCCGAAGATGTGCATATTCAGGACCGTACACTGGTAAACACAAGAGCTGATGTCCAGATCCAGTTGCCTTCCTATCCGGAAATGCTGGCAGAGCTGGCTGATTGGATGCAACGCTCAGAGATGTCCACATGAAGGGGCGGAAGCTGCTGATTACCGGAGCCGCCGGTTTTACCGGCCGGCACGCCGTTGCCTATTTCAGGGCTGGCGGAGCGGAAGTGACCGCTGTAGTGCGCCATCCGGCAGCGGAGTCCGCTGTTTTTCCGGAGGGGGTTCAGCAATATGTTTGCGATTTAAGCGACCGCAAGGCGGTCCATGCCATGATCGGGCAGGTCCGGCCAGACGAAGTGCTGCATCTGGCAGGCAGAAATTCGGTACCGGAGTCGTGGCGGGATCCCCTGCTTTATATGGAAACGAATGTTATGGCAACCCTGTATCTGCTTGAGGCGCTGCGTGCCCAGCCGGCCAGCCGTATTCTGGTGGCCGGCTCCCGGCTCAAGTACAGACCCGGAACCGCTGTGGGTCCGCCGCATCCCTACAGCCTCAGCAAAACACTGGAGGAACTGGTATCGCTCGCCTGGGGAACTCTGTTCAAGCAGCCCGTGCTGCTGGCGGAGCCTTGCAACCTGATCGGCCCCGGCCCCTCCACCGGCTTCTGCTCCCTGCTTGCTCAGCATATTGTGCGGAGTGAAGCCGCCACGGGTACGGACGAAGAGATTCCGCCTTTCAGGCTTTCTTCACGGATTGAATTACGGGACTTTCTGGATGTGCGCGACGCCGTAAGGGCCTATGACTATATCCTGCGCAAGGGAGAGACAGGAAAGGTCTACCGGATCGATTCCGGGAAGCAGCGCACGCTGGGGGAGATCGCGGAGAAGCTGCTGGCTCATGCCGCGGTACCGGTTGGAATGGACTGGGGTCCGGAAGCTGGGATTCCTGCGGAAGCAGACTCCGGAGTGTTGCCCGGTTCGGTCACGCAACCTGAAACATCTGAAGACAATGTAACTGCACTCGGCTGGAGTGCGGCAATCCAGCTTGAGCAGTCGCTTGCAGATATTGTGGACTTTTATCGTGCCAGTAGGGAAGGAAGGATGTAATGACTCCAAAAGTATCGGTGATAATTCCTTTTTATAATTGTCCTTATATTGAACAGGCGCTGCAAAGCGCCTTGTCCCAATCCTGGCAGCCTTATGAGATCATCGTCGTCGATGACGGCTCCACAGCTCATATGGACCGGATTATGCCCTATCTGCCTAAGATTCACTATCTCGGCAAAAGCAATGGAGGCACCGCTTCCGCGCTGAACCACGGCATCAACTATGCTACAGGTGACTATGTCGTCTGGCTTAGCTCTGACGATATGTTCTACCGTGACAAGATCAACAATCAGGTTCTGTTCATGGAACAGAACCGTTTGCTTATCACTTACACGAACTTTAATTTTATCAACGGAGAATCACAACTGACCGAAATGAACGCGGCGGCGGTATTCTCGAATCACCTGGACTATCTACGCTGCTTTCTTCAGGGGAATCCGATTAACGGCTGTACGGTAATGTTTAAGCGGGAGCTGTTCGGCGCTATCGGTCTGTTTGATGAAGCACTGCCCTACACACATGATTATGATCTGTGGTTCCGGGCGATTCTGAACGGATATCCTCCGATTATGCTGAACCAGTCTTTAACGGCGTACCGCCGCCACAGCGGCATGGGAACCCTTAAGCATTATGATGTGATTATGGCTGAAGCCGCCGCGACCAATGCCCGTTATCACGGATTGCTCCGCGGTTTGATCACCTCTATGGGCGGTTAGGCGTAAGCCATTTATTAAAGGGAGGGGAAGCCTATGTACCGGGAAATTGCAGTGAAAGATTTCCTGCCGGTCTTGCTGGAGTATCTCAAGTTCTCCGAGAGCATTCTGGATATCGGCAGCGGCACCGGTACTCTGCTTGAACGCTATGAAGCTGCTCTGGTAGTCGGCCTGGACATTCACAGGCCTTATCTGCTGCACCGCAAATACACCTCGCCGCATATTATCCCGGTGCATGCCGATGCCAGCCATATTGATAAGCTCTTTCTGCCGGGCACGTTCTCGGCGGTGACACTAATTGATTCGCTGGAACATTTCTCCATGAAGGAAGGAATGGAGCTTCTCAAAAAAGCGGAGATGATCGCCACCAATCGTGTGGTGGTGTTCACTCCGCGCGGATTTTTTCCGCAGGAAGGGACGGATCATTTTCACCTGCAGGGAGAGTACTATCAAAAACACTGGAGCGGCTGGGAAGCGGAGGATTTCCTGGGGCTGGGTTACTCGGTAACCGTGCTTAAAGGCTATCACCATGCAGAGAATCCGGCCTTCCGGGAAGCATTCGGAGAGGATCATGAGCCGCTGGATGCCTTGCTTGCCTGCAAGACAGTATAAACAATACTTCGGGAAGGAGGTGAGCGCATGAATCAGCATAAGTCCAAGGTTTCGGTGGTCATCCCTTTCTACAATTGCCCCTACGTAGATCTAGCGGTGGAAAGCGTGCTGGCCCAGAGCTACCCGGATATCGAAATTATCGTAGTGGATGACGGATCGTTGTTGCACACGGAGAAGCTGGCTCCTTACAGAGACAGGATTAAGTACTTTCACAAATCAAACGGTGGCACCGCATCTGCGCTCAACCTGGGTATCAAGGCGGCCAGCGGGTCTTATTTTGCTTGGTTAAGCGCTGACGATCTGTTTCATCCCGATAAAATCCGGCGGCAGATGGAGGCTTTGCGCAGCACAGGAACGTCATTTAACCATACCGCCTATTATTATATTAATGAACAAGGGGACCGTGTTTCCGAGGTCATAAAGGTCCCCTTTCCCGATAGAAGCCAGCTTATCGCGACCATGATGACGGGCTGTCCGGTTAACGGCAGTACTGTTCTGCTCGATATGGATATCTTCCGCACCGTGGGCATTTTTAATGAACGCTTTTTATACACACAGGATTATGACCTGTGGCTGCGTATATTGCCGCATTACCGCTGGTCTTACATTGAGGAGCCGCTGCTTGATTATCGTATACACAAGGAGATGGGCTCTGTGATTCACAGTGAAGCGCAGAACAAGGAGATTAAAATGGTGCAGGCGAAGCATCATAGATCTCTCTCGCAGCTGCTGAGAAAGGAGAGAGGGAAATGAGACTGACATTCCCGATTCTGACATTGTCCAGGGGCGGGGCGCAGCGTATGCTCGCAGAACTTACCAACCGTCTGGCAATCATCGGCCATGAAGTGATCATTCTTATGCCCAATCACGGCATTGTCGAATATGATATGAAGTGCAAGGTCCTCTACTCCAGCTTCAGCCAGCTGTCAGAGGACGATTTTCCTTATAGCGATGTCATAATTTCGAATTACTACACTACCGTGCCTGTGGCGCAGCGGGCCAGTGAACAAGGCAAGGGATTGCATATTCGCCTGGCGTTATGTTATGAACCGACTTTTCTGCCGGATAATAATCAGTCCTTCTCTTCCTATAATATTGCCCGCAATTTGTTTGTGCTGTCCCGGTGGCAGCAGGAGATTGTCCGGATTAATCATGGGATTAAAGGCAGGATCGTGCCGATTGGGGTGAATCCTGACTTTTATAATACACACAGGCGGAACACGCAAGGCAAGCTGGTAGTCTCTGCAATTATGCGCAAGCCGGAAGGGGGATTTTCCGGCCACCGGGAACAGGACTATCTGCTGCAGCAGCTCAATCTGGTCAAGGCGCATCATCCGGAGATTGAATTATATCTGATAACACCGCCGGGAGAATATGTCGCATCCGCTGCACTCCAGACTCTGCTCGCCGATGACCGTTATCATGTACGCACGCCTTCAAACGATACGGAACTGTGCTACCACTATAATGAAAGCGACATTTTTGTCAGCTCCAGCACGTACGATACCGGTTCATTGCCGGGTCTGGAAGCGATGCGCTGCGGCGCTGCATTAGTTACGGTTTATTCCGGGGGGAATCTCGAATACGGTGTCCACGGCCACAACTGTCTGATGTCCTACCGGCATGAAAACCGTCTGGCCGATGATATTATCACTTTAATCAGGGACAAAGAACTGCGCGAGCGCATTGCCCTGAAAGGAGAGAATGATTCACTGCGTTTCACCTGGGAGAAAAGCGTGCAAATCTTTCAGAATGAGATGTATGAGATCGTATCGAGGCTGGGTTGAGTATTTGTTCAAGACACACAAAGAACCTTCATTTCCACGGTCTTCCGGTGGTTTGAAGGTTCTTTTGGCGCCGGCCACTAAAAGATGGAAAAGGAGTTGAGCATCTCACGAAAGGAATGGGCATAACTCTCGGAGCCGAAGCGTGAAATCATATGGAGCCTTCCCTGCTCGCGAATGTGGCTGCGGAGTGCAGGATTATCCATCAGCTCCAGGCCTTCACTGACAGCCTGCTCCACATTGCCAAGCGGATAAAATTTGCCGGAGTGGTTATGAACAATAAAAGACCGGACACCGTCCGAATCGGTGCTAAGTACAGGACAAGTGCAGCAGATGGCTTCGGCAACTGCATACCCGAATCCTTCTGTAATGGAGGTGGATAGCAGAAAGCCGCCGGAACCGGCAATGGAGGAATAATAAACGGGCATAATATGGTTGGGCATGTTGGTAAATACATTCAGCCGGTCATTTAGTCCTAAAGCGTGCAGTTCCTCATGGAACAGCTGCTTTTGCTCCTCGGAGGCAAGCTCCGGATCATGGAACATCCACAGATGCAGAGCGGGTTTGTGCAGGCGGATCTGATGGGCGATCTTCAAGTATTCGCTCCAATTCTTGTTGTTTTCAAGCCGGCCTACCCAGGCAATTACCGGATCGCAGGGAGGTTCACCGGGGATCGGCCGGAAGGACTGGACATCCACGATATTGGGGATTACATACCGGTGGAGCCAGGGACAGATAGAAATAAACAGCTCCAGCAAATGATCGGTAGGAGGTATAAGTACAGCGTTGCAGTGGGATCTCAGATAAGGTACGGCCTCTATAATCAAAATCTCCGCATCAGCCCGTTTTCCGAGCCCCTGGGCTTCGTATATCAGAATGCCTTCATAGCCTAGACAACGCAGACGTTCCATTAACAAATAATCCGATGTAACAATAATGGCGTCATAGTGCTGAGTATCGAGTAATTCCTTGATTTCTTCATCCCGGGAAGTGATAAATACGGGAAAGTTTGTGATATTCTGGCTTGCAGACCCCGGCATGAGGTATAAAACATGGCATTCAATACCGCTGCGCTGCAGGCTTTCGCACCTTAGCTTGTTCAGTGTCTCCACCCCGCCGCTGGGTACATAAAACGTAAATAAAACCTTCATGCTCACCCCTCCTGACTTTACTTTGCGGAGAATCACGGCTCGCTTGTGAATACGGCCTACTGTTTATAAGATACGCGAATGTTTCCCCGCATGTGACGGTGCAGGGGAGAGAGTACCAAATCCTTTCAGGATAGCTTGAACCGGTGAAGGCCATGCTAACGATTGTTACGCTGTATACATCATAACTTAATGAGATGGAGGATGAGTTCATGTTGCGATCAAAGATCAGCATTTCAGTCTCTGCCGCGCTGCTTCTGGGGATGGTCAGTATTACAGGTTGCGGTGGCAATAACTCTGCAAATGGAACTAATGTTCAGACAAAAAGTGTACGGAAAATGAACGATGGCCGCATTAATACCAATTCTGTTCGGGGCAATGCCTTCGACAAAATGGAGATGAGCCAGGAGCTCGCCGACCGCATTGCGGCGATGCCGGAGGTACGCACGGCAAATGTAATGATTGCTGGAAAAAGCGCCTATGTCGCCGTAGCCTTAGACAGGGCTGATGGCGGAATGCATGTGAAAAGTACGGATAAAATACGTCCTTACAGCTATGGCGGCGGGCTCGGCAATAACACTTCCGGCATGCTGAACGGTCCGGGAATGACAGTGAACCCCGGAGAAGGCAGGGCAACTGGACCGATTATGGGCAATCGGGGAAGAGGAACAGTGACGGGCAATCCGGGCATGACCGGTACAGGAGGTTCGATGGCTGGTGTACCGAAAAGCCTGACCGGTACGGGTACTGTTGGAGGGATAGGTACAGCTAATCCCAAAGCTTACCCTGGCAACGGCAACAATGGTATTCTGTCCGGAAGCAATTGGGTCGATGGAACCCGGATGAAGCGCGATATTGATGATGGCATGGGGACGGGAATCGGGATCCGCAGCGTTGCTCCAAAAAACAGCAATAAAATGACTAACAATGAAGATGTTACCGAGGATATGAAGGACAAGATTGCTGCTGAGGTTAAGAAGTATAATCCGAGCATAGACAACGTCTACGTGTCAGCCAATCCGGACTTTGTGGAACGGGCCGGCTTTTATGCCCAAGAGGTACGTGCGGGCCATCCGCTCAAAGGATTTGCCAATGAATTCCGGACGATGGTCGAGCGCATCTTCCCAACACGCAGCGGATATTAATCCTGCCCTCGGCCTGAGCTAGTATGCCTGAGAAATAACGGGATTATTCCATCAGCGGGCCGTTACAATAAATGCAGCCATCCTACCGGCTTCCGGTCTGGATGGCTGCATTTCAGTTTATATGCCTGGCAGTACTTCTGCTCAGATAACCGGTGAATCGGTGGAGATTGTGCGTCCGCCGATCCATACACCGTTCAGTTCAAGATCATCATCCAGCAGCAGGATATCCGCGCGTTTTCCCGCTTCAAGCGAACCTATGAAACGCTGCATCCCCAGTGATATGGCTGGGGTAAGACTTGCGGCGTTGGAGGCTGCTTGAAGACTGAGTCCCACTTCCTGTACCAGATAGCGGAAACCGCGAATCATGGTTAGCGTGCTTCCGGCGAGCGCATCAGGGTTATCCTTCAGTGTGGCAATGCCTTCCCGTACGATTACCGGCAGGTCACCGATTGTATATTCACCGTCGCTGAGTCCGGTTGCCGACATGGCATCCGTGATGAGCATCAGATTGTTCCGGGTTTTGAGCCGGGAAAGTACATTAATCGCCGCAGCATGCACATGAATGCCGTCGGCAATAATCTCAGCACGTATCCGCTCGTCAAACAGTACGGCACCTGCTGTGCCCGGTTTGCGGTGATGCAGCGGAGTCATGGCATTGAACATATGCACCGCCTGGTTTAAGCCGGCGTCCGCAGCCGCAATAATCTCTTCGAAAGTAGCATTGGTATGTCCGAGAGCTGCTGTGATGCCATGCTTGCGCAACCAGAGAATCGCTTCCAGTGCGCCTTCACATTCCGGCGCCAGGGTAACCTGGCGGATCATTCCCGGATATTGCTTCTCCCACGCTTCTAGCCATGTGATATTTGCCGGGACAATATGCTCAGGATTTTGGGCCCCGGACCATTTTGGGCTGATGAACGGCCCTTCCAGATGCACTCCGGCCAATTGGGCGAATGGCATGCCGCCTTTGCGATAGTCAGCCACTTCGGACAAAACACGGTCGATGTCTTCCTTGGCTGCGGTCATGGTGGTGGCCAGCATGGCGGTTGTTCCATGTGAAGCATGAAACCTGGTGATGATATCCAGCGATGCCTGATCCGAGTACATAAAATCGTAACCGGCGCCGCCGTGCACATGCACATCAACGAATCCGGGGATCAGCAGCCCGCTCTTGTCTTGGGTGCCTGCGGGCCAGTGGGCGTAAGCTTCCGGCAGCCAGGCGGCTTCTCCTGCATATTGGATCACCTCTTCTGATACTGCGATCACGCCTTCTTCAATCAGGCCGGAGGGAGTCAGCACTTTTCCGTAGAGCAGCTCGCCTGGTGTTCTATTTATTTCAGCCATTTCGCAGCTCCTTCGTCCAGCAGTACGACCACATTGGGATGGCTCTGCAGCAGGGAGGCGGGACACTGTGTCGTGATCGGACCTTCCAGCGCGTTTTTGACTGCTTCTGCCTTTTCTTCACCGCGCACCAGCAGCACGATTTGCCTTGCTTTGAGAATGCCGCCGATGCCCATCGTTACCGCCTGGCGGGGCACATCCTCCAGCCGGTCGAAGAAGCGGGCATTGGCTTCCAGTGTTTCTTCCAGCAGGTCCACGACATGCGTGCCGCTGCTAAGACTGGCATCCGGCTCATTGAACCCGATATGTCCGTTGCTGCCGATGCCCAGAATCTGCAGGTCCACCGGCCCGTTATCCTCGAGCATTTTGTCATAAGCGAGACATTCGGCAGCAAGATCCGCCGCATTTCCGTTAGGGACATGTGTCCGGGTAAGATCAATATCGACATGATTGAACAGATGTTCGTTCATGAAGCTGCGGTAGCTCTGGGGATGATCCACAGGCAGGCCCACATATTCATCCAGATTATAGGAAGAGGCTTTGGCGAAACTGACATTTCCCTTGCGGTGCATCTCTACCAGCTTGGCGTAGACGCCGACCGGTGAACTGCCGGTAGCCAGTCCCAGTACGGCTTTGGGATTGCTCTGCAGCAGGCTGGCAATCAGGTTCGCGCCGGTCTGGGCGAAATCTTCTTCATTGCGGAATTTTAAAATGTTCATTTGAATTAACCTCCCCGTTTATGACGGTAATGTTGGACATTCAGATAAGATTGCTCCAGCTTGGGAATGAAATCGCCAAACCGGGTGCTGACCATTCCGGTGAACAGGATGTCAATGATATGCAGCTGCGCAATCCGCGAAGCCATATCACCCCGCCGCATTCCCTGCTCCAGCGAGGAGGAGAACAGCGGGATATCCGCCAGGGTGGCCAGCGTGCTGCTGCCGTAAGAAGTCAGCGAGATCGTGGCCGCACCGCTGGCTCCGGCACAGCTTAAGGCATCGATTGTTTCCGGGGTTTCCCCGGAATAGGAGACCGCAAACGCGACATCGCCGGCAGAGAGCGAAGAAGCGGAAGTGATCTGCATATGTGAGTCGGCAAAAGCGGTGCAGTTCACTCCGATGCGGATCAGCTTCTGGTAGAAATCCTGTGCAACGATAGAGGAGGTGGCCATCCCGTAGAGATCAACCCGGCGTGCCCGGCACAATGCATCAATGGCTGTTTGCAGCCGCTCCAGATCAAGTAGTGAGGTGGTGTCCCGGATCGAAGTCAGGTGATTGGCCTGCATTGCTTCGACAATGACCGAAAGCGGATTGCCCGCGACAATATCCTGATAAGAGGAGCCGCCTTCCTGCGGCGAAGCATCACTATGGGCAATTTCTGAAGCCAGCTTAACCTTGAAATCGGGGAAGCCTTTGAAATGCAGCACCTTGCAAAACCTTGTAATTGTCGCAGGACTGACACCGCATTGCTCTGCCAGCTCCGTGATGCCCATATGGACGATCTCCGCTGGTGAGGCCAGAATACGTTCCGCTAGCTTGCGTTCCATTTGGGATAGCTTTTCCTTCTCGTGCTCCAGGACATGCAGGATAGGAGAAATAAGCTCCACCTTCTTTTCTTTGTGTGAATGAATGCAATCAGTTCAGTAACTGAAATTATTTTTATTATTATATTGGTTTATAAGAAAATTATTTTCATACTTAGAATAAAACAAATCCCCAAGCGATGCAAGGGGGAGATTCCTACAATTAGCCTCCTAAGTCTGAAGCAGTGCGGGAAGTTATGAAAAAACACAATAAAACATAAAAAAACCAGTCGGCTTCCTTGTTGAGAAGATGACTGGCCGGAAATTTGTAATGCTAACTGCTAACTGCTAACTGCTAACTGCCGTGTGGGTCTTGGGTCAGAAGATCAGATTGGAGGTGTAATCTGGTAAGTGTTACAGCTCCAAATTCAGTTAGCGGGAAAAGATAGCACTAAAAAGACATTAGACTGCATATGAGGAATTTAATGGGAAACCCGCCCGCTAATAACTCTCAAATCCAACTAACTGGGATATCTGTAAATATTAGCGGTAAGAATTCACGTAATTCAGTTGATAAGCAGTATTCGTTAAAAATTAACGTGCATATTTCCCGCTGTAATCACATTAAGTTTGTGGATACGCTGGAAAATACGCACAGTTGAGCAAGTCCAATGTAGTCAAAACAGCAAACATTATTTAATGCCGAATGGACACTTTTGTGCATCGGAATAGAGTTGTAAGGGCTATCTTGACGGTTACCGTATATTCTTCTGTAGTGAATACACAGATTACTTTTTGATGCTGAAAAAGATCTATTGTACAATCTGCAGTAAAAAGCGTCAGCATGGTTCCTTTATTTGTCCCGGTTGCTTAGTGTCAGCCCGCTGTCCTTGATTTGCCCGCAGACCTGCTGCGCAGCATTTCCCAGAGAATAAACGCCAGAATGAGCACTTGGGGCAGCAATGTCTCCCATGTTGGATACAACCCCAGCCAACCGACCGACGGCAGCCCATTCTCCACATGTGCCGGCAGTTTCCCGGCTACCTGTAAGGAGTGGATGCTCTCGCCGAGAAAGCGGAAGACCAGATAGTAGATCAGCACGGTTGCTGCGCGGAAGAAGGCAGCGATCGGCAGCTTGGCGCTTAGGGCAATAATGGCATACCCCAGAATGATCAGCACGACCAGCGCGCCTCCGATCCCTAGCAGCAGCTCTGAGGTTGCGATGGATGGTGCCATTCCTACATAGAATATGGTCGTTTCGGCCCCTTCACGCAGAACCGCCAGCGCAGCTACGAAGAATAAAGACCATAGGCTGCCTTTAGCCAGCGCACCGTCCACCTGCCGCCCGACATATTTATTCCATGCAGCGGCGTTCGATTTACTGTGCATCCAGCGGCCGATCGTGAGCATCATTACTACTGCCACAAGTCCGGTAATCCCTTCAATCAGCTCACGCGCGCTTCCGGAGGCTGCCTGCGAAATGGTGTAGGTTAGCAGAACAGCCAGGCCTATACTGCTGGCGAGACCTGCCGCAGCACCGGACCAGACCCAGCGCTGGGTCTTGGGGCCGCCGTCTCTTTTCACATAGGACAGCAAGGCGGAAAGTACGAGAATCGCTTCAAGGCCCTCGCGGAGCAGAATCAATGCGGCGTCCCAGGCCGTATAGGCTGTGTCACCGGCCAGCGGAGTCAGCTCCGCGAGCATCGTGTCCATGGTGGCCAGCGCCTGATTAAGCTTCGGCGGATCGGACAACAAATCACCGGTAACGGCTGCGCTCTCGTTCTCGATATTCGCATACACCTTGGGCGATGCGATCTGCACCTGTCCTTCGGCTGAAGGCCAGGCTGTAATAAACTGTTCCATGATTCCCGCCGCACCGGCACTGTCTCCGGATTCTGCTGCTGCTGAAGCTTTCTTCAGGTAGCTGATCAGCCCCTCGATCGAAGCAGGCTGCGCTGACACGTCTCCCGTGTCAACCGTCTTGCCTGCGCTGTAGTCGGCCAGCAGCGTATACAAAGCTTCGGCCTCCGCTTTTACCGCTTCTTCGCGGAGCGGCTCGGCCTGCAGCGCAACGCGCAGCAGGCTCATCTTCGTCTCCAGCAAGCCGTAGACGGCGGGATTGTCGGCCCGGATGCCGCGTTCCGCCGGCGTCCAGCCGTTCACGACGGCGCGGTAGGCTTCCGCCGCCGCCTTCCAGTCGGCGCTGCGCGCCGCAGCCCGCGTGCGCTCCGCCGCGGGCAACAGCTTCGCCGCCGCTTCGAGCCCGGCGGCGCTGGTGTCACCGCCGCCCGTGCCGGAGGCGGCGGTGACGTACGCGTCCACGCTTTTGGCCAGCGTGGACAGCGCGGTTTTGGCGGGCGTGCCGCCGCCCGCCGCCAGGGCTTCCGCCGCGCCAGCGAGCGCGGCGTCTACAGCGGCAGCCGGACCGGCGAGTGCCGGGTCCGGCGTGCCGCTGTTCGCGGTGCGCCACAGCGCCGCGAACGACTCCACATCGGCGGCGGCCGCATCCCAGCGGCCCTGGCCGGCTTCGACGAGCGCGCTGCCAACTGCGGGCAGCAGCTCGTCATGCCGGCCGTCATCCGCCGCCGCGGCAGCTGCTGGCTTGCAGAGCAGCAGCAGGAAGAGGCAGCCGAACAGAACGGCTGCCTTCAGCGCGGGCAGCAACCCGCGCGCATGCATCCGCACCCGTTTGGTGCCCGTGCTTTCCAGCTTGTACTCATGCATCCGCTCCGGCTCGTGTCCTTGCGCCAATCCCGTCCTGCTTTCATGCACCCGGCCCAGCTTACCCTTGGCTTTCGCCGGGGGGAGCGTCGTATGCGGCAAGCCATATTTATACTGTCTAGCAAATAACATCGGGAGTGTCCCCTTTCAATAATGGACAGGCAGATCCGGGAAGGCTGAAGGGATCTGCCTGTCAGCATGCTGGTTGCTAACTCATGCTGTGTTTTCGTGTTCAGCCCAGCAGGGCTTCGCCGATATACCCGCCTTCGCGGACACCGGGGAAGCAGGCGAATACCGCGCTGCCGGTATGAACCATATATTCATTCAACCGGTCGTTTTTGGACAGACGCTGCTGGATGCTGACGAACTGTTTAATGAGATCCTTCTGGAAGCTGATGAACAGAAGACCCGCATCCAGCTGGCCTGTTTTAAGATCCATTCCGCTGGAATAGGAGTAGGAGCGCCGGAGCATTTTGATCGTGCCGTCACCATGGGCCAGCGCGGAATGCGAATCCGGCGGGATGACAGGCTTGCCGGAAGCATCGGCGGCGTCCAGTTTAAGTTCGGCGAATTCATCAGTGGCTCCGATCGGTGCGCCGCTGTGCCTGTGCCGTCCAAAGGTCGCTTCCTGGTCGCTCAAGGTCGAGCGGTCCCAGACCTCAATGCGCAAACGCACACGGCGTACTGCCATGTAAGTGCCGCCATTCATCCAGGCAGGTCCATCGCTGCTGCTGGTCCACACAACCTTGCGCATTTCGGCATCGTCTGTAGCATCGGGGTTGCCTGTTCCGTCTTTGAAGCCGAGCAGATTGCGCGGGGTGCCTCCTTTCGGATCGGCTCCCGCTGTACGCTGGAACCCTTCCTGGGTCCAGCGCAGCACGGCTGTGCCGCGGGCAATCCGCGCGAGATTGCGTATGGCATGGAACGCCACCTGCAGATCATCAGCACAAGCCTGTACACAAAGATCTCCGCCGCACCACTGCGGCTCCAGACTGTCTCCCGTAAAGGCTGGGAGGTCGGCAAGTGAAGATGGACGTTTCGGGGCTAACCCAAATCGTCCATCAAAAAAAGCCGGTCCAACCCCAAACGTTAGCGTACACCGGGAGGGGGTCAGGCCATTGGCTTCTCCGGTATCGGACGGCGGAAGATTGGGATTGTCGTTGACATTGCCGATCAGACTGCCGGAGGTCAAAGCCGCCGCAGCCTCTGTCCATGACTTCAACAGCTTTTTCACATCGTCCAGCTTCGTTGTTGTCAGATCAAACGCCGCAAAGCACAGAAAGTTCTGTGCAGGTGTAATAATTCCGGCCTGGTGTGCTCCGTAGAACGGGAGGGTATCGGCGGCAGGATCCAATGAAGCTGCAGGTGGTTTGGCAGCGGATTGGCGCGCGGCCATCAGCCCTCCTGCACCTGTGCCGCCCAGCAGCAGGCCGAGCCCGGAGGCACCGGTAAGCCGTAGCATATCACGGCGGCTTAGCTTTTTATTTAACATTTGCTCACTTTTGAATTCTTCTTCAGGCTGCTTTTTCATCCGGTCACACTCCTAGAATAGTTCCCATGTTAGACAACGGTTCAGCTAAGGCATCCAGATTCTGGCTCAGCTTGCGCACTTCGTCTTCCTTGAGTGTTTCGTAGGAGACATAGCCGTCACCTGATTTAAATGGAGCGAGTTCGTCCAGTAGTGCCGTAAACCGTTCGCCGATGGTCTGTTCGAGCTCTGGATCCTTTTTGGCAAGCTCGGGTTTCAGCAGCTCGTAGATTTTTTGCGCACCTTCTACATTGGCGACAAAATCATACAAATCCGTGTGTGAATAACGTTCTTCCTCGCCAGTCACTTTGGAGGAAGAGACTTCGTTCAGCAGTTCGACTGCACCGGTAACGAGCAGATTCGCATCAATCTCTGCTGTTTCCACCTTGGCGCGCAGGAGCTGGGCATCCTTGAGCAACCGGTCGGCGACTTCAGTCATGCCGTCAGTCGTGCTGTTTTGCCAGAGGGCCTGTTCGATTTTATGGAAACCGCGCCATTCGGCCGCATCCACATCATTTTCACGGGCATCGATATTGGGATCAAGATCTCCGAGCGCTTCGGCAATCGGTTCAATCCGCTCATAGTACATACGGGCCGGGGCATACAGCGCCTTCGCTTCGTCGAGACTTCCTGCTTTGACGGCGTTCGTAAAATTTTCTGTCTGCTTGACGAATTCGTCACATTGTTCAATGACGTAGGTCCGGTATTGCTCAATGGCTGAAGAGAAATCGGCGGCAGCTGTAGTAGCGGTGGCATCAGCCGTTGTAACCGGAGCTGCTGTAACTGCACTGCCATTTACCGCAGCCTCATTGTTGTTATCCGTTTTATTATTGTTCTCATTGCCGCTGCAGCCGGCAAACAGAATGGAAGCAGCCAGCAGCCCGGCGGGAACAGCGTAACTAAATTTCAATCAAAACACCCCTTTTTCTATTGTAAGAACTTGTATGCAAATGATAATCGTTATCAATTATGCTGGAATTATCATAAATCCCTGCACAGTGGCTGTCAACAAAAAAATGTGATATTTATCATAGCTGAAAAAGGGCAATAAAAATCCGCCCCTGAAACAGGGACGGAAGCAAAGCCATCTAGGCACCAGGAAAGCTGCGGATGGGATGCGATCAAGTATTTAATCGTATATGAGCTGCTGGTATAGGCAATTCAGAAAGGCTTCCTTTAAACCGTAGAGCGCTCAATAATCCGGTATGCCAGCTTGCGGTACACCGGGAGTGTACTGTCCCCGCGGATCTGTTCATGGATAATCCGGAAGGCGGAGGCCCCCATCTCGTATAGCTGATTATCAATTGTAGTGATCTCCAGCAGCCGTCCGATCGGCTGATTGTCAAAGCCCATGACTGCCAGATCTTCAGGAATGCGCAGCCCATGCTTGCGTGACTCGATTATCAGTCCGGCTGCAACATGGTCGCCGGAAACGATAACCGCATCAGGCCGCTCCCGCATCTCAAGCAGCGAGCGCGCTGCGGCCGCCCCGTGTTCTTCGGTCATACAGTCGTAGATCATCCACGCTTCCTGAAACGGCAGCTTGTTCTCGGCAAGAAACTCACGGAATGCGGATTGGCGGATGGAGGAGCTGCTGCCATTCTGTCTGCCTTCGCAGTAGCCGATTTTACGGTATCCTTTGCCAATCAAATACTGCAGGCCGTGACGGAAAGCAGCGTAATGCTCAATATACACAGAGGAGAAACGGCGTTCCCCGCTGTTCTGGCAGGTTACAATCGGACCGTAGGCGGTGTATTCCTCAATGACTTCGGGCTGAAGTGCTGTGGATACGATAACGACGCCGTCAATTTCTTTATTGCGCAGCATTTCAAGCACCTTAAGCTCTTCCTCGGGTGAATAATTGGTCTGGCAGAGAATCAGCCGGTACTGCGCGAGCAGTGCCTCATGAGCAAGACCGTCCATGACAATGGAGAAATAAAAGAAGTTGATAAACGGCAGGATCACCGCAACGGCACCGGTACGGCCGGTAATCAGATGCACGGCATTCATATTCCGCGTGTAGTTTAACTGTTCTATGGTATCAAGCACAGCGGCTCTTTTGTCTTTGCTGACATAAGGATGATTATTAAGCACTCGCGACACGGTTGTTACAGAAACACCGGCGATGCGGGCGATTTCTTTTATATTGGCCATCGGCGCAGCAGCCTCCTGAGTCAGGGGTATAATGATTTTATTTTATCACATCTCCCCTGGGAAACCTCCCGAATAAAAACGCTTGCTATGGAATCCATTTCATAAATTACACTGGGGTTGCAACAGCTTACCGGATAAACCGGCGTTACCGAAAGGGCGTGACGGACCGGTGATGCCTGTTATTTTGCCGCCTAGAGGCGGTTTTTTCGATATAAAAAAGTATGGGACGCCTTGTCCTTGATCCCTTTCTCCGCTACTGCCCATTTTAGAGCAGCAGCAGCACCATTAACATGCCCCATACATAGTATGATTTGACTGTATCCCTTTACCTTGTTATACCAAACAAACCCGAGCAAGGAGGGGTGACACCATTGAAAGGGAACGAACATCATAGCAAATTTCTGTTGACGCATCGTGAGCGCGAAGTATTCGAGCTTCTCGTGCAGGACAAAACAACACGGGATATTGCCGGATTGTTATTCATCAGCGAAAAAACCGTCCGCAACCACATCTCAAACGTCATGCAAAAACTAAACGTAAAAGGCCGTTCGCAAGCGGTTGTCGAGCTGATCAAGCTTGGGGAGCTGAAAATATAGCTGCCGTGCTTTCGCAGTGATGAATGCGTTTAAGCCTTCTTTTACCCTTTGGGGTGAGGGGAGGTTTTTTGTTTCAGATATAAGTGGAATGTGAATAAAATACAAATAGACCAAGCGATTGCTGTCCCTTGAGGGTAAGCGTTGCCCGGTCTAATTCTCAAACTTAATAGTCATGGTTTCAAAATCCACCTTGCATTTGGCTCTCATCATAAAATCAATGCCAACAATTCCGTCAAAGCCATAAGGCTCTTGAATTGAACCAAGCTGAATGGGGAAATCCGTCAAAGTAATATGTTCAATGCAAAAGTCAGGAATCTGCTGCTCATAGCAAATTTCGCTCGTTCCTCCTACCCCATACATCCGCTTGGCTCGCCCATTTATAAAATCAATGTGGATACCTATTGCAGCTAATGCATCGGAATCAAAAACAGTTGCCGCACAGCCTGTATCAAATAGAACATTATGCAGAACAATTGAATTGTCATATTGAGCTAAAGTCAAGGAAACGATAGGCAAGCCATATTGTAATTGTAACTTCATATCCGTTGCCGTACTCCTGAGAAAAATTCCTCGACAACCTCGACATCGCTTCTGCTCGTATGAAATACATACAGCTCACGAGTCGGATGTAGCTTGTGAAGCTCTTTATAACCGCTCCATGCCTCCTCGGGATTATCGTAGTCTTGAATGACCGCCATATCCTCTAATTGACGCACACGGTTGCTGGAGCTTGCCTTGATTGCTTCCACCAGTACAAAGCGACCTGGGTGCAATTCCGTAATTTCTCCCCATTTCATCGGCTTCACCTCGCTTGGTTTATCATATTTTTAGTATAGCATAGATGCTTAAGGAATTTTGATGTTAAAATATATGGTGCAGCCTGTGATGGTGGTGTTTTACTTTCAACTGATGATTTTGAAGAAGAACTATTTTTAAAAGTACAACAAACAAAAAATAAAGTTGAAAACAGTTCGGCGAAGAGTTATCCTGATCCATTAAGAAGCGAGTTAGAAGTCTTGGTTGAACTTTTACGGCATAACAAAATAAATAATAAAGAGCCTTTCGCTAACTTTATTGGAATTGATGGTTTTTATGATTTAGTGATACAAGAGGATAATTTTGATTATCAGAAATTTAATTTGGATTGGTTCCCATACCTCAGTGAAGATGAAATTAAGAAGATACTTAGTAACTCGAGTAATAAGGAGATTCTAAGAAGAAAATTTGTAAAATCACTTGTAGAAGATGAACTGGGACATCAGATTAAACGGTTTTATTTGGATTACTTTGAGACGTGATGCATTTGAATTGATTTTAGTTGGTGTACTTCAAACCACATCTCAAACGTCATGCAAAAACTAAACGTAAAAGGCCGTTCGCAAGCGGTTGTCGAGCTGATCAAGCTTGGGGAGCTGAAAATATAGCTGCCGTGCTTTCGCAGTGATGAATGCGTTTAAGCCTTCTTTTACCCTTTGGGGTGAGGGGAGGTTTTTTGTTTACTCACCAAAACAACTGAATAGTGAGTTAGATCACAAACTAATTTTTATGAGATGATAAATTAAAGCTATTAAGGTAATTCAGGAGGATCTGTTATGACAAGATACGAACCACAAAGGCGCTTTCTAAAATCTAATTTTGATGAATTTAAACATATAAAAACAGATAAGATCAAAGGACTTGCACAACCACCCATTGTTAAGCCCGTCCATTCGAAATCACTAATTATTGATCTGCCAAAGGTCAGCAAAGACGTTGTGTGTAATGAAAACATTTTTGATTGTATAAATCAAAGAAGAAGTACAAGGTTTTATTCTGCGGAAACTTTAAGTCTGGACGAGTTATCCTATTTATTATGGGCTACTCAAGGGATTACTGGTATTAATAAGAACGGACTTACGCTGCGAACTGTACCCTGCAGTGGGGCGACACACACATTTGAAACCTATTTAATTATTATGCGGGTAGAAGGCATTCAACAAGGAATCTACAGATACCTTCCTGTCGAACATAAGCTATTATTTATGTTTGAATTAGATGAACTTGAACAGAAGATTGATGCTATAACTTTAGATCAGCCATTTGTCCCTAACTTTGCAAAAAAGGCTTCTGTCCTGTTTGCATGGAGTACAACACCATATCGCTCCGAATGGAAGTATGATATTTCAGCTCACAAAAAAATCCTCATCGATGTTGGACATGTATGCCAAAACCTTTATTTATCCAGTGAATCTATCGGTGCAGGTGCTTGCGCAATTGGAATTTATGATCAAAAGCTGATTGATGAGATTTTAGAATTAGACGGTGATGAAGAATTTGTTATTTATCTTGGCGCAGTTGGAAAGAAACGAGAATAGCTATAGCTGATTACCCAAGCCTCATATGGTAAAATTAAAATATAACGGATGTTGCGCCTGTAAGGGTGATAGCCGAGAAGGATGCCAACAGAGAGTTTTTTAGTGCTGAGACTGGCAGTATTGTTTATCATACCTCCAATAAGGATTGTATCATTCATTTGCGAAAAGACCCTTTAATAAGAGTGAGACGCAAGGTATGAGGATTGAGTACGATGGACCGAAATCACATAAAGGCTTACTTGGTCTAGACATCCTGAAAAAATACGGTTTTATTGTGGATATGGATACGCTGGAGCTTTGTTCGACCTCATTTCACGGTTCACAACGAAAGCGGGGTTACGGGGGATGACAAATAAGCATGGCATAATAACTTTGATGTTACTCGTTATATTGAGTACATTTACGGCCTGTGACAGCAAGCAGGGCAGTGGGGAAGATACCGTATTATCCATGGACAAGGTGCGCTCGTTGGCACAGCAAGGTGAAGATCTGGCGTGGACAGACTTTGAGGGCTATCCTTTCGAAGATGTGGGTTCGGGATTATACATCCGTAAATATGCGGTGGAAGAGAATTACCATGTGCTGGTCAGTGGCAGGAGCCTCGACAAGGCCCCTGATACGGTTTACCTTGTGAACCCGACCGGGGAGCAGATCGATCTACGGCATGATGATGATGAGGATTGGAAGTTATAATTGGAAACGTAAATAAAAGGCCGTCAGCTCCGGAAGCTTAAGTCCCGGATATGGCGGCCTTATTTCATAAGCAGGTTAGTCAAGCTGTATCTGAAAGCTGATGTGGCTAGTGATATTTGATGGTCTTAATGCGTGACTCTTGTTCATAAGTAAGCGGGCTCGGAGTTTGCGGCGTGTGCAGATGCCGCTGCACGGTGTATTCCATGTTCCGGTAATCTTCCTCTCCTGAAACGGTCCATGGCTGCCAAATACCGGATACCCAATTCTTAATTTCCTTTAGTCCTTCAAGCATTTCCTTCATCCTCCTTGAGCGATGAAATCAATAGATTTTTATTGCTTTGGTTACGCTTACATTATAGCATGACTGATCTGATTTTAAAAGAGGTGTCCACGGGAAAAAGACAAAATTTATAGCTGGAAATAGATATTTAAAAGGTTTTGTATCTTCCTGAAAGAGTAATGTCTCTGTGCAGGAGACACCTTCGATTCAGAGCATCCGTTTCCTGCGCATTCATAAATAGCAATGAAAATTTTGGGGATACTACCTTAAATATTATGGTGAAGGCGTGGTTAATATTATGGATTCAAGCCCGCAGAATACTCTTACGCTCGGACATATTCTTAAAGAATTTGATCAATGTGCCGATTTGATTCACCGGACCTTTCCGGAGATCCAGACGGATATTGTGTACTTTCCAGCTATTGTGGACAATACCCTGTTCATCAAAGAAATTCTGGAGCCGTTTTCCCGCATTCAGCTTCAAGAAGCCGAACAACTGTTCACGCAGTCGCAATTCCTTCAAGTGACTGATAGCAAAGCGGCGGTTATCGGCATCCTGGAGGGCTGTGTCGCTGTCTCTCACCGGGACAGCATTTATTTATTGAATGCTTATAAACCGGAGGCCCGCAATGTTCAGCAATCGGAGACGGAAACCATTATCGCGGGTCCCCACGATGCTTTTGTGGAGTCAGCATTAACAAACCTCTCCTTAATACGCAGCAGAATAAAAAGCTCACATTTAAAAATCAGGAAGTATTCTATCGGAGAAATTTCCAAAACAAGTGTGTATGTTCTTTACATTCAGGATATTGCCAATCTGGCCTTTGTTGAGGACCTGGAGCGGCGGATTCAAGGAATAGAAACAGATGCAATTAATGACGGGGGCACGTTGACCCAATTCATCGAAGATAGGCCGAATTCGGTGTTCCCCCAATTTTAGACCACGGAAAGGCCGGATGTTGCTGTATCCAAGCTGGCTGCCGGGCGGATCATCACGATTATTGACAACAGCCCGACAGTCATCAGTGCTCCGGCCGCTTTTTTTGAATTTTTCTCCTCCCCGGATGATTACTACCAACGCTGGACTTTGGGGACGGCTCTGCGGCTATTGAGATTACTGGCTCTGGTCATTACGATCACTTTTACATCCATGTATGTATCCGTAACCACCTTTCATTACGAGATGATTCCCGAAGCGCTGCTGAGAACGCTGGCGGAATCGCGCAATAAGGTGCCCTTTCCACCTGTATATGAGGCGCTGCTTATGGAGATCATGATTGAACTGCTGAGGGAGGCGGGTGCGCGTCTTCCTACCAAGATCGGACAAACGATCGGGATCGTAGGCGGTATTGTTATCGGACAAGCGGCAGTGCAGGCCGGACTGACCAGTAATGTGCTTATTATTGCTGTTGCTTCATCCGCTATCGCCTCTTTTGTCATTCCCAGCTATATGATGAGTGCCTCCATCCGTCTGATCCGCTTTGGGATTATCATTCTTGCCGGAATATGGGGGAATATGGGACTTGTGATGGGGATCGCTCTAATTGTGATTCACCTATCCAGCCTGACCAGCCTGGGCTCATCCTATATGATTCCTATAGCACCTATGAAATCCGGTGACTGGAAGGATGTATTTATCCGCGCGCCATTCTCTATGTTAAGAACCCGGCCCTCACAGGCACAAACGTCCAATCCGGTGAGGCAAAAAAACAGAAAGTAGGAATGGCAGGCTATGATGGACAAACTTCGCCCCTTTCATATTTCAGTTCTCGTGTATATGACACAGGCCGGGATCGTGATGTTTACGTTACCGCGTAGTCTGGCCGACTATTTTGGTACGAACGGCTGGCTGGTTCTGATTCCCTGTTTCCTGGTGTCGTCATTTAATATTTTTTTGATTTCTCTGGTCTTTCGGCTGGGCAAGGGACGCTCCGTCTTTGAAATCATGGAACAGTCTATTCCTAAGTGGATACTCTATCCTTTTTACATAGGCTTAGCGTCTGTCTGGTTGATCTTCGGCTGCATGATCGGGAAAAAATATGTGCTTTTATTTCAGATGCTCTCTTTCCCGACTACGAATCCGATGATCTTCAAGTTTGCTATGGACATCCTTCTTTTTCTAATACTTATCAAAGGGATTTATTCGATATCCAAAACAGCAACGCTTTTTTTCTGGATGATGACATGGATGTTCCTGCTGCTGCTGTGGTTTTTTCCAGCCTTCCGCTGGGAGAGATTCACTCCGTTCATTCTCCAGGGTGGACATGACCAGGTTAAAGGGGGAATAGAAGTGTATGCCGCATTTTTGGGTTATGAGCTGTCCATTCTGCTGTTTCCTTACGTGGAAAAAACGAAAAAGTCGATGGCCGCCATCTATGTCGGCAACGCCATGTTATCCCTGAGCTACCTCTGTCTCGCTCTTATTTGTTTCGGCTTCTTCAGCCTGGGCCAGTTGAAAAGACTGCTGTATCCCGTGCTTGATTTGCTGGCCTATATCCAGCTTCCATTCATTGAGCGGCTGGAAAATTTGCTCTACGGCTTTTTTCTCTTTTTAATTCTGATGACTGTCGTGATGTACTGGTGGGCAGCAGAGGAGGCTGTAAAGAGAATCGTACCCAAGTTAAAGACAACGGTACTGGTATTTGTAATGATGGCTGTTTCCTACGCTATCTCTTTTATCCCGAAGACTTTGGATCAGGTTAACGTCTGGATCACCAATCTGGGTTATGCGGCAGTCGGAATTGCCTTTGGGTTTCCGATCCTATTACTTATAGTGCTGTTAATTCAGGGGAAAGCGAGGAGCTCTCATGAATAATAAGCTGTTCATTTCAATGGCTGTTTTGCTGCTGTTAACCGGCTGTAAAAGCGATGAACGGATTCTCGAAAAGCTGGGCATGGTGCAGACATCGAGCTATGATCTGTTGGAAAATAACAAGTTAAAGGTGACTTCCTGCGTTCCGGTAATTGATCCTAACTCCACCATCCGCCGGGAACTGCTGAGTGCGGAAGTGGACAGCATCAAGGAAGCCCGGCTGGATTTCTCCAGGCAGACCGACCTGAAGGTAGTCAGCGGACAGCTAAGAGATTCCTTGTTCGGAGCGAAGCTGGCAAAAGCAGGTGTGGAGGATTATATCGACACCCTGCTGCGCGATCCTTCCATCGCGCTCGGCGTCAGAATAACTGTTGTTGAAGGTGATGCCGGAGAGCTATTGACCAAAAATTTCAAGCCGCATACAGATACCGGACGTTATATAACCCATATGCTGGAGAAAGAGGCTGCCGGCAACAGCATCCCGGCAACGACTTTTTATGAGTTTTCCAGGGATTACAACGATGACGGTATTGATCCCGTTACTCCCATAGTGAAGGATGCCGGGAACAAGGTACTCATTGACGGGATTGCTTTGTTTCAGGAGGACCGTTATGTTACGAAAATTTCGGCTGAGGACGGGATTATCTTCGGCCTATTCCGTGATGATCTGAGACAAGGCGAAATCGCAATCAATTTAGGGCAAGAGGACGGCAAAAAGGTCGTTGTCATGTTCAGCTCCTTGTTAAACAAGCGTAAGATCAAAGTGCACCATCTGGAGGATGGACGTTTTAAAATTGATCTCTCTGCCTCCATCCAGGGTTCGGTGCTTGAATATACCGGTAAGCAGAAGCTGAATGAGGAAAAGGACAGAAATGAATTGGAGAAGCAGATCTCAGAATATATTACAGCCAGAGCCCAGAAAATGGTGCAGCAAATGCAGCAGTATAACGTAGACAGTTTCGGAATCGGTGTGCATGTCAGAAACAGCTTGTCCTACAAGGAGTGGAAGGCTCTGAATTGGCGAGAGGTATATCCTGAAATTGAGGTGGAGTGCCAGACGAAAGTCACTATTAAAGACTACGGGAAATATTCATAGGAGAGCTTGTTTACGATTTATTTCAATTTATAAATATACAAAATAGGACAATGGGTGTAAAATTGCAATTACTTAATGCTTCATGGGGGAGCATGACGGTTTTTGCATGCCTATATGTGAATTAATGCGCATGGCAAGAGTACTAGAAAAAGAGATGGAGGCTACGAGATTCATGGAAAGAAAAAACTGGAAACAAGTAATGATGCTGTTTATGCTGGTCGCTGCGGTCAGTATGGTTGCCGCTGGCTGCGGAACTTCAAGCAATAATACTGTGTCGAAAAATACAGGAGCCGCTGCAGGGGAAGCAAAGGCGAACACGAATACACCGGCTGAAGCGGTTACGGTGTCGCTTGGTCTGCTGCCTTCAATTGATGCCATTCCTTTCATCATTGCCCACGAGCAAGGTTTCGACAAGAAACATAACGTCAATTTGGATATCCAGACCTTTAAGAGTGCCAAGGACCGTGATGTGGCCTTCCAAGCCGGCAAGGTGGACGGGTTGAGCGCTGATCTGGTGGCGATTTCCATCTACAACGAGGCCGGTCTGGACGTGAAGATTACCAGTACAACAACAGGTGAGTTTGATCTGCTGACCGGGAATGACGAGATCCAGGAAGTGAAGGATCTGAAGGGCAAAACGGTCATTCTATCCAAGAATACCTCTACCCAATATACCGTAGCTATGATGCTGAAACAGGCAGGTCTGAAGGAAGAGGATATTACAGTAACCGAGGTTCCGCAAATTCCGACGCGGCTGGAGCTGCTCAAGAATAAAAAAGCCGATGCGGCTGTTCTGCCTGAGCCATTCGTCACCATGGGCAAAACCTCCGGACTGCGCGTACTCAGCTCTACGGTATCGGCAGGCGTGAATCCGTTCGTGCTGGCGTTTCCGCAAAGTGCGATCGAAGCCAAGGGACAAGCCATCCGTGATATGTACACGGCCTATGATGAGGCAGTGGAATATATGAAATCCCACGACCAATCGGAATATATTGATCTTATTATCAAAGAAGTAGGCTATCCAGATACACTGAAGGATGAAATTAAAGTCCCTGAGTACCTGCCTGCCTATCAGGTGGATGTGAAGGAAGTTGAGGCGGCATTTGCCTGGGCACGGGAAAAAGGCCTGCTGACCAAAGATATATCGGCTGAAGAAGTGATCTCCGATGTCCAGTTTAAGAAGTAGCGGACTCCGCATTAAAGAGCTTCAAGTTGAATATAAAAACGGACAACTGGCTCTGGGACAAGTCAATCTGGACTTGCCGCAGCATGGCATTTATACGATAATCGGCCCCTCGGGCAGCGGTAAATCTACACTGCTGCGGGCGATTGCCGGTTTGCTGCCGGGTTATCAGGGCGAGCTGCTGTTCAACGGGAAATCCGTGCATGACAAAGAAACACTGATTGGCCTTGTTCCGCAGAACTACGGTCTGCTGCCCTGGAAGACCGTTCATGACAACATTCGAATTGCGATGAAGATTACCAGGCCTGCGGGCGGCAGCAAGCAAGAACGGGAAACGCAGATTCATCAATGGCTGACATCGATGGGGATTTCCGAGTTGAGTGACCGTTATCCGCTTTCGCTGAGCGGCGGCCAGCAGCAGAGGGTAGCGATTGCCCGGGCATTTGCCATTCTGCCGACGATCCTGCTGCTGGACGAGCCTTTTTCAGCGCTCGATGTCATTACGCGCGAAGCGCTGCAGCAGATTTTCCTGGACAATTGGCTGGCTCACCCGGCTACGACACTGTTTGTGACCCATGATGTGGAAGAAGCGATTCTGCTGGGCCAGAAAATTATCGTCATGCCATCGGTCAAACAGCACACCCCGGAAATTCTCGACAATACCGCAGTGTTCGGCATGAAGCATGAGGACAAGCGGGACAGTAATGAGTTTTTCGAGCAGACCAAGCAAATCAGAAAGGTAATGCAGGAGAAATGGTGAAAAAACAGCGGCTTCATCACGTATTGCGTTTGTTGTTAGTATTCCTGTGTATGAATATCATCTGGTATATCGCCTATCTGCTGATGAATCATTCCATCCTGCCCAGCCCCGGCTCCGTGTATAACGCGATGTTTCATTTGGGGGCCAGGGAGGTTCTGCTGAATGTCGGCTATAGTCTGCTGCGGATCTTTGAAGGTGTTGCACTGGCGCTGGTGATTGGTCTGCTGATCGGCCTGCTGATGGGCCGCTCACCGGTCTGGAACAGGCTGCTTGATCCGGTCGTGTACCTGACCTATCCCATTCCCAAGATTGCTTTGCTGCCTGTGGTGATGCTGTTCTTCGGTCTTGGCGAAACCTCCAAAGTGCTGATGATTATGCTGATTCTGCTCTTTCAGGTCATCATCTCCGTGCGCGACGGAGTCAAGGCGATTCCTGACAGCACCTACGATGTGCTAACCAGCATCGGTGCAAGTGCGGGGCAGAAGTTCTGGAATGTGACGCTGCCGGGCGCATTGTCGGTTATACTCAGCACGATCCGGATTTCACTAGGGACTGCGATTTCCGTGCTGTTCTTCACTGAGATTTACGGGACGGAGCATGGCATGGGCTTTTTCATTATGGATGCCTGGCTGCGGCTGGATTATCCGGAGATGTACGCGGGCATTATGCTGTTCAGCCTGGTCGGATTTGTGCTCTTCCTGTTGGTGGATGTACTGGATTATAAGTTTATGAAGTGGCGGAATTAAACTTAATTTGAGATATAACTATAGCTTTCCTTAGTCGAGTTTAGGCAAAGGGGAGCTTTTTTTAGCTTGCATCACATAAATGTCGTAATTTCCTGTCGTTAAATAATTATGGAAAATGAAAGGGAATATCTGGTATAATAATGAATCACGTGTTAGAGGAGGATGAATTCTTTTGAAAAGCAATAGTGCTCTTTTTGTTCATCAAACAGCTAAAACGGTATTAATCGCTTCAGTGGCACTCGCATTGTTGTTACCCCCAGACTTGGCTGCAGCCGAGACCATATCTGATAGTAGCGAGACTGTGGTAACGCAGGGTAGTACGCAATCAGCGACTCCTACTTCGACTACGGCTTCTGAAGCCGATGCAACAAAGGCTAAATTTACACAGGAGCAAGCCATTGCAAAGTTAAGAGAGCTATTTCCAGCCCTAAAAGATGCAACCGTAAACAATGTTCAACTGGGATCTAGCCAAAGCTATCCGGCTTCAACTAATCAAATGATCTGGAATATTCAATGGCAGATTCAAGAAGGGAATATCGGGCATGGCTTCAGCAGTGAGGTAGACGCCAATAATGGGGATATAATCAATACCTACCTCTCATTCTCGCAGGAGAAAAATGAATCCTATTATCCGCCGAAGATATCGAAGACTCAAGCATTGGAGATCGCAAAAGCTTTTGTGGTTAAAGCAGCCTCAGCCGTTAAGAGCAGTGATCTGAAATTAGAAGAGAATGCAGGCTATAATTATTACACAAACACATTATTCGGCCCTGTTCAATATGGATATAACTTCAGTATCTTGAAGAATGGTATTCCTTCTGGATCGGATAGTATTAACATAATTGTAGATGGCAACGGAAATGTAACGCAATTCTCTAAGTCTTCGCAAGGGCTTGAGTATCCGTCTGCAGTGCCGAAGATTACCTTGGAACAAGCACAAAAGCAATTTGCGGAACAATTTGATGTGGGTCTTTTTTACACTCCTATTTATAAGAACGGAAAGCCTAACAACTGGATTCTAAGCTGGCGTCCAATTGAACAGACTCTATATCCTATCGATGCATTGACGGGCAAGCGGATAGATTATGAAGGTAAAGAATGGGTATCCAATAAAGTTGCGTATTCAGAAGTGGTGAAGAGTAAGGATGTTTTTCAGGCAAGAAGTTCTAATACAGAGCTTTCTGCAAAAGAAGCGGCACAGCTTGTGGAAAAGCTTGCTTATATTCCAGCAGATCGAAAATTGATCTCGCAAACCTTGAGAAATGACTTTCAGGATACGAATCGGAAGATCTGGCAGTTATACTGGGGTGGTGGTAGTGGAAATGAAGGGTTCATTGGTGCTGGCTATCCAGAACAATCCTCTGCAGAGATAGATGCAAAGACTGGTGAAATATTGCAGTACCAGATTCAAGCCTATGGTATTCAAGGAACTAAGAAAGAAGAACCAGCTCCAGCTGGAGGGAAGAAGCTTAGTGAGGCTGAAGCCAAGGTGAAAGCGCTTAGTTTAATTAATAGTCTATACCCTCAGGCGAGCCAGAAGCTAAAGCTTGTAGAATACGGAGATAATTTGAGTAAGACTTCAGACGGATCAGGATACAGATACCAGTTTATTAGATATCATCAAGGGATTCCTGTGAGTGACAGTACCATTACGTTAAGCTTGGATCTTTACGGCAGACTGGTTTCTTACATGGGGAATCGGATAAACGGTATCGATGAAATCACATTAGAGCCTGAAGCTACAATTTCCAAGAAGGAAGCGCTCGAAAGTTATAAACTTAAATATCAAACAAAGCTGAAGTATACTCAGGTTGGTGGATACAATACTTATAATACCTATGTCACACCAAAGGTGAAGCTGGTATATGATACAGTCATCGATGAATCTAATGGTTTCTATCAAGTTCTAGATGCGACCACTGGAAAGTGGGGTGCGGTCTATGAATACCTCGGACAGCAAGATATTCAACTATCTGCAACGGATATTAAAGGCCACGCAGCAGAGCAAGAATTATCAGAATTAGTAAGCCGCCATGTCATTACTCCGGATGCTGACGGTAAAGTGAACCCGGATCAAGAAATAACTGTAGGTGATTGGTTAACCTATCTTGCCAAAGCTTCTAATCCGAATTTCAGCAATTTTTATAGTAATAATGAGCGAAAACCAGTGGCAGGCGTGAAGCCTGAGAATCCATATTATGATGCTGTAAATTATTCAGCTGATCGTAAGTGGATCAGCAAGGATGAAGTCCTGCAAGTAGAGGGTAAATTAACCCGGGAACAGCTTGCTGTTCTGCTGGCTAATTTTTTGAAATACAACAAACTCACAGCTTATCTTGATAAAGACGTGACTGTAAGCCAGTTCAGTGATAGCTCAGCTATAAACAATAAGGGAGCTGTAGCACTTGTTGTAAAATTGGGACTCTTAAAAGATGACAACGGTAAGTTTAATCCACAGCAGACGGTAACGAAAGCAGCGGCTGCTTCGGTGATTATGAAGCTAGTGGAACTGCAAGGAAAGACCGATCAGATCATAGGTCAATAAGTGTTAAAAAGACAGCCAGGCAATGACTCTCCGCATATTTTTGATGCCGAATCTTGCTGGAATCCGTGGAATAGTTGTATTCTCTACACGAGATCTCCATCCAGCTCGGTTTTATTGATTAATAGCAAAAACGTGGATAAATGACAATAACCCGAAAGATGAACACCTGTTCAGAAGGTGTATCTTTCGGGTTATTGTTTGTGGCTGTATTTTAAAGCTTATTTACCCAGTTGTTTATCCACTTCTTTAACCGGATTTTCTCCAACGTTCTCTTCCACTTTGTGGCTGCTCATGAACCATCCTATAACGGCAATGAGAACCAGCACTACATAGAAGGTCGCTTTCCACCAGGTGCTGTGGGCGAAGTCTTCGGACAGAACACCCAGCGACGGGTGAGCCAGGGTAATTACTGCAAGCTTAACCCCTACCCAGCCGACGATGAAGAAGGCAGCAACTTCAAGGCCCGGACGGGAATGCAGCAATTTAACAAAGTAGGATGCCGCGAAACGCATAATGATCAGTCCGATAAATCCGCCAGCGAAGATGACGAGGAACTGTCCGCCGTCAAGGCCGCCGATGTGGCCCAGTCCGCTCGGTGGAAGTGCTACCGCAAGGGCAACCGCTGCGAGGATGGAATCGACGGCAAAAGCGATGTCAGCAACTTCAACCTTTAATACTGTAAACCAAAAGCCGCTTTTCTTCTTATCGACAGCAGCCGATGAGCCGCTCTCAGCAGCTTCGTCAGTGACCGGCTTCTTGAACAGCACTTTTCGGAAAATATGATTCCCCGCGATAAACAATAAGTAGAGTGCGCCGATGGCTTGTACCTGCCAGATATCGACGAGATACGAGATGACAAAAAGTGAACCAAACCGGAAGACAAACGCCCCTGCCAATCCATAAAAGAGGGCTTTTTTACGTTCCTCATCGGGAAGGTGTTTTACCATAATTGCCAGGACAAGTGCGTTGTCTGCGGCGAGTAGTCCTTCCAGTGCTACAAGAACGAGCAATACCCAGCCATACTCCAATAATAATCCCCAATCCATTGCTGTTTCCCCCTCATTTGGATGAACATATTAAAAATAACCCTGCAATACCAATAGTCTAACCAAATTTATATAAAAAAGACCTTTACCAAACAGATTAGCCTTTGGAATAAAGGTAACCTGATTGGTAAAGGTCTCGCTAACAATAGTTCATTGCCAATAAAGCCGGAGAATATCCTCATATTCTCGTATTGACGACTTTATTTAACAGCTACTCCCCTTTACGGGATATATTAAATTTTATTGGTTGCAGGATTGATCTAAAAGTATCATATATGACCGGAAGACTAATGTCAATGCTTCCTGAAATTAATTCTCAATGAAAAATGACCGTGATGGAAACGGAAACATGATACATAAATGTTATGTAAGTTTACATGTGTTATGACGAAACTGCAAACTTAAGGAAAAATAAGGCTATTTTAGCTTAAACATAATTGACGGTGTGGAGGTTTGAAAATATTATGAGATTAATCAAAGCGGTTGAGTGAGTTTGGAGTTATGAAATATAACATACTAATTCCAATCATGCTTAAAGTCTTCTAAGTGTAAAGAATTCAGGATGTTAAGCTCCGTAAAACAAAGCATATGCTTCCGAAGCGAGTTTTACTGCGCAGAGGTTTCAGGTAGCAGATGCTCCGTAAAACTTTCAGGAGGTGGGAAATAATGCAGCCGTCGTCGTGTATACCAAATGAAGCAGAGGAGGAGATTAGCCGCCACCCTTGCTACAGCGAGGAAGCCCACCGGTTTTATGCCAGAATGCACATCCCGGTTGCTCCCGCCTGCAACATCCAGTGCAATTACTGCAACCGTAAGTTCGACTGTGTGAATGAGAGCAGGCCGGGCGTGGTCAGTGAGGTGCTGACGCCGGAGCAGGCGGAACGCAAGGTAAAAGGGGTTGCAGCGCAGCTTATGCAGCTCTCGGTGGTTGGTGTAGCCGGACCTGGAGATCCGCTGGCGAATCCGGAGCAGACCTTCGATACGTTTGCCCGGGTCAAAAGACATGTGCCGGATGTGTCCTTATGTCTTAGCACGAACGGACTTACACTTTACCGGCATGTGGATGAGATTATCGAGCTGGGTATCCGCCATGTCACGATCACCATCAACGCCATTGATCCGGATATCGGCCGCGAAATCTATCCTTGGGTATTCGATGAGGGAGTGCGGTACGAAGGGAGAGAAGCGGCGGAGCTGCTGATCAGCCGCCAGCTTCAAGGTCTTGAAATGCTGGCGAAGCTCGGAATTCTGGTTAAGGTCAACTCCATTATGATTCCGGGGGTCAATGATCATCATCTGCCTGCAGTGTCCAAAAGAGTAAAAGAGCTCGGGGCCACACTGCATAATGTAACTCCGCTGATTATCGCGCCGGGCAGCCAGTATGAAGCGGACGGACGCAAAGCACCCCGTCCCAAGGAATTGCACAATCTGCAGGAGCTGCTTGGACGTGACGGCATGAAGGTTATGCGCCACTGCCGGCAATGCCGGGCCGATGCCATTGGACTGCTGGGCCAGGACCGCAACCAGGATTTCCCGCTGGAGGCGATGGAGGACGATCCGGCAATCAATGAAGCAGCCAGGGCGCAGTTCCAACATGATCTGGATGCCAAAATCCGCGAGCGCGTCAAAGTGAGGCGAGAAAGACACATGCAGGAGAATGCTCCCAAGATTAGAGTCGCCGTAGCTACTAGAGGCGGAGACAAGGTCAATCAGCATTTTGGGCACGCGACCGAATTCCTGGTGTACGATACCGACGGAGCGGAGGTACAACTGCTCGGTGTCCGTAAGATCCAGGCGTACTGCCACGGCAAAGCAGATTGCAACGGCGATAAAGCCGCCACGCTGCAGGAAATCATCTCCATTCTTAGTGACTGCCGCATTCTTCTCTGCTCCGGTATCGGCGAAGGCCCCCGGGTCAGCCTGAACAAAGCCGGAGTATTGCCTCTCGTCCGCAAAGGTGGAATACAGGAAGCTATTCTCGAAAGCGTCAAGTACAGCTCTTATTTTGAAAATATAAACATTTCGAAGGGATGATGAAAAATGAGACAAATCGCTTTCTATGGTAAAGGCGGTATCGGTAAATCGACAACTTCACAAAACACCCTCGCTCAGCTGGCTACAAAATTCGGACAAAGAATTATGATCGTAGGCTGCGACCCCAAAGCTGACTCCACACGTCTCATCCTGAATACCAAAGCTCAACAAACCGTGCTTCATCTGGCGGCTGAGCTTGGCTCCGTAGAGGATCTGGAACTGGATGATGTACTGCAAACCGGCTTCGGCGACATCATTAACGTAGAATGCGGCGGACCTGAACCGGGCGTAGGCTGCGCGGGACGCGGGATCATCACGGCAATCAACTTCCTGGAGCAGGAAGGCGCTTATTCCGATCTGGATTTCGTATCCTATGACGTACTGGGCGACGTTGTTTGCGGCGGCTTCGCAATGCCGATCCGCGAGAACAAGGCGCAGGAGATTTACATCGTCTGTTCCGGGGAGATGATGGCGATGTACGCTGCCAACAACATCGCACGCGGTATCCTGAAATATGCCACCAGCGGCGGTGTAAGATTGGGCGGTCTGATCTGCAACAGCCGCAACACGGACCGTGAAGACGAGCTCATTATGGAGCTTGCCCGCCGCCTGAATACACAAATGATTCACTTTGTGCCGCGCGACAATGTGGTTCAGCATGCTGAGCTGCGCAGAATGACCGTTGCCCAATATAATCCGGAGCATGCTCAAGCCAAGGAATATGAAATCCTTGCGGAGAAGATTCTGAACAATAAAATGCTGACGATTCCGACCCCAATTACGATGGAAGAGCTGGAGGAACTGCTGATGGAATTCGGCATCATCGAAGACGAGGAAGCAGCCATCCAGAAGCTCCAGGCTTCCGGACAATAAGCGGCAGGCGGGAGTTTACGCGAAATCCGGTGAACGGGAGTGGAGAGACGGCTGATTCACCGGAATCGCTCATTGTGGCACGAGAAGCCACGCAGGCGGCTTAGGCTTCCTGCACCACGAAAAGGAGGGTCAGCAAATGGGACTGGATATCGAGGCGAATAAAAAACTGGTTGAAGAAGTGCTGGAAGCCTACCCCAAAAAAGCGAAGAAAGACCGTGAAAAGCATTTTCAGATCAATACGGAAGAAGCAAAAACCTGCGGCACATGTGCGCTGAAGTCCAATATTAAATCCCGTCCCGGCGTCATGACGCCGCGCGGATGCTCCTATGCAGGGTCTAAAGGTGTGGTATGGGGACCGATCAAGGATATGGTTCATATCAGCCATGGCCCTATCGGATGCGGCCAATACAGCTGGGGGACCCGCCGCAACTATGCCAACGGGACGCTTGGGATCGACAATTTTACCGCCATGCAGATTACAAGCGATTTCCAGGAGACAGACATCGTCTTCGGCGGAGATAAGAAGCTTGAAGTGATTATGCGTGAGATTACCGAGATGTTCCCGCTCGCCAAAGGGATTTCTGTTCAATCTGAGTGTCCGGTCGGTCTGATCGGCGATGATATTGAAGCAGTATCCAAAAAAATGGCCAAAGAGCTGGAGATGCCGATCGTTCCGGTGCGCTGCGAAGGGTTCCGGGGTGTGAGCCAGTCCCTGGGCCATCATATTGCCAACGATGCAATCCGTGACTTCGTGCTCGGCAAAGCTGAACTGGCTGAAACCGGCCCTTATGATGTCAATATTATCGGCGATTATAATATCGGCGGTGATGCCTGGGCTTCCCGTATCCTGCTGGAAGAAATGGGTCTTCGCGTCATTGCCCAGTGGTCCGGCGACGGTACCTTGAATGAGCTGGAAATTGCCCATAAGGCGAAGCTGAACCTGATTCACTGCCACCGCTCCATGAACTACATGGTTGAGCATATGGAGAAGGCCTACGGTATTCCTTGGATGGAATACAACTTCTTTGGCCCTTCCAAAACGTATGAGAGCCTGCGCGCCATCGCCGCTTTGTTTGACGAGACGATCCAGGAGAATTGCGAGAAGATGATCGCAAAGCATAAACCGGAAATGGATGCCATTATTCATAAATTCAGACCGCGGCTGGAAAATAAAAAAGTGCTCCTGATGATCGGCGGTTTGCGGTCCCGCCATACGATCGGCGCTTATGAGGATCTCGGCATGGACATCGTGGCTTCCGGCTATGAATTTGCCCATAAAGATGATTACGAGAAGACCTTTCCGATGATGAAGGAAGGCACGATCATCATGGATGATCCAACGGCGTATGAACTGGAAGAGCTCGCACAGAAAATGAATGTTGACCTTGTGGGCTCGGGGGTTAAGGAGAAATATGTATACCACAAGATGGGGGTTCCGTTCCGCCAAATGCACTCCTGGGATTACAGCGGTCCGTATCATGGCTTCGACGGCTTCAAGATTTTTGCCAAAGACATGGATATGACCGTGAACAGCCCGGTGTGGAATCTGATTAGCAAGAAGGAAAAAGTCCAGGCAGAGGGGGCGAGCATATGAGCAAAGACAGACTGGAGATTCCGGATTATAACTCGTTGTTCTCGGAAGACCGCTTCGTGCAGCAGCGGGAGAATAAAAGGCAGTTCGAAGCGCCCTGCAGCGAGCAGGAAACGGCTGAAGCACTCGCTTACTCTCAATCTGCGGAGTATTTGGAGAAGAACTTTAACCGTAAAGCGGTTGTCATCAATCCGCATAAAGCCTGCCAGCCGCTTGGCTCGATCATGGCCGCGCTCGGTTTCGAGAAGACCTTGCCCTTCGTGCACGGTTCGCAGGGTTGCAATTCTTATTTCCGCAGCCATCTAAGCCGTCATTTCAAAGAGCCTACCCCTGCTGTTTCTTCTTCCATGACCGAGGACGCGGCTGTATTTGGCGGCATGAGCAATCTGATTGACGGGCTGGAGAACAGTATTGCCCTCTACAAACCGGAGATGGTTGCGCTTTGTACGACCTGTATGGCCGAGGTTATCGGCGACGACCTGTCCTCCTTCATCGGCAACGCCCGTCAAAAGGGTGTGATTTCAGAAGACTTCCCGGTTGCTTTCTGCAACACGCCAAGCTTTGTCGGATCACACATCACCGGGTATGATTCGATGCTGAAAGGAATCCTCAGCTATCTGTATGACCGTTCAGGCATTCAGGCTGCTCCGGGAAGCGGCGAAGAAACGGGGGAGAAGCTGAATGTTATGCTTGGCTTTGAGCCATACACCGGAAACTTTGCGGAAATCCGTAAAATTCTGAATGCCTTTGATACCAAATATACTTTCCTTGGCGATCACAGCGGCAACTATGACTCTCCGGCTACGGGAGAATACGAATATTATTACGGTGGAACGAAGCTTGATGATGTGCCTCTGGCCGCTAACGCGCTCGCTACGCTGTCGCTGCAGAAATACACGCTCAAAAAGACACAGGATTATATCGGCGGAACCTGGAAGCAGCTGATCGCTGCGATGTCCACACCGCTCGGCATTACAGGAACCGACAAGCTGCTGGATACCATCAGTGAGCTGACGGGTCTTCCAGTTCCTGCATCGCTTACTGAAGAACGCGGCCGGGTAGTAGATGCCCTTATGGACAGCCACCCTTACATTCACGGCAAGCGGGTGGCACTGGTCGGTGATCCCGACCTGCTCATCGGACTCATCGGGTTCTGTCTGGAAACCGGTATGGAGCCTGTGCATATCGTCTGCTCGAATGGGGATGTGGACTTCAATGATGTGAAATTCAAGGAGGAAGCCGAGGCGCTGCTGGCCTCCAGTCCGTACGGCTCGGAAGCCGCCGTTTATATCGGCAAAGACCTGTGGCATATGCGTTCACTGCTGCTGAACGATCCGGTGGATCTGGCGATCGGCAGCTCGCATCTGAAGTTCGCAGCCAAGGATGCGAATGTGCCGCTGATCCGGGTGGGGTTCCCGATCTTTGACCGTCATCACATGCACCGTTATCCGGTTCTTGGATACCAAGGTGCACTGAATTTGCTCAGTCTGATCGTTAATACTGTTCTGGATGAGCTTGACCGCAACCATTCCGGGTTCAACTTTGATCTGGTACGGTAAGAGAAAACACATGAATTTCTATGAATTATAAAATAGTTAAGTTCCCGGCGTTCTCGTTTTCCCCGGATATTCGCTCTCCTGTTTCATAGATGCAGGATTGCCTGTAGTAAGCATCCACCTTTAACGAAGGAGATGAAGAGCCGATGGACCCTGTGCGAAAAGACGAATTTGATTCCGAGGCTTGCGGGAGCCTCTCCCCCAAATCCAAGCCTTGTCCGCGGCCCAAACCGGGTGAAGCGGCCGGAGGCTGCTCCTTCGACGGAGCCCAAATCACATTGCTGCCGATTATGGATGCCGCGCATCTTGTCCATGGTCCGATTGCCTGTGCCGGGAACAGCTGGGAGAGCAGAGGGGCGTTGTCCAGCGGGCCTTCTCTGTCCCAGTATGGCTTTGCTACGGATCTTAACGATTCCGATATTATTTTTGGCGGGGAAAAGAAACTGAAGGAAAGTATCGACTATATTGCCGGGCGCTTTGCGCCTCCGGCAATATTTGTATATTCAACCTGTGTGACGGCTCTGATTGGCGAAGATATGGATGCTGTGTGCAAGGAGGCAGGGGAACGTCTGCATATCCCTGTTATTCCCGTGAACAGCCCGGGCTTTGTCGGCAGCAAGAATCTGGGCAACCGGCTGGCGGGTGATGCTCTGCTGCAGTATGTGATCGGGACAGGTGAACCGGAGCCGGGAACTCCGCTCGGCGTCAATTTGATCGGTGAATATAATATTGCCGGTGAAATGTGGGATATCGAGAAGCTGATGAACAGTGCCGGAATCGCCGTAACCTCGCGTATTACAGGAGATGCCAGATATAAGGAGATTACCTGGGCGCACCGTGCCAAGGTGAATATGGTGGTCTGCAGCCGCGCGCTGCTCGGTCTTGCCAAAGAGATGGAGTCGAGATATGGCATCCCTTATTTTGAGGGCTCTTTCTACGGGGCCAAGGAAACGACGTATTCCCTGCGCCAAATGGCGTATCTGATGAATGACCGTGAAATGGAGCGCCGTGTTGACCGGTTGACCGAGCGTGAAGAAAGTCGGCTGGCCATGGATTTGCGTCCGTACCGCAAGCTGCTGAAAGGGAAAAAGGCGGTGCTGTACACCGGCGGCGTTAAAAGCTGGTCCGTGATTTCCGCACTTAAAGAACTGGGTGTTCAGGTGGTTGGAGTCGGCACGAACAAAAGCACAGAGGATGATGTGCGGCGTATTGCCGACAGGGTAGGGGATGACACCGAATATATTCCGGAAGGCGGTGCGAGCCGGATTCTCAAAACTGTACGGGAACGTAAAGCTGATATCATGATCGCCGGCGGGCGCAATATGTATGTGGCGATGAAAGAGCAAATTCCTTTTATTGATATCAACCAGGAGAGGCACAAGGCTTACGCCGGGTATGAGGGGCTGCTGCGGCTGGCCAAGGAGCTGACGTATTCCCTGGCGAATCCAATCTGGAAGCTGGCATCTAGTCCTGCTCCATGGGATAAGGAGGCTCCGCCCTATGACCGTTAACCGGAGAAAAAAGCCCGCCTCGGTCAATCCGATCAAGATTGGCCAATCGCTGGGGGCTGTTCTGGCCCTTCAAGGCTGCTACCGCGCCATGCCGCTAATCCACGGCTCCCAAGGCTGTTCCGCTTTTCCCAAAGCACTGCTTACCCGGCATTTCCGCGAGCCGATCGCCGTACAGACCTCGGCGCTGCAGGAAATGGATGTTATTTTCGATGCTAACCGCAATTTGGAGGAGGCGCTCAATCTTGTGCTGAGCAAGCACCGGCCCGATATTATCGGCATTGTGGGAACAGAATTGACCGATGTGGCCGGAGTGGACTATCAAAGCCTGCTCAAGACGTATAAGCGGGAACGCAATATGCGCGGCGGGCTGGCGTTCTCCGTTGTACTGCCCGACTTTCGGGGCTCATTGGAGTCAGGGTTCAGCACTACAGTGGAGGCAATGATCGACGAGATGATCCAGCAGGTTGGACACCGGGGTTCGAGGAATGTAAATACCCGCCAGATTACGCTGCTTCCGGGTTCCTTTCTGACACCTGCAGATGTGATGGAGCTGAAGGAAATGATCTCATCCTTCGGATTTGATGTTATTGCTGTACCGGATATATCCACCTCGCTGTCCGGCCATCTCCTAACCGGATTTTCCCCGCTGACCCGAGGCGGTGTACCGCTGGATTCCATGCTGCAGAGCCTGCAGTCCGGCCTGACGATTGCCGTCGGAGCCAGCATGGAACGTCCGGCCAGGAGGCTGCACAATGCACTGGGCACACCCTACAAGGTATTTAATGGAGCCATGGGGCTCAAGGCAACAGATGATCTGCTGCATTTCCTGCATCAGATCAGCGGCGAGCCGGTGCCGCTCCGTTATTGCTGGCAGCGGGAGAACCTGCTTGACAGCATGCTGGATGCACATTTCCAATTTGCCGGAATGTCGGTGGTGGCCGCGCTGGAGCCGGATCATCTGTATTCCGTCTCAAGCTGGCTTGAGGAACTGGGCATGGAACAAAAGGCGCTGATTGCATCCTATGAAACTCCGATTGTTGCAGGTATGGAGCGGGAGGTGTGGGTAGGTGATCTGGATGATGCCGAGGTGCTCGGAAAAGACGCGGATTTATGGATCAGTAATTCGCATGGGATCGCAGGAGCAGAACGTATTGAAGCTGCATTTCTGGCGGCGGGTTTTCCGGTCTGGAGTGAGCTTGGGGCGTATATGTCCGTTTCGGTCGGCTATAGGGGTGCTATGGAATGGAGTAATAAAGCTGGGGATTTGTTGATGCGAAGGGAGGCTGAGCGCCGTGAAGGTAGCGTTCGCCACAGATGACGGAAACCGTGTAAATGCCCATTTCGGGCAAAGTCCAATGTTCGCTGTTTACAATGTGGCCAAAAATGGCGGAGAGCTCTTGGAGCTGCGCAAGCTCCCAGCCCTGCTCAATGAAGATGAAGCGGGCAGGATCGACAGCCGCCTGGAGGCGATAGGTGATTGTACCCTGATCTTCATTATGCAGATCGGGGCCTCCGCAGCGGCGAGGGTCACCCGCCGCAAGATTATGCCGGTGAAGGTACCCTTTGGCAGTCCGATTGATGAGCAGGTGAAACGGCTGGTGGAAATGCTTCAGGGCAAACCGCCCATGTGGCTGGCTAAGGTGCTGCGGGCGGAAGAAGAAGGCGAAGGGGAGGGAGTAGATGGAACCCATGGCTAAGACGAACATTAGTCTGTCAGGAGAAGCGGCTCAAGAAGGCGCGGCAGTACAACGCCGCAGCCGCTCCAGCCACAAGCCGCCGGATCCGGATACGGCGGATGCTTTTGTCCGGCGTTTATGCTATCTGCTGGGTACGGAAGACTTCTTTGGAAAATACGCTTCGTTTACGCCGCAGGCAAAGATCGCCAAGCAGTTTCTGGCTTCCGCCGAGGACAAAAGCAAGTCGGAATTTAACTGTGCCGTATCTCCGGAAGTGCGGCATCAGGTGCCGCTTGTCTTTCAGGCCGTCGCCGGCGTGATGGAAGAAAAAAGCGGCGTTATCGTACAGAGCACCGCCGAGATTAATGGAGAAGGCTTCGGGCGCGGACTGCTGTACACCGGCCGGGTGATCCTCGTTCTCAAAAGCCTGCGGGCCGGTTTCCCCTTTCCGTTCACGGCGGAAGAGAAGCTGATCCGTTACGGGGTGGAGTGTGTGGAGGAAGGGCTGGATTTTTTGCATAAATATAAGGAAATTACCGCCCTGCACGGTTTGCTAAGCCTGGAGGGCTAGCCAGTAAATGAATATCAGTCACAGGGGGAGACAGGGATGGAGCAGCTTGCCGGAGGTTTGGAGCTGGAACGGTATGCCCGGCAGCTGAAGCTGCTTGGAGAAAGCGGACAGCAGGCGCTGAAGGAAGCTACGGTTATGGTGGCCGGAATCGGCGGACTTGGAGGAACGGCCGCACTGTATTTGGCAGCGGCTGGCGTCGGCAAGCTTATTTTAGCCCATGAGGGAATCATCCTTGCACCGGATCTCAACCGGCAGATTCTTATGGACAGCGATCACCTGGGCATGGAACGGATAAGCACGGCAGCAGCGCAGCTGAAGCGGCTGAATCCGCATGTGGAGATCGAAGGGCATAATTCCAAAATTGAATATGAGATTGCCAGACCCTGGGTAGAGAGCGCCGATATTGTAATTGACGCCCGCTATGATTTTCCGGAGAGATATGCGTTGAACCGCATTTGTGTGGATACCGGGACGCCTATGGTGGAAGCTGCGATGTACGGCTTTGAGATTTCGCTTACCACTGTCGTTCCCGGGGAAACGCCCTGCCTGGAATGCCTATATCCAGATCTGCAGCCGCAGTGGGAACCGTTCGGGTTTCCAGTTTTGGGAGCTACGTCCGGAATTGCGGGTTGTTTGGCAGCACTGGAAGCCGTAAAATGGATTACAAGGGTAGGGACAACTTATGCGGGCGTAATGCATCGCTTCAGCTCACTCGACTTCGCCTGTTACAGCGTTGGGCTTACCCGTAATCCGAATTGCGCCTGCTGCGGAGAAGGAGGTAAACCGTGAAAAGTCTCAAGCTATGTGACACGACACTTAGGGATGGTGAACAGGCGGCTGGAGTTTCATTCACGAGGGCGGAAAAGCTGGAAATCGCAAAGTTGCTGTCGGAGTGCGGAGTAGAGCAAGCAGAGGTGGGTATTCCTGCCATGGGCAAGCGGGAGCAGGAGGATATTGCGGCAATCGCCGAACTGGGGCTTCCCATGAAGCTTATGACCTGGAACCGCTCGGTCCTTGGCGATATCGACAAAGCGCGCAGTACCGGAGTGAACTGGAGCCATGTGTCCATTCCGGTCTCGGAGATTCAGCTTCAGGGCAAGCTTGGGCTGACGCCGGCAGAGGGGCTGAACAAGCTGCTTCGTGCGGCGGAGCATGGACTCAGGCTGGGAATGACGGTGTCGGTAGGGATGGAGGACTCCTCCAGAGCGAATATGGAATTCCTGGTTGAATTGGTGAACAGCCTGTATAAAGAAGGAATCCGCTGGTTCCGTTATGCGGATACCGTATCTGCCCATCATCCCGGGCAGATGGCGGAGCGGGTAAGCACGCTGCTGGGGGCGGTTCCCGCGGATGTGGAGCTGGAAGTGCACTGCCATAATGACTTCGGGCTGGCATGCGCCAACACACTTAGCGGCATTGCCGCAGGTGCGGTTTGGGCCAGCACCACCGTAGCCGGCATTGGCGAACGCACGGGCAACGCGGCCATGGAGGAAGTTGCCATGGCCTGGCGGCATTTGTACGGCGGGGAGAGCGGTGTGCGGATGGATCTGCTCAAGGGTTTGGCGGATAAGGTTATTGCCGCCTCCGGGCGCAGTGTCGGCGATGCGAAGCCGATTGTGGGGCAGCTGGCATTTACGCATGAGTCGGGAATCCATGTGGACGGGCTGATGAAGGAGAAAAGCACGTATCAGACCTTTGATCCTGCGGAGGTGGGGCGGACGCACCGTTTCGTGCTGGGCAAACATTCCGGGAGCAATGGGGTAATCCATGTGCTGGAACAGAGAGGACTTGAGGTGAATGCCGACACGGCGGGGCGTTTGCTGGAACGGGTCCGCGTATACGCGGAGGCCAGAAAAGGCACCGTTCCGGAGTATTTGCTGGTGCAGTGGCTGATGGAGGATCAGCAGCGGGCCCAGAATGCGGTTTGAGCACCTGGAGTAAGTGATGAAGCAAGCAGCGTTCCGCTTCCTTTGTGGAGGCGGAACGCTGCTTGCTTTTTTGGCGGGTAATCTTGTTCAGAAGGCTTCTGTGCCGTGAAAAAAGCTGCGATTATTGTTGAAAACTTGCATAGCTTACTGTAAGCAACTACAATCTGAGCAGGATAGATTCATAGAGAATGCAAGAAGAATGGAGAGCTATGACTACAAAAACGATTTTTTTTGATATTGACGGTACGATTTATGATGAGGATAAACAGGTGCCTGCCTCCACCAAGGAAGCTATCGCGGAGCTCCAGCGACTGGGCCATCATGTGGCCATCGCTACAGGGAGAGCCTCCTACATGTTTGAGGATCTGCGGGAAGAGCTGGGGATCGATTCGTATGTTTCGCTTAACGGGCAATATGTTGTTTTTGAGGGGGAAGTGATTTACCGCAATCCGCTGGATACGGCTGCCTTGAAGGAGCTTACACTGTTCGCCGATAAGCAGGATCAGCCGGTAGCCTATATTGATGCCATTGACATGAAGGTGAACGTTGCGGAGCATGAGTATATTCAGACAAGCTTAGGATCACTGAAGCTGGCCTTTCCGACGCATGATGCAGAGTATTTTCTGCTGAATGAAATTTATCAGGCGATGATCTTTTGCCCGAAGGAGAGTCAGGACATGTATGTGGAAGCCTACCCCGGCTTCAAATTTATCCGCTGGCATCCGCTCTGTATGGATGTTCTGCCCGGCAACGGCTCGAAGGCTAACGGCATTGCCCAAATGATGAAGCATCTCGGGGTGAAGAAGGAAGATATTTATGCTTTTGGCGATGGCCTCAATGATGTAGAGATGCTGCAATTTGTCGGTCATGGCATCGCGATGGGCAATGCGGAGGATGAGGTTAAGGCCGTGGCTCCATATGTCACCAAGCATGTCAGCGAGAACGGAATTTATGAAGGATTAAAGATGGTGGGTTTGCTGTAGGTTAGGGATTTTTACAGAATCAATATATAAAACCATTTGTTATCGTCTTCCTCCAGTGTGGTTAAGATATATTAATATGTCCGGGCGAAGCCGCGCCGGTTTCGCCGGAGATCAGGATCTTAAACTACAGGAATTGAAGGAAGCGGAGGGAACCGGAGTGAACCCTAAATGGTGGAAAGAAAGCGTCGTGTACCAGATTTATCCGATCAGCTTTATGGACAGCAACGGTGACGGCATAGGCGATCTGCGCGGGATTATTTCCAAGCTCGATTACCTGCAGAATCTGGGTGTCGATGTCATCTGGGTGTGTCCGATTTATAAATCGCCAAACCATGACAATGGCTATGATATTAGTGATTACTGCGACATTATGAAGGAATTCGGGACGATGGATGATTTTGACCGGCTGCTCAGTGAGATGCATTCGCGCGGCATGAAGCTGATGATGGATCTGGTGCTGAATCATACCTCCCATGAGCATCCGTGGTTTATTGAATCGCGAAGCTCGAAGGATAATCCTAAACGGGATTTTTATATATGGAAAAAAGCCAAAAACGGCGGTCCGCCAAACAACTGGGAATCGTATTTCAGCGGTACGGTCTGGGAGCTGGATCCGGTGACGGACGAGTATTATCTCCATCTGTACTCCAAATATCAGCCGGATCTGAACTGGGAAAATCCCGTGGTAATCGACAAGCTGCATGAAATGGTGCAGTGGTGGCTGAAAAAAGGGGTCGACGGGTTCCGGTTTGACGCGATCGCCCACATCGTGAAGGCGGAGGGTTACCCTGATGCGCATAACCCGGGCGGAACGCCGACGGTGCGCGCCTATGATATGTTCTCTAACCTGTCGCATGTGCACACACTGCTGCAGAATCTGCACGATCGGGTGCTGTACTTCTACGATATTATGACGGTTGGCGAAACCTCGGGCCTCGGGCCGGAGCAGGCGCTGGATTATGTCGGGGACGGACGCCGGGAGCTGAACATGACCTTTCAGTTTGAACATATGAATCTGGATGCCGCCTCACCGGGCGGAGGGAAGTGGGATGTGGTTCCCTGGCGCCTGACGGAGCTCAAAAAAATCATCAGCAACTGGCAGACCGTCCTGCATGACCGGGGCTGGAACGCCAATTATTTATGCAATCATGACCAGCCGCGTTCGGTATCGAGGTTTGGCGACGATCTCTTCTACCGTGTTCCTTCGGCCAAAATGCTGGCCACCTTTATTCATATGCTGGAGGGTACGCCTTACATTTATCAGGGCGAAGAAATCGGCATGACGAATGTGGCTTTTGAATCAATCGACGAATACAGGGATGTGGAAACGCTCAATTATTATGAGGAAAAGCGTTCAAACGGCGTACCCGAAGCCGACATTATGGCCGCCATACACAAAAAAAGCCGGGACAATGCCCGCACGCCGATGCAATGGGATGATGGAGAAGAAGGGGGCTTCACAACCGGTGTGCCTTGGATCAGAGTGAACTCCAATTTCAAGGAAATAAATGCGGCTAGTGCAGTCAAAGACCCCGATTCAATTTTTAACTACTATAAAAAGCTGATTGAGCTGCGTAAAAATCATCAGGTGATCGTCTATGGTGAATATGGATTGTTGCTGGAGGAGCATCCGGAGATTTATGCCTATACCCGTACGCTGGAGGAGCAGCGGCTGCTGGTGATTTTGAATTTTTATGGCCAGGAGCCAGTGTTCGAGCTTCCGGGTGAATTCCAGCCGGAGAAGCTGGAGCTGCTGATCTCCAATTATGCCCCTTCCAAAGAGGAAGATCTAAGAAAGCTGAAGCTTCGTCCTTATGAGGCAAGGGTATATCTGCAGCGTCAACGTTGAAAAAGCAGAGAGTTGCCATGGCGCGGGAAGTATGGCGAAATGGCGACTCTTTTTTGAGTTTGCCGGCAAAAGGGGTTACAATTGCGGTACATTAGCATACATAGAGAGGTTTTTGCAGGTGCTGAGGGAGGAGAGAAATCATGAGTGAGTGGTATGAAGAGAGCTTTGGAGAAGACTATTTAATTGTCTACAGACACAGGGACTTCGGAGGGGCACGCCGCGAAGTGGAAAAGATGATCGACTGGCTTGCGCTTCCCCATGGCGCCAAAGTGCTGGATCTCTGCTGCGGGATGGGGCGTCATTCGCTGGCACTCTCGGAGGCCGGGTACGAGGTTACCGGTGTAGATTTATCCGAGGCGTTGCTGAGGGAGGCGCGTTCCCAGAAGGGAGCCGGATCGGTGACCTGGATACGCTCCGATATGCGGAAGCTGCCGCTGGATGGCGGTTTTGACGCAGTGGTTAACCTGTTTACTTCCTTCGGTTATTTTGAGGAGGATGAGGAACAGGTGAAGGTGCTGCGGGAAATTCACCGGATGCTTAAGCCGGGCGGCAAGTTTATTATAGATTTCCTTAACCCTGCTTATGTGATCCGCCATCTTGTACCACATTCCATTCGTGAGGATGGAGACAATCTCATTGATGAGTCACGCCGGATCGAAAACGGTTATGTGATGAAAGATATCATTCTTACCTCCAAAACAAATCAGACGCCCCGCCGCTACCATGAACGGGTAAAGCTCTATTCGCTGGAACAGTTCAGCAAGATGATCGCAGCCGCAGAACTGCGCCTCGAAGCTGTGCATGGCTGCTACGATGAAAGCGACTATGATGCAGAAAGCTCAACCCGGATGATCTTCCGGGGGATCCGGACTTAGATGGTTTCGGGAAGAAGACTTAGAGGAGGCGGCGAAGATTCCATGCGAAAGCCGGAAATCAAGATAAGGGACAGCGGCATTATCCAGATTTCGGTGCCGATGGCCCCGCCGCTGCGCCAGGTGAACAGCTATCTATTGCCAGACCGGGACGGCAACTATACGGTGATCGACCCCGGCCCGCATACGCTTGAGGCGGAGCTGGCTTGGCAGGAGGTTATGCAGGAGCTGGACTTCTCTTGGGACAAGGTGCACGGTGTTGTTGTCACACACCATCATCCCGACCATTACGGACTGGCCGGCTGGATGCAAACCCGCAGCGGCAGCAAGGTGTGGATATCGGAACGGGCTCATGCGGAAGCCCGGATGACCTGGGGAGCGGAGGCCACTCTGAACGAGACGCTGCCGCTCCAGTTCCTCCGGCATGGAATGCCGGAGCATTTGATTCAGGGGATCAGGGAGCATCTGGAGGGCTTCCTTCCAGAGGTAACCCCGCAGCCGGAGGTTACCTATATAAATGCTGCCACCCCTTTTCCGATGGGGGACCGTGAGTGGCAGCCGCTGGTTACCGGCGGGCATGCGCCGGGACATGTGTCGTTTTATCACGGCGGCAGCGGGCTTATGCTCTGCGGCGATGCTGTGCTGCCGCAAATCTCGCCCAATGTCAGCCTGCAGCCCGGCAGTGATCCGCAGCCGCTGCTGACCTTCATGGAGGGGCTGCGTGCGCTGCGCAGCTACCCGGTGGTGATGGCGTTCCCGGGGCACCGGGAACCGTTCGCCGGCTTTGCGGAGCGGCTGGACAGCCTGCTCCGCCATCACGAGGAGCGGCTGGATGCCACAGCCGCCCTGCTGGGTGAAGGCCCGCTGAGCGGATTCGCCGTCTGCGAGGCTATGTTCCGCAGCCGCGTAACCAGCGCGCATCAGCTGCGCTTTGCCATGGGCGAGACGCTGGCGCATCTCGCCGAGCTGGTGCGCCGGGAGCGGGCGGCAGTAATAGAGCCTGCTCCCGGGACGGGTGGCAGCGTGCTGTTCGCTGCTCTGAGCCCGTAGAGCTGCTTCAAGCTCAAGCGGCGGCAGGACGTTGCCGCGCGCGGAGTGAAGAGGGCGGGGCTGGCGGGAATAAGCAAGCTATAGCGCAACAAAGCAAATAGAGAACAATACTTAAAGCCATGACACAGAGTGAGCGCGATATTTCCGCTGCACTGTGGCATGGCTTTTTATAGTTGCTGCTATTCTCAAGGGACTTGCATTAATCACTGATCCTCACTCCGGCAAGTCGCTGCCAGCCGCTGGTTTCTTGGCAGCTTCTTCAACATCTTCGGGTGCATGGGGCAGGCCAAGCTCCTGTTCGCGCTCTGCTTGTTTCCGGTGAGCGATACGGCTGCTGGCGGCAGCGGCTACAGCGCCTACGATGTCATCCAAGAACGTATGGATCTCTCCGGTCGTTTTGTCATTGAGCCGTTCGAGCACGCCGGGCTTCAGTTTATCTACATAACCATAATTGGTGAAGCCTATGCTTCCGTACACATTCACGATGGAAAAAGCGAGGATTTCATCGACGCCGTACAATCCTTCATCGTTCTCAATCATGTCCTGCAGCGGGGGAAGCAGCTTGCCTTCCTCTGCCAGCACATCCAGCTGGATACCGGTCAGCACTGCATTCTGCACTTCACGTTTGCTGAGTACCATCTCAACGTTATGGACACATTCCTCCATCGTCAGATTCGGATAATATTTCTTTTGCAGGAGCATGACCAGCTCGGCAATTTCTGTAACGGTCACTCCGCGTTTGTGCATCCAGACTTTAGTTGCTTCCGCAACGGCCTTGCTGTTGAGACTGTAAGGGATTTTTGCATCAGCCATCATCTGTCACCTCATAGTAAGTAGTAGTTTTATTGCCTCTTATCATTTCCTTTTCTTTTCCTTCGAAAAAATCTGAAGGTAGTGAGATTGTACAGATTCTGGCAGTCAATGTCCAGCAGGTGCACTATTTCTGTGAAGTGGAAGTGTAGTGATTTCCCTGCCAATTATTTTACGGCCAATATTTTAGGATAAGCCGTTGTTATTTTTTGGACAGAGGGCTCGTATACATAGCAGTACAATCTGGTATTAACCTTGAAAGGGGTAATTATTGATGAAACATATGAAGCAAATCCGCAATCTTTCGGCGGTTTGTCTGCTGACGGTTCCACTTGCACTGTCCGGCTGCGGTCTGTTTGGCTCAGAGTCGGCAGCGGTTGATCCGCCGCCGGGAGAAGTTGAGGCGCAAATGCTGGAGGTTAGCGGAACTACCGAGCTGGATTCCGGGGTGTTCGCACCGCTTGCCTCGGAAGAAAAAGAAGCTGTAGCTGATAAGGATGCCAAAGCAGCCGCACCGGCAGAGGCCGGGGAGCGGACAACCGTCTTTCTCGAAGATGGCAACGGATTGCTTGCCCCTGTATCGCTTAGCCTGCCGAAAGGCGAGAGCTCTGCTATGCTAAAGGATTCGCTCACGGCACTGGTCAGCAAGGGAGCCTACGCTTCGTCTTTGCCGGAAGGTTTTCAGGGTGTGCTTCCTGCCGGAACGGAAGTGAAGAGTGTCTCCGTGGATAAAGATAAGCTGGCCGTTGTCGAGTTCAACTCTACCTTTAACGACTACGATCCGCTGGAGGAGCGCAAAATTCTCGAAGCAATTACCTGGACATTAACCGGCCAGGAGGGCATTAAGGGCGTGCAGCTCTGGGTTGAAGGCAAGAAATTGACAGAAATGCCGCTGCTCGGCATCCCGCTGGACCGTGCGCTGACACGCAGCATGGGCATTAATCTGCCGAAGCATGGAACACCGCTGATGAATTCCAGCGCAGTTACGGTTTATTTTTCCGCTGCAGCCCCTGATGGCGTTCATCAGTATTATGTGCCTGTAACCCGGTTTGTACCCGCGGGAGAAGAGCCGCTGAAAGCAGCCTTGAACGAACTGATTGCCGGACCGGAATCCGGAAACGGCCTGGAGATGGTAATGACCCAGGAAACCGTGCTCGACTCGGTGAAAGCGGGGCAGAATGGTGTAGTTACAGTCTCTTTGACCGACGATATGTTTGCGGACAGCAAAAATGTTCCCAATGAGTTTTTGGAATCCGTAGTGCTGACAGTCGCGCAAAATGCCGAAGATGCTCCGGTCCAGATTCGCCTGAACGGCAAGGAGACAGTCACCGGAAGCAATAATGTTGATTACGGCAAGCCGGTTTCCGCTCCGGAATATGTGAACGAGCTGCCGTTATAAAATGCATCCGGCAGGCTGAAAAGATGCTTTTGTGCCTACTCTTTGGTAGAATAAAGTTTGCCAAGCAGAAACGGATAACGTCCTTAACCGGGGTGTTATCCGTTTCTGCGGAAATCTAAGAATGCAGTGATTTCCGGCAGGCAGCACACAAACTTTAGCTACACAAAGATGCAGGAGGCAGAAAACATGAGATCAAACGGACGTAACGACGACGGGCTCCGGCCGCTGACAATAACAACCCAAACGAATAAATATGCGGAGGGTTCCGTAATCATTGAGATGGGGGACACCAAAGTTATCTGTACGGCAACGGTGGATGAGAAGGTCCCGCCTTTTCTTAAAGGACAAGGCAAGGGATGGGTGACCGCCGAATATTCCATGCTTCCCCGGGCCACGCAGACACGCAACCAGCGTGAAGCGGCGCGCGGCAAGCTTACCGGGCGGACGATGGAAATTCAGCGTCTGATTGGCCGGGCGCTGCGTTCTGTTGTTAATTTGCAGGCGCTCGGCGAGCGCAGCATTACGCTGGACTGCGATGTGATTCAAGCGGACGGAGGCACACGGACGGCTTCGATTACGGGTGCTTTTGTAGCGATGGCCTTTGCGATCAACAAAATTGCGCTCCAGCACAAGCTGAGCGTATTCCCGATTACGGACTATCTGGCGGCAATCAGCGTCGGTGTGGTTGGCGACAAAACGCTGCTGGATTTGAACTATGAAGAGGATTCCAAAGCCAAGGTCGATATGAATGTGGTCATGACGGGCGGAGGCGCTTTTGTGGAGGTGCAGGGCACCGGCGAAGAGCGGCCGTTCACCCGCCAGGAGCTGGACCAGCTGCTGGGCTTGGGCGAGAAGGGGATTTACGAGCTGATCGCCGTGCAAAAAGAAGTGCTTGGTCCCATCGCCCTCAAAATACCGTCCGGCCAGCCAGGCCAAGAGGTGTAGTATGAAGACCGCAAGCGGAATTCTGATTGTTGCGACGAAAAATAAAGGCAAGGTACGCGAATTCCAGCATGCTTTTGCACCGCTTGGGCTGGAGGTCAAAAGTATGTTCGATTATCCCGCTCTGCCGGATGTAGTGGAAGACGGGGTTACTTTTGCCGAAAATGCGCTGAAAAAGTCAAAAGCCGTAGGCGATGCCTTGGGACTGCCCGTTCTGGCGGATGATTCCGGTCTTTGTGTGGATGCCCTTGACGGCAGGCCGGGGGTCTACTCGGCACGTTATGCGGGTGAAGGCGCAGAGGACGGTGAGAATAACCTTAAGCTGCTGAACGAGCTGGAAGAACTGAAGCAGGGCGAGGATACCGGCCAGCCGCTGCTCAGCACGGCACGGTTCGTCTGCGCGTTATCGCTGTACGATCCTGCAAATGGACAAGAGCTTACCGCTGAAGGCAGGGTAGAGGGCTGGATTACCTCTGAGCCTGCCGGCGGCGGCGGGTTCGGCTATGATCCGCTCTTTTATCTGCCGGGATTTGAGAAGACAATGGCGGAGCTGACGCTGGAAGAGAAGCAGCAGATCAGCCACCGGGGGATGGCGCTGCGGCTGCTGACCGAGAAGCTTGCGGCTTCCCGCCAGTAAGAGCCAGCAGGACAAATTATATTGATTCGACAACATTGCGGCAGGTAAATTGACATGCGGTGAAAAATGTCGCAAGAATAAATTTCTCCTATACGTTAAGTAAAAACAACCTGTCCGCGAATTTTGCAGACAGGTTGTTTTATTATTACCCTGATATACCTAGATTTGAAACCGTTTACACTAAAAAGAAAGATTATTTCTTTTTTATTTATTTTTATGAAAAAATACTTCATTATTTTTCCTTTATCTGCTATACTCCTAAGAAAGAGAGGGCTGAGTGAGAAAAGGTAACATGTTTGAGGCTCTCGTCTTATACCACTATCAAGGGGGATTTTGTGTGAGAACAAACAGATCAGGCTTTATTCTGTCACTGCTAGTCGTGATGGCGCTGTCTATGCTGCTGGCCGGCTGTGGAGGGAATGGGAATGCTCCTGCTCCAACCACTTCTGCGAATGGGGCAGAACCTTCTGCTGAACAGACCGATACGCCCAAATCGGAGCCTGTCACATTGGAATTTTGGACGATTGCCCTTCAGCCCACCTTCAATGATTATTTCAATGATCTGATTGCGAAATACGAGGAAAGCCACCCCGGTGTAACGATTGAATGGAAAGACTATCCTTACGATGCCATCTCACAACGGCTGCTGACGAGCACAGCCAGCGGCAAAAGCCCCGATGTAGTGAATCTGAACACAGAATTTGCGAGCCAGCTGGGAAGCAAAGGTGCTTTGCTGAATCTTGCAGATCATCTTACAGCGGAAGAAGCAGGTTCTTATTTTGAAGGGATCTACAACTCTACCGTGTTTGACGGCAAGGCCTATGCGCTTCCATGGTATACAGGCACGGAAGTTCTGTTCATGAATAAAAAGCTTGTGGAAAAAGCCGGTCTGGATCCTTCCAATCCGCCGCAAACCCGGGATGAGCTGATTGAATGGGCCCGTCAGGTTCATCAAAAGACCGGAGCCGCCGGATATGCGCAGCAGCTCGTATCCAAGCTGTTTCCGATCGATGGAATCTCCATTCTGAATGAAGATAAGACGGCCGCAGCCTTCAATACGCCGGAAGCTGAAGCCATGATCTCCAAAATGCGCGATCTAATGAAAGAAGGCGTGGTCCTGAAGGAAGATGCGGATTTCACAAAGCAGATCCAGTATTTCTCCGGTGAACAGGTAGCCTTCCAGTTGTCGGGCCCGACCTTTATCAACTTTATCAAGACCTCGGCGCCGGAAGTATATGCGAACACGATTGCGGTTCAACTGCCTACAGGCAAAGCCAACCTCCGGCTCTCTAATTCCATGGATCTGGTTGTGCCGCAAAAGTCGAAGAATCCGGAGCAGGCTGTTGAATTTGCAGCTTTTGTGACCAATGCGGACAATCAGACCGCCTTCTCCAAGGTTGCCAATACGTTGCCATCATCCAAAGCTTCCATTACAGATCCATTCTTCACCAAATCTGACGGCACGCTTGAAGCGGAAGCCAAGGTTGTCTCATCGCAAAGTTTGGATAAGGCTACCGATTATATGGTCGGTGTTCCAAGCGCCTCCGATATCAACTCCGCGCTTGCCCGCGGACTGCAGGAAATATTGCTCAACGGGGCAGATATCAAAGAAACGCTGGATGCTGTGGAAAAAGAAGTGAACGGAATCATTAAACAGGGTTCGTAAACCGCTTAGAGATGCGGGGAGGCGCTGTCCTCCCCTTTATATGCTGCAGTACAGAGGGAGGGAGGAATATCGAATGAAGAGATGGGCACGTTCGGAATCTTTCAGCGCTTGGGCGTTTATGACGCCGGGCCTTGTGTTTCTCGCCATTTTTACATTTTGGCCGATCCTTTACGGAATTCCGCTTGCATTAACCGATTATTCTGTCATCGCCGAGACTCGTTATGTAGGCTTTGAGAATTTCACCAGAGCCTTTCAGGATCACAATTTTACCGTCTCGTTATGGAATTCGCTGGTGTATGTCCTTATTGTTCCGATTATTCAGGTCATCTCCATTCTGATGGCTATTCTCGTAAACAGCCGTCTTCCGGGTGTGAAGATGTTCAGGGCGGCTTATTATATTCCGGTTGTGACTTCGATGGTTGCAGTTGCGCTCATCTGGAGCTGGCTGCTGGGCAACAATGGTGTGGTTAACTATCTGCTAATCCAAGCTGGAATCATCGACGGGCAGGTCTCGTGGCTGTCGAGCAGCAGCACCGCATTATATGTCCTGATGTTCATCACCATGTGGAAAGGTCTCGGTTATTACATGATGCTGTATCTGGCGGGTCTTCAGGGTATTCCCTCAGATTTGTATGAAGCGGCCAGAGTGGATGGGGCGGGTCCTCTGAGGCTCGTTGTGCATGTGACGATTCCTCTGCTGAGGCCTCATATCCTGTTCTGTACGCTGATCTCGATTATGGGGGCGGTCCGGGTATTCGATGAGGTATACATTCTGACCAAAGGCGGGCCGGGAACCTCGACGCTGACCTCCAGCGTGTATATTTTTCAAAAGGGACTGGAGCAGTTCAACTTCGGATATGCATCCGCGCTTGGTCTGATAGTCAGCGTTATTATAGGGGCGCTTAGCATTCTGGTGTTCCGCTTTAACCGGAAAGGCGGGGTGAATTCATATTGAACACAACGAGCAGATCATTCAAACAGCTGAAAAATGGAGTCCGTTATTCCGTCATTTACCTTCTGCTAATTTTGCTGGCCCTGTTCATGATGGGCCCTTTTCTCTGGCTGCTCAGTGTGTCACTGATGCCTGGCAGAAATGTGTTCTCCAGCCCGCCGGCCATTCTGCCGACGTTCATTGATTTTGATAACTACGTGCAGGTCTGGCAGTTCATGTCCTTTCCGCGCTATATTACGAATACGGTCATTATTGCTGGGCTTGGGGTGGTGTTTAATGTTCTGCTGGCCAGTACGACGGCGTATCCGCTGGCAGTCTTTCATTTCAAAGGCCGGAATTTCGTGTTCACGCTGTTGATCGCCACCATGATTATTCCCTCCTCCACGGCAATGATTGTGCATTATCTGACCATTCAGGCTTTTCACTTAGGCAATTCCTATCTGGGGGTTGTGCTTCCGGCCGCTGTGTCGGTATTCAATATTTTTCTGATGCGCCAGACCTTTCTGGGTATTCCGTCGGATATCAGGGATTCAGGGAAAATGGACGGCGCTTCAGAGCTCCGCATCTTCTGGCAGCTCGTTCTGCCGCTGGTCAAACCAGGGATTGCCGTCATTGTGCTGCTGGAAGTCATGGCGTTCTGGAATAACTTCCTGTGGCCGATTGTCATCCTGGATGATCCCGAGAAATATCCGCTGGCTGCCGCGCTTACGTACCTGAACGGCCAGTTTTCGTATAACTTCGGCTGGATTGCCGCAGGGACGATGATATCGGTCATTCCTATTATTGTAGTCTTTCTATTTACCCAGAAATATTATATGGAAGGTATCGCAGGTGCGATCAAAGGTTAAGAACGGATACCGGCTGACCCTGCAAGGGATTCAATGATCAGATAGAAAGGATGGCGGGTAAGAATGGCGAATTCATACACAATCGCATTTGTGCCGCTGGATGAGCGGCCCTGCAATTACGAGTTCCCCCCTCTGTTGGCTAGGGGAACAGATTTTGAGGTGCAGCGTCCCCCGATGCAGCTGATGGGACTGAAGAAGCGTCCCGGAGATACGGACGGGTTATGGAGATGGTTTGAAGAGGCCTGCTCCCAGGCGGACGGTGCGGTGGTTGCTATAGATACATTGCTGTACGGAGGGATTATCCCCTCCAGACTGCATAGCTTGCAGCTGGAGGAGCTTGCCGCAAGGCTTGATAAGCTGCGGGATCTCAAACGGCTGCACCCGAAGCTGGTCATATATGCCTTTCAGCTTATTATGCGCTGCCCGCAGTATTCGCTGTCCGACGAAGAGCCAGATTATTATGCCGATTGGGGCCGGGAAATTTTCCGCAAAGGTTTTATTGGCCACCGCAAGGAGCTCGGCAACGCATCAGGAGAGGAACTGCAGGAGCTTGCGGAGATTGAAGCACGGCTTCCGCAGGAAATACTGGATGATTACCTCGCACGGCGCAGCATTAATATTGAAGCGAATAAACTGGTGCTGGAGCTGGTGAAGGAAGGCATTATCGAGTTCCTGATTTTCCCGCAGGATGACTCGGCACCCTTCGGGCATACAGCCAAAGATCAGCAGAAGGTCCGCACGCGGATTACGGAGCTTGATTTGGAGCTTAAAGCCTATATGTACCCCGGTGCAGACGAGGTGGGCTGCACGCTGCTGGCACGGATGATTAATAAAACTACAGGATCAGTGCCGCTCATTTATCCGAGGTTGTCTTCGGTGCAGGGAGCATTCGTCACCCCGTTGTTCGAAGACCGCTTTTTCTATGAGACGCTGAAGTACCAGATTACCGCCGCTGGAGGCCTGATTGCTTCCAGTGCCCAGGAGGCGGATCTTGTGCTGCTGCTGAATACGCCGGGAGAGACAATGATGGAAGCGGTATCGCAGCATCAGTCTTTTTTCAGCTATGATGTGTACCGGAACCTGATGGAGCTTGTGGAATACGGCGATTATATAATGAAACATAAAGGCAAGCCCGTTGCCGTTGCCGATGTCGGCTATGCCAATGGCGGTGACCAGAAGCTGGTCAAAATGCTGCGGGAAAAGGGAATGCTGTTTGAACTCGCAGGTTATGCCGGCTGGAATACAAGCTCCAACACGCTGGGGACGGTCATTTCGCAGGCTATGATCTATCTGCATTACGGGCGCACAAAAGAGCATTTGGACTTCCTTGGTCTCCGGTATGCTGAGGATGTATGCTATTGCTCAGTCGTCCGCGGGGAGCTTAGCGAGGGTCCAATCGAGGAGCTGGGCTGCGGCAAATATCTGCTCGACGGACAGCGGGGAAAGGTCTCGGCTCTGGTTGAACAGCGGCTGCGCCAGGAGTTGGCGTCAAGAATCGATGGTCCCGGGGGCACGGTAGAGATTACAGACTGCTACATGCCTTGGAACCGGATGTTTGAGGTAGGGCTCTCCGTTCGCTTTGTGCCAGCCGGGGAATCCAAGGAACAATAGACTACTAGAGAGAGGGTGGGGACCCTGAATACGATATTGCAGAAGCTGCGTCATGGACTAATTGTTTCCTGTCAGGCGCTTCCGGGTGAACCGCTGCATGGTGCTGAAATCATGGCACGCATGGCAGCTGCCGCCGAGGAAGGAGGGGCTGTAGGCATCCGGGCAAATGGCTCCGCAGACATCCGGGCGATCAAAAGTGCCGTCTCGCTGCCGGTTATCGGCATTATCAAGAGGGATTATCCGGGTTCGGAAGTATATATCACACCAACACTAAGAGAAATTGACGAACTGCTGGAGGCCGGGGCCGATATGATCGCCTTTGATGCGACAAGGCAAAAGAGACCGGGAGACAGCACCTTGGAGCAAATCGTCGCTTTTCTGCACCGGAGCGGCACGGCTTCGATGGCCGACATTTCGATTTTGGAGGAGGCTGTCCATGCAGAAGCGCTGGGGGTCACCTGCGTCTCGACCACACTCTCGGGCTATACGCCGTATTCCCTGCAGCAGGAAGGGCCTAACTTTGAACTGCTGCAAAGCGCTGTTGATCGTTTGTCCATCCCGGTTATTGCGGAAGGCAGAATGAATGAACCCGCCCAGGTGCAGCAGGCTCTGGAGCTTGGAGCTTATGCGGTAGTTGTGGGTTCAGCCATTACAAGACCCCAGCTGATTACCGGGCGATTTATGGCAGCAATTAGAAAGGTGGCTGTTAACGATGGAAATGACGGATCGGATTAATACGTATTATCCTTCCATGACCAAATCGGAGCAGAAGGTGGCCCGTTGTGTGCTTGAGCATCCGGATAATATCATCTATTTTTCGGTTACGGAGCTTGCGGATTTTGCCGGCACCGGTGAAACCACGGTTATGCGCTTCTGCCGCAAAATCGGATTTAAGGGTTACCAGGACTTCAAGCTTATGCTTGCCCAAGGGCTGCCAAAGCAGCAAGCCTTGTCCGGCCGTGAAGGCAGAGACGGGGATTATCCGACGCATCTTTACGAATCTATGGTTGATGTCCTCCAATCCAGCCTGAGCATGCTGGACCGCGGACAGCTTGAAGAATCCGTTAATCAAATTGATGCGGCGCGCCATGTGCAGTTTTTTGGGGTAGGCTCATCGGCGATTACCGCACTGGATGCCAAAAATCGCTTTCTGCGTATCGGCAGACGGGTTGAGGCCATAGCGGACAGCCACATCCAGTCGATGATGGCAGTAACGATGGGCAAAGGGGATATCGCCTTCGGCATCAGCGTTTCCGGAAGCACTCTGGATACCAATGATATGTTAATGAAGGCGAAGCAGAACGGGGCGAAGATCATTGCCATGACCAACTACGCGAAGTCCCCCATCGCGTCTATTGCTGATATCGTTCTTCTCACTGCCGGTAAAGAGTCGCCTCTGGAAGGCGGGTCCATCGGTGCGAAGATCTCCCAGTTGTTTATTATCGACCTGATCTGTGAGGGACTGGAACGCAGGCATACAGATGAGACGAAGAACATGAAGGAACGGACGGCAAGAGCTGTCATTGACCGTATTTATTGAGGGTGCAGCCGCAGCCTCAATACATCTGCCTCTCCATCGAATGATACGAGAGCTAAAGGGAGGGACGCGAGGATGAGACGGGTCATCGGTGTGGATATCGGAGGGACAGCCGTTAAAGGGCTGGTGCTCGACGAGATCGGAAACGTATGGGCGGAAGCCAGTCGCGATACGGAAGCATGGCAGGGCCGGGAGGCAATACTCGGCAAGCTGAATGCTGTGGTCTGCGAACTGCTTAAAGCCTGTCCGGTTCAGGCCATCGGGATTGCTTCGGCGGGCAGAGTAAATACAGACACGGGTGAAGTGGTGTATGCCACCGATAATTTACCCGGATGGCAGGGGCTTCAGCTTGCCGGTTGGGCGGAGGATACCTTCAAATTGCCTGCAGCCGCCGATAATGATGCGAACGCCGCACTGCTGGGCGAGGCTTGGCAGGGAGCAGGCCGCGGACGGCACAATCTGGTCATGCTCACGCTGGGTACCGGAGTAGGCGGAGCGCTTATGATTCAAGGCTTGCTTAACCGGGGAAAGCACTGGAGCGGCGGAGAATTCGGGCACAGTGTCCTGTTTCCCGGCGGCCGGCTCTGTAATTGCGGCCGCCGGGGCTGTGTAGAGCAATACGTCTCGGGTTCCGCGTTGCTGCGGCTCGGAAATGAACTGACAGGCCGGGCGTATGAACATGGAGCGGAGCTTATGAGCGACGCGCGGCGGGGTGATCCAGATGCCCTGCAGGTTCTCGAACACTACACCTCTGATTTGGCAGTAGTCTTGGACAATATTGGAGCTACGCTTGATCCGGAGCTTATCGTGATTGGCGGCGGGGTTATTCATGACCGGGACGTCTGGTGGCCGCTGCTAAAAAACAGGCTGCAAGGCGAGGGACTTTCCAACATCCTTGCAGCGGCGGAGCTTGGGAACCGGGCAGGCTGCTTCGGCGCGGCCAAGCTTGCATTGGATTGCTTCCGGCAGCTGCCGGACGGATATGAGGAGGAGGATACCGCATGACATTCGGACAAGTGAAACAAAGTGATGTGATCATCATCGGCGGGGGCCTTGGAGGAACTGCCGCGGCTCTCGCCGCAGCCAAGGCAGGGTTGCGCGTAATCCTAACTGAGGAAACGGATTGGCTGGGGGGACAGCTGACCTCGCAGGCGGTTCCGCCGGATGAGCACCGCTGGATCGAGAACTCCGGCAGCACGGCTACCTACCGGGAGTTCCGCAACAGGGTGCGGGAGTATTACAGACGCAATTATCCGCTTACGGAGTCTGCCAGAAACAATCCGCTGCTCAATCCGGGGAACGGCTGGGTCAGCCGGCTTGCCCATGAGCCGAAGGTTGCACTTAGCGTTCTGCATGAAATGCTGGCTCCCTATGTACATTCGGGACGGATTGAAGTGCTTTATTATACGGTTCCCGTTCATGCTGAGACGGCAGGCGATGAGGTCACGGCGGTGACGGTCTTACATACCGTGAAAGGAACCGAGATCAAGCTTAAAGGGGCGTATTATCTGGATGCGACGGAATGCGGCGATCTGCTGCCGCTTGCGGGGGTGGAGTATCGAAGCGGCGCTGAATCACGCCATGAGACAGGGGAACCGCATGCGCTGGAGGAAGCGGACCCGCTCGATATGCAGTCGATTACCCATGTTGCTGCCGTCGATTATGTACCAGGCGGCGATTTTACGATAGAACGGCCTGAGGACTATGACTACTGGCTTCAATATGTGCCGTCCTTTTCAATGTATCCCATTCTCAGCTGGTACGCCTCCGATGCCAGTGATACGACGAAGCTGAAGCAATTCACCATGTTTCCCAATGACGAGGGAATTGTCTCGCTGTGGGATTACCGGAGGATTGTCGATCCTGCGGTCTGGAGCCTACCGCTCAATGACGGTGAAGTCACCCTGCTGAACTGGGCGCTGAACGATTATTATGCCGGTCCGCTGATCGGAGTGCCTCCCGGGGAACGGGAACGGCATTTGAAAGGAGCCAGACAGCTGACGTTGTCACTTGTCTATTGGCTTCAGACGGAGGCGCCCCGACTAGATGGCGGGAAGGGGTACCCGGGGGTGAGGCTGCGGGGAGATGTACTTGGGACAGAGGACGGGCTTGCGAAGTCTCCCTACATCCGTGAAGCAAGAAGGATCTGCGGACTCTACACGGTGACAGAGCTGGATGTAAGCAAGGAGCTGCGCGGTGAAGCGGGACCTATGCGCTATGAGGACAGTGTGGGCGTTGGAAGTTATCATCTGGATCTTCATCCCACGACCGTATCCCAGCGCACGTTCTACATCCCCAATCATCCGTATGAAATTCCGCTGGGCTCACTGATCCCTATTCGCGTCACAAACCTGCTTCCGGCCTGCAAAAATATCTCAATGACCCAGATCGCAAACGGCTGCTACCGCCTTCATCCAACCGAATGGAACATTGGTGAAGCTGCGGGACTTCTGGCTTCTTACGCTATTACAAATAAAGTTTTGCCGCGTGAGGTTCATGGATCGGATGACCATCGCAAGGCTTACCAGCAGCTCTTAATTGACCATGGCGTCCAGCTTCACTGGAGTGATGCAGAGCTGGAAATGCAATAGGTGACAGGATAATCGCATCTGGTGGCAAAGGATACCATCACCTCTTGAACTGTCGGAGCGTAAGGGACCGCCTTTGTCACCGGAATTCTAAACCTTCCTCAAATAGGGGACAGAGGCACAGTTATTGCTGCCAAAAAAACTGGAAATTAGATGATATTCCCCCCTGACTATGGAAATTTCCCCCTAGCTTAATCTTGTGCTTTATATGACAATAAGATTGCCTTCATCCTTCTTATGTTATGAATCCTCCTATTCCATGTACACCATCCCTCCCAACTATTTTGTAGGCATAAGCATTGTCCCGGACAACATTACCGGGATTGCAACCCATGAACAGCAATACAAGATTAAGAGCACAGATTATTTTTTCTTGCGCTTTTTTTGTGTGCTTAATCTACCATCCTGATCTCATGAATCTGATAGAGACACTGGATGAAGGTGAATCCGAACCAGGAGGTGACTTTGGGGAGCTTTGCCTGTAAAGAGGACTGCTGGCTATGCATTGAACCGAGGAGGTAAATGAAAATGAGGTCGACAAACAGCAGATTTCGTAAAACCTTTGCGCTTGGTATGGCCGTTGCTCTTGTGATTGCACTCTTTTCAACGATAGGCACCAGTGTCAAAACTGCAAATGCGGCTGCGGGCTACAAGCTCGTCGGTTATTATGCTTCCTGGGCTGCCTATGGGCGAGCCTACAACGTAACGGATATCGATCCCAGTAAAATGAATGTAATCAACTATGCGTTTGCCGATATATGCTGGAACGGGGTTCACGGCAATCCTGACCCGAGCGGACCCAATCCGGTCACCTGGACCTGCCAAAATGAGCAAGGCCAAACGATCAGTGTTCCGAATGGAACGATTGTGCTGGGTGATCCCTGGATTGATGCCCAGAAAAGCTTTGGGGATGACAAGTGGGATGATCCGATTAAAGGCAACCTGAAGCAGCTATGGAAACTGAAAGAAAAGAACCCGAATCTTAAAACGGTGATATCCGTCGGCGGCTGGACCTGGTCGAACCGGTTCTCGGATGTTGCCGCTACGGCAGCGACCCGTGAAGTATTCGCAAATTCCGCAGTCGATTTCATCCGCAAATATCAAATGGATGGTGTCGATCTGGACTGGGAATACCCGGTCAGCGGAGGCCTTGCAGGCAATAGCTACCGTCCGGAGGATAAGCAGAATTATGTGCTGCTGCTGCAGAAAATCCGTGAAAAGCTGAATGCGGCCGGAACCGCTGACGGTAAAACCTACCTGCTGACCATTGCCTCTGGTGCAAGTCCTGCCTACGTTCAGAATAACAACCTTAGCGGCATTGCTGCTGTTGTCGACAGGATCAACATTATGACCTATGACTTCAACGGCAGCTGGAACACGACTACAGGACACAATGCTCCGCTCTACTATGACCCGGCAGCAGCCTCATCAGGTCTGACCGATCCGGCGAATTACAATATCGACAAGGCTGTCACAAGCTATCTCGCAAGCGGAGTCCCGGCGAATAAGCTTGTCCTGGGCATGCCGTTTTACGGACGCGGCTGGGGTGGTGCGCCGAGTACAGGAAACGGGCAATATCAGGTTTCGGCCGGTATTTCGTCCACAGGCACATGGGAAAAGGGAAACTATGATTTCTACGATCTGGAAGCTAACTATATTAACAAAAACGGCTATACCCGCTACTGGAATAACACCTCAAAAGTTCCTTATCTCTACAATCCGTCTACACAAACCTTCATCAGCTATGATGACGCCGAGTCGATCGGCTATAAAACCAGCTATATCAAAACCAAAGGCCTGGCAGGAGCGATGTTCTGGGAGACCAGCGGCGACCGCAACAAAACACTGCAAAACAAGCTGAACACCGATCTGGGCGGCGGAGTGGTGCCGACGCCAACACCGACTGCAACGCCAACAGCCACAGTGAAACCGACATCAACGCCAACGGCTACACCGACTCCGACACCAACAGCTACTGTGAAACCAACACCAACGCCTACTGCTACTGTTACCCCGACGCCAACTGCAACACCGGGGCAATGTACAGCGGCGGCCTGGAACGCGGCAACCATCTACACCAAGGGCCACAGGCTTCCAATGGAGGTGTGCTGTATGAAGCCCAGTGGTGGACACAGGGGGAACGCCCTGATCTGAGCGGTGCATTCGGGGCCTGGAAAGTGATTGGCACCTGCGGCAACACCACGCCAGCGCCAACGGCTACGGTGAGTCCGACAGCAACGCCAGTACCAACGGCAACACCCGTACCAACAGCTACAGTAAGCCCGACGGCAACGACCGGGGGATCTGCCTGGGCAGCAGGAGTGGCCTATACAGCAGGCGATAAGGTAAGCTACAGCGGCAAACCTTACATCTGCCTGCAGTCGCATACCTCGCTGCAAGGTTGGGAACCGGCGGTAACGCAGGCTCTATGGCAGCTGATTTAGCGCTAAATTCCATCTGAACAGCAAAAAAAGCTTGCAGAGAAGGCTGCGCCTCGATCTGTAAGCTTTTTTTATTATGTCATAATCACCAGCAGAATCACTTCACCGGATCGAATGCAGAAACAGCGGATGTACAAGCCCCGTCTTCCTGTATAATGTCAGAATTGTGTGGATTTTTATGAAGAAGGCTGATTGTGGTGCTCATAACCTTCCATAGGCTGAAATATAATGAAAAAGCATGGCTGTGTCCCAGCCCTGATAAAACTAATGCAACGCTATGCCGTTTTTTTCGTTATAGTAGTATATAGCGGAAGGTGGTGGATTCACCGATGGAGGCTTGGATAGTTTGGTTGATTGCAGCCGGCGTTCTGTTTGTGATTGAAATGTTTGCGCTTACTTTTTATCTTCTCTGGTTAAGCATAGGTGCTCTGGCGGCTGGTCTGATCTCACTTGTGTTTCCTGAGGCGATTTTGCTGCAGGTGGTCGTCGGTTCATTGGTTGCCCTCGTCCTGACCTTTTTCACCAAACCGCTGGTCGCGAGATTCCGCAACTCACGGGGGTTTAAGGATACAGGGACAGAGATTGTCGGAAGACAAGGTATTGTCGTCGAGCCGATTGTGCCGGGACAGTACGGGCAAGTCAAAGTGGGCGGTGACACCTGGAGCGCAACCTCGGTTCAAGCTCTGGGTAAAGATCAGGCAGTCCGTGTCATCCGAAGAGGCAACACGATTATCGAAGTAGAACGATGGGGGGATAAGTACTAATGGAATGGGCAATTATCGGTATTGTTATTGCTGTCGTCGTTGTTTTTATCGCGCTTACGATCAAAATCGTACCGCAGCAGCGGGTAGGGGTTGTGGAGCGTCTCGGTAAATTCCACCGGCTGCTTACACCGGGTCTGAATATTCTGATTCCGATTATTGATCAGGTGCGGACCTATCATGATTTGCGGATTCAACAGGCCAATGTGCCGCCGCAAACCGTAATCACCAAGGATAACGTGCAGGTGCAGATCGACACGATCATTTTCTATCAGGTGGTTGGTCCGGAAGAAGCGACTTATGGAATTTCCGATTATGTATATGGTGTGCGCAACATTTCCACAGCTACGATGCGGCAGATTATCGGGAAGCTGGAGCTGGATGAAACGTTGTCCGGCCGGGAAAAAATCTCCTCGGATATCCGCCTGGCTCTGGATGAAGCGACTGAAAAGTGGGGCGTGCGGATCGAGCGTGTGGAAGTTATTGATATCAAGCCACCGCTGGACATTCAGGAAGCGATGGATAAGCAGATGAAGGCAGAACGCAGCAAGCGGGCGATTGTACTGGAGGCGGAAGCCGCCAAACAGGATATGATCCTGCGTGCTGAAGGGGATAAGCAGAGCAAGATTCTGAAGGCGGAAGGCGATAAGGAAGCGCGTATCCGTCAAGCGGAAGGGTTCCGCCAGGCGCAGGAGCTGGAAGCACTGGGCCAGGCCAAAGCGATTCAGGCGGTCGCCGAAGCCGAGAAGACGCGGATCGCACTGATCGCCAGCGCAGGGCTGGATGAGCGTGTGCTGGCTTATCAATCTTTTGAAGCGTTAGGCGAAATCGCTAAAGGACCGGCCAACAAGGTGTTCCTGCCGACCAGCGCCGTTGAAACGCTGGGCAGTCTCGGGGCCATTGCCGAGGTGTTTAAGGCGAGCAAGGACAGCAAATAAGCGGAAGAGGATTAGACAATTGCGGCACATTCCGTTAAAGTAAAAGCAAAACTTAAGCGTAAGCTTACGAAGCCAGTTTTGCTTCGCAAAACTTTAAGGAGACGATACTGTGACGCAAAAAGAAATTTCTCCGCTGGTCGAAGCGCTGGGGCTGCAGCCTCACGTTGAAGGCGGATGGTACAAAAGACTTTGGAAATCATCCTTTGATATCCCGCAAGAAACACTGGGAAGCAGCTATTCGGGCTCCAGAGCCTCAGCTTCTTCGATTTATTTTCTGCTTCATCCGGGCGAAACCTCGGAATGGCACACGGTGCTGTCTTCCGAAATCTGGCTGTGGCATTCCGGCAGCCCGATTGTGTTAAGCCTTGGAGGCAGCGGTGACCAGCCGGAGGATGTTACCGAGGTTATCCTGGGTCTCGACATCGCCGCCGGCCAGCAGCCGCAGGTGGTTATTCCGGCAGGAGTATGGCAGGCGGCCCGGGTGCTAGGCGACGAGCCGGTGCTGGTCTCCTGCATCGTATCCCCGGAATTCAATTTTGACGATTTCAAGCTAATCGACAAATAAGCGAATTTTAAAATAAGTGCAGACTGTGAACACAGACTGCACTTATTTTTTATTCTGATTTACCTGTCCAGAGCGGCATTTTGGACCTGCGGGAGCAATCTGCTATACTGATTTTGGTCATCGGCTGATTATGCGGCCTCTTTTAAGGTTAAGGAAGTTAGATCAATATCATTAGGCTTGGAGGGTTAACGATGAGTGAATTGAACGGACCGTTTTCGGGTGGACCTACATTAAATGACGGAGTAACTATGCCGTGGCTGGGACTGGGCGTATGGCAGACCAAAGATGGTGAGGAAGTTATCAACGCGGTAAAAGCAGCAGTGGAAACAGGCTATCGCAGCATTGATACGGCAGCTGGATACAATAATGAAGAAGGCGTCGGACAAGCCATCCGTGAATGCGGAGTGCCCCGGGAGGAACTGTTCATTACGACCAAGCTGCGCAATCCTGATCAAGGCTATGAATCCGCATTACAAGCGTTTGAAGTCAGCCGCCGCAAGCTGGGGCTGGATGTAATTGATCTGTATCTGATTCACTGGCCGGTCGCCGGCAAGTACCGGGAGAGCTGGAAGGCGCTTATCCATCTGCAAAAGGAAGGTTTCGTGAAATCCATCGGGGTGAGCAACTTCCAGATCCATCATCTGCAGGATATTATCGACGATACAGGTGTGGTGCCTGTGGTCGATCAAGTGGAGTTCCATCCGCTCTTGACCCAGCGCGAGCTGCTGAAATATACACGCCAGCATGACATTCAGCTGGAGGCCTGGAGTCCGCTGATGCAGGGCAATCTGGATATGCCGCTGCTTAAAGAGCTGGCCGGCAAATATGGCAGAACTGTCGCCCAAATTGTCCTGCGCTGGGATCTGCAGCAGGGTGTCATTACCATTCCCAAATCGGTTCATGCAGAGCGGATCACAGAGAACGCCGGATTTTTCGACTTCACGCTTAGCGACGATGACGTTAAGGCAATTGAGAACCTGAACCAGAACCACAGGTTCGGTCCGGACCCGGATAATTTTAATTTCTGAGCAAGCCTCTTACAATAGGAAACTGTAAACAGCAAGCCTCCGGTTGGGGGCTTGCTGTTTACAGTTATTGGCTGTGTGCAGAGAGCAGAGAGCTTAGCGATTTACCCGATAGATACGTTATACTTGCGCAGCCACAGGTTAACCTGGGCGAGATAAGCGAACAGCTGCGGGCCGGACATCAGCTGGCCGAACCAGGGCAGATTGCTGGAGGATTCGGGAGAGGCAGCGATTTCACGGATCTTGGCTGCATCAATCAACGGCAGGATGGGCGAAGTGGAATCATCCAGAATGCCCAGCATCTGAGTCCGGACGGCATTTAAATAGGCCGGATTATGGGTTTTGGGGTAAGGGCTTTTTTTACGATAGAGCACATCATCCGGCAGGATGCCTTCGAGTGCTTTGCGCAGAATGCCTTTTTCCCGGTTGCCTACGGTTTTAATTTCCCAAGGGATGTTGAATACATACTGGACGAGCCGGTGGTCGCAATACGGCACGCGGACCTCCAGTCCTGCACCCATGCTCATCCGGTCCTTACGGTCCAGCAGTGTCGGCATGAAGCGGGTGATGTTGAGATAGGACATTACGCGCATCTGCGCCTGCTTGCCGGTCTCACCGTCAAGCTTCGGCACCTCCGCTACCGCATCGCTGTATCTGTCACCTAAATATTCCAGTGGACGTATCCATTCCCCCACTTCCGGCGACAATAGACCTGCACGCATTTTGGGGGCTACCGACCAGGGGAACGTGCCGGAGGAGAGCATCTCGTCCCGGTGGAACCAGGGATACCCGCCAAAAATCTCGTCCGCCGCCTCGCCGGAGATGGCCACGGTCGCGTTCTTTTTAATCTCACGGCAAAATAGATACAGCGAAGAATCCACATCCGTCATCCCCGGCAAATCGCGGGATTCCAGGGCATTGTCCAGCGCCGTTACCAGCTCCGGTGTATCAAAGGCTACATAATGGTGATTCGTGTTCAACTCATCAACCATCCGCTTAATCCACGGACCATCTGCGCCGGGCTGAAAGGTGTGGCTTTTGAAATGCTTGTCGTTGTCGACATAATCGACGGAATAGGTATCCACCCGGCCTTGGCCGGTGCGGTTGTAATAATCCACAGCGAGCGCGGTCAGTGCGCTGGAATCGAGCCCCCCGGACAGCAGGGAGCAGACCGGAACGTCAGAAACCAATTGCCGCTCCAGTGTATCCTGCAGCAATTCACGCACTCTGGAGGCTGTTTCTTCTTCATTTTCCGTGTGATGATTGCTTTCTAATTTCCAATAAGCATAGCTGCGCAGGCCTTCCCGGCTATAAATCATGGCATGACCTGGACGAAGCTCGAATATATCTTTGTATACCCCATGTCCCGGAGTGCGGGCCGGACCGATGATGAAGATTTCCGCCAGTCCTTCCGGTCCTACCTTCGGTTGTACCTTGGGGTGCTGGAGCAGCGCTTTAGGTTCGGAGCCGAAGACAAAAACATCGTCCACCCGGCTATAGAACAGGGGTTTCACACCCAGGCGGTCGCGTGCCAAAAATACCTGGTCCCGCAGACCGTCCCAGACGGCAAATGCAAAGATTCCGTTCAGCTTCCCGGTGCAATCCGGTCCCCACTCCATATAGGCGTGCAGCAGAACTTCGGTGTCGCACTCGGTGAGAAAATGGTGTCCCCGCTGTTTCAGTTCCTTTTTGAGCTCGGGGGCGTTATATAATTCGCCGTTGTACACAATAGCGTACACCTTATCGTCATGGCGGGCGATCATAGGCTGTGCGCCGTTCTCGGGATCGATAACGCTTAGTCTGCGGTGACCGAAGGCACAAGGCCCTGAAATCCAGGTTCCGGCCGCATCCGGCCCGCGGTTGGCCAAGGTTTCAGTCATTTTTACGAGCAGTTGCGAGTGCTGTGTGAGGTCGCCGCGCCACTGGATAAATCCGGTTATTCCGCACATGATGGTTCATCCTCTCTTTTGTGCGATTGTTGTCCAAATATAAGAATTTATATGCTCCACGCAATAAATTATCCTTATATTTCTCGCTGAAATGGATGCCGTCCTTTAAGGACGGCGCAGCCGATTTCACTTGTTTCTTTTTTGCCAAGTAATACAGATATATGCCGAAGGAAGGGATAAAATGTATGTCCTTATCCGAACACTAAGGGAGAGGGAAATTTGCCAGGAGGGATGGATGACAAGTGTATTATATTAAAGACGCCAAAATCCGCAGAATGACCGAATATGACGGCGCGCCTTGTGCAGAAGTGGGCGTATTGCCGGGAGCTGTAGGCGATTCCGCACTTTTGGTGTACATTGTTGAAGACCAGCGCGAGGAAGGTTATGAAATTGTGCGGATTCTGACGAATGACGCGAATACTGCAACCGATTGGTTTGATAACAATTTGCATGACGCTTTTCAGGATGTGACGGCCAGTGCTTTTACTGGCAGCATCATTATGAGCCCCGAGGATGAACGCTCCAAATTCCAGCGAGAACTGCTTATCTTCGGCGACTTGAAAAAGCAGCTGGAACAGCATTTCCACAAGTGACTCCTGAAATCCGGCGATTGGATGCGGCAAAACTGCCGCAGTCTGCCCCGGGGGTAGAACGGATTGGGGTGAGCGGCTGGCCGCCGCTGATTCTGCCCCGGGGACAGAAATGCTGTGGGAGGGTAACTGGTGAGGATAGGCTGATCTGCTGTGCTGCCGTTGCTGTTTCGCCGTATTTTAGTAAATTATATTGCTGCAGCCTTGAAAAAAAATCTGAATGCGGTATAATAGAGAACGTTGCGTGAATACATATGTTTTAGGAATCAATTACTTCACTTTTGTCCCGGTAGCTCAGTTGGATAGAGCATGCGCCTTCTAAGCGCACGGTCGGGGGTTCGAATCCCTTCCGGGACGTCACACAAAACAGCCTTCCTTCGGGAAGGCTGTTTGTGCGTCCGGGGGTGAGAAGCCCCTGGGGGCGTTGGAGCATCTGCATCGGGAGGATAAACATCGCAAGAGGGGCGGCTTTATTACCCTCTATCTTTGGAGCACCCCATTTGCTGGTCCGCCTGATAATACGCGTCTGCACTAGCGGGCAAACCGCCCGCTAATCCAGCATGCACCGAGGAATTGCAGCAACTAAAAGGAATAGCACCCGCTAATTTTCTACAGTGTGCTAATCTAACGTCTGAGTGAAATTTATAGGGCGGGAAACGATAGTTGCAATAAGTGAACACTATTCGCGGGCAGGATAGTTATAGATGTCTCGGTGGTTCTGTGTGTTACCTGTAATGGTAGGAGTATAGATTTCGTTGCACCCTTAGCAGCAGTTTTAAAAGGACAAGGGGGACCCGCCCTGTCCTTTCTTAATAGATGAGGATAAACGCGTGATGAGTTACGGTTCGATCAAGGTTTACAGATCGACTCTCCAGTTGCCCATCATCTTGGCGACTTCCGGATCGCGGTACGATAAGAAAAGGCTTTCCCGCGTATCGAGAGTGGAAATTTGTTCGATATCGTCTGCGCTCAACTCAAAATCGAAAATGTTGAAGTTTTCGACGATCCGCTCTTTGCGCACCGATTTTGGAATAGCAACGACTCCACGCTGAACAAGCCAGCGAAGCACGACCTGGGCTACGGACTTGTTGTGTTTTTCTGCGATCGAGACTAGCATTTTGTTGCCGAACAAGTTGTTAAGTCCTTCAGCAAACGGGGCCCACGACTGGTGCTGAACTCCCTGCTCTTTCATAAAAGCGGCGATCTCGATTTGTTGGTAGAACGGGTGTGTTTCGACCTGGTTTACCGCCGGCACGATTTCGTTATGCACGATGAGGTCCATCAGACGGTCGGGCAGGAAGTTGCTGACACCGATCGCCTTGATCTTGCCTTCGCCGTACAGGTCTTCCATCGCACGCCAAGCGCCGTAGTAATCGCCGAACGGCTGGTGAATAAGGTATAGATCGAGATAATCGAGCTGTAGCTTCTTCAAGGATTTGGAAAACGCCAGCTTGGCACTCTCGTAACTGGCATCCTGAACCCAAAGTTTGGTCGTGATGAACAGCTCCTCACGCGGCACGCCACTGCGCTTGATCGCGCGTCCGACCGCTTCCTCATTCAGATAACCGGCGGCGGTGTCGATCAGGCGGTAACCGGCCATCAGCGCTTCATATACCGCGTTCTCGCATTCTTCAGCATTCGGAACTTGATAGACACCAAAGCCGATGATCGGCATTTTTACACCATTATTTAATGTTACGGTTTGCATTGTAATTCCTCCTAATGATCAAATGTATAATAGCAAACGGCGCGTATCCCCTGAATCGGGCACTGAAGCGGGGGTTCCACTTACGGCTCATTTGCATTACAATAAGCTTAGGACCTTCGTGTTACACGAAGTCAAGGCGTCTTCAAAAATTTATTTTCCATGGGGGATTTCACATGCATACGGTCAAAGAAGCCGCCCTAATAACGGGACTCACCGAGCACGCTGTACGCTTTTATACGGATAAAGGCCTGGTGCCAAGCGTACAGCGCAATCAAAATAATATTCGGATGTTCGACGAAGAATCGATCAACTGGCTGCATGGCATCAAATGCCTCAAGCAATCCGGGATGCCGATTGAAGTCATAAAAAGGTACATCGATCTCTGTCTCGAAGGAGATTCGACCATTCCGCAACGCTCCGCACTCATGATGGAGCATAAAGAAGCAGCGCTCGCTAAGCTCGAAGAAGCCAAACAGCACGTTGCCCATTTGGAAGAAAAAACCGCCCTTTATCAAGCCATTATGGAGCACCGCTCTCCAGACACGACCAATCCTAGCAACTGGGACAAAATTCAGCATATGCATAGTGATGTATTTTACTCGCCCCCTGTTCGGAAGGCGTGAGAGAGCTACGTGAGACACAACCGTTCTGAAGAAAATACCCGGTTTTAAACTCCAGATTGGCTTGGCAATGAACAAGATTCACATCAGTCATGAACGGAGAACGTTAGCGCAGAAAACAGATCATGAGGCCGCCGCGGACCAATCGGGCGACCTCATTAAGCAAGGCTTGAAGCAGAATTAACAGGCATAATTCCCGCTGATCTTTTTCCCGCAGCGGGTAATCAGCTGCAGTGTTAAACATAGGAGAATACGTGTCTAGTCTATGGTTCACATTGGATCCATGCACAACAACTTCGTAATTCTCCGTTACATCCGCTCCGGCTTCGGCAGGCCAAGCACCTCAAGCACTTCGCCGAGCGTTTCCTGGAATGTTGAAGTAAGCCAGAGACGGAAGCGGATGGTGAGTTGCTCCCCTTTGAGAATCGGGCAGGCGGAATAAAAGTTATTGAACAGCGAGGCCAGAGTATGCGCGTAGTTACAGATTGCATTTGGCGTCAGCTCGATGCTCGCGCTGTATAAGGTGTCTTGCCAGATGCTGAGATGTCTCAGCAGGGCAAGCTCCGCTTTGTCCAGTTGGGCCGGGAAATCCGGCACCGCAGCTGGTTCTGATGCCCCATCCGCTGCCCCATCCGCCGCCAGTACCGCTCTCGCCGCCGTATTTACCGCCATTGCATCCGTCTTCAACGTTGCAGCTGCCGCTGCTCCCAATACGGCTCCTGCCTCCATTCCAGCGGCTTTACTGAGCACACTGCCCGCACGCGCATAGGTATACATCAGGTATACGCCGGTATTGCCGGAAATCTCGGTCGCCTGCTTGAAATCAAACACAATCTCCGTCCCCAGATTGAAACGCAGCAGATAGTAACGGATTGCAGCTGTGGCGATCAGCCGGCTGGACAGGCCGTTTTTGTCGGAGCGGGTGGCTTCAATGGTGTTCTCCATGAGCTGGACCAGCTCGGTGACCTTGATGCCGATGCCCTGACGGCCGGACATGGCGTAAGAGGTTTTGCCGTCCGAGGTATCGATCCCCAGTTCAGCGGCGGAAGCCGGACTAAGAGAAACCACGCCATAGCTTACATGATGAAGCTTCCCGGCTTGCCCGGCATATCCCAATACCTCTAAAGCCTGCTTCACCATCGCCTGCGGATACTCCTGCCGGTAATCAATGACGTTAACCACCATATCTGCCTCTCCAAAAGGCATCTGCTGTCCACTTGGACCCGTCGTCCAAACGCCTGCATTAAACTCGCTGTAGGAGAAGTTTTTGTCCAGCAGTCCGAATTTCCAGAGATGATAGGCGATGTCCTTGGCGGTGTAGGTCAAAATCCCGTTCGAGCGCACCAGCACCTTATCTTTCTGATGTTCCTCTGAATCCGCCCCTGTGCCTTCTGTTGCCGATTGCTTCAGAATCCAGCATCCCGCCAGCTTGCCCTCGGTTTCCTGAACAAAAACGGCTGTCTGTTCCAGCAGCGCAAAAGCAGAGGACCAAAATCCCTCTTTTAAAATACTGCTCTCCCACACCAGCAAATCGTAGGTGATGCCGAAGTTTTTCATTTCCTCAACATGTTCTCTCACAATCCGTTCAGCCACAAGGCTGCCGAGCCAAGCGGTATTGCCGTTTCCTTCTTCCAATGCGTGGAGAATCTCCGTCCGTTTATGGATCGTCTCAGGATGCAACGCATATTCCTTATTGATTCCGGCGTAGATATCCCAGCAATAATCACCGAAGCGGACATGATCACCTGCGAGCGGCACATTCATTAGCCCGACCACCGTATCTGCCAGCTGATTGCCAAGGTCATCCACATAGTTGTGAACTTCCACGTTGTAACCTGTTTTTTTCAAAATCCTAACCAGCGCATCTCCAATACAGGAGTTTCTCAGATGTCCAATATGCATTGATTTGTTTGGGTTTACAGAAGTATGCTCAATGATCACCTTATTCCCGTTCCCTGGCGGCAGCTCAAAGCTGTGATTTGCCCACTCCTGCCAATCCACGTACATATTGATGAAGCCCGGAGCCGCAACCTCGATTCGCTGCAGCAATCCCTTGATCGCCTCCTCTTGCCCAAGCTCCGCTGTGATCAGCTCGGCAATAGCCATTGGGGCCTTGCGCAGGACTTTGGCCAGCTGCATGGCAATATTGCTGGAGTAGTCGCCGAAATCCGGATTAGCGGGCTGTTCAAGATCGATGGTTAAATGTTCTGGTGCGGCAGCGCTCAGGCTGCTGAATACCTGCTGGACGCTTTGTTCCAAGCTTGTTCTGATAAGTTGGCTTAACACGGGATGAACCTCCTTTAAAATTCTTGAAGCAGATTTGCGTTACATGTACTTAGCGGGCTAAAAAACATCAAAAAAAGCCCACGTCTCTAAAAGAGACGAGGGCTTTAGCGCTCGCGGTACCACTCTTGTTGCTAAACAACTTGGTTTAGCCACCTTACAGGTTAACGGTCTTCAGCCGGGGCTTCCTACTATCAGTTCAGAAGTCCATCTCCCGGGTGCGCTTCATTAACTGGCCTGTACCGGCTCTCACTCTTCCGGCTCGCTGGGGACTAGGGTCCAAGGCAACTACTTTCCCGTTCATCGATTGTATATTGATTTTTATCAGTATAGCGAATTTATGGAATAAATCAATAGCCGGTTGGCTTATTTAGAAATATCAATAAATCCTTCACCAAACACGTCGCGTACATCGTGGATCGTGACAAAAGCATTTTTGTCCTCAGCCCGTACGATTTTTTTGAGCATGGAAACTTCCTGCTTACTAATTACGATGTAAAGGACTTCCTTTTCTTCGCCGGTGTAATAGCCGTATCCCCGGAGCACCGTTACTCCGCGGTCCATAATCTCCGTAACCCGTACGGCAATGCTGTCATAGTGTGCCGAGATGATGGTCACCGCTTTTTTAGGATTCAAGCCCTCGATAATGAACTCCATGGCTTTGGTTCCGATATAGAGGATAACGAACGTAAACATCATCTTTTCGATACCAATGACGAAGGCGGACAGTGCGGCAACGATAAGGTCAAAGAACAGCAAGGCATAGCTGATATTCCAATCCCAATATTTATTGGCAAGACGAGCCAGAATTGTCGTACCTGCAGTCGTGCCGCCGACCCGGATGATCAGTCCAATCCCGACCCCGGCAAACAGACCCGCGAAAATAGCGTTAATCACCGGCTCATCCGAAGCGATCTGCCAGTTCTTGGTCAAGTACAGGAACAGGGAGTTAAAGGCAACAGCGATGATGGTATATCCCGTCGTTTTTTTATCCAGCAGCTTATAGCCGATGATCAGCAAAATCCCGTTCAAGATGATGCCGACCAGCGCAGGAGACCATTTCAGCAAATAATACAGAATGATCGATATTCCTGTCACGCCACCCTCACCAAAGTCATTGGGAATCACAAATAAATTGACTGCCAGCGCAAAAATAAATGCCCCGAGAAGCAGCATAACCATATCATGTACTCTTTTGTTCATACGATATACCTCCATGATTTTTAAAGCTCACACAAAAAAGCGATTAAAGGAAAAAATCATCCTTTAATCGCTTTGTAGCAAACATAAGTTGCGCAGCTCTTTTGATACTTTAATCATAACAAGCCTTATATGGGATGTAAATGATTTTAATTCAAGTAAGGAGTCCCGTTTCAATCGGAAGTGGGCGCAGCGGTAAGATCCTTAATATCCGTTGAACCAAAGATAAGCAGCGCAATTACAATGACCAGCAGGATCCCCCCGGCAAAATCTTCACCGTCAAAATTGTCCATACGTGCTAGGCCTCCCTTTATTCCTCCACTCAAGAGTTGTCTGATTTTTTCTTCAAAGCGGCCATGATCTCGTTCAAGGTCAGGCTGCTGTTGTCGTTGAGAAAGCTGACCAGTTTATCAACGTTGCTGTCGCTCAAATTGCCAAGTGATTTATATTTGCCAACCAGGCTGACAAGAAGCGAAGCGTCCGTGAACATCTGGACAGAGTCTACCTTTAACTTGCCTGATAAAAGAAGTGCAGCCACTGCAAACTCCAGCCCCTTTGGACTTTGCGTTTTAGGGTTTGCCGGTTGTTTTTTTATGCTCGTTTTCTTTCCTTTTCCAGGAGGGGGCATGGACTCCCTTCTTCCGTATACATTCTTTCAGAACAGCGGCCACTAGTGGGCGAACTCTCTTTTGTACACTTTATGCACTGCTGCAGGATTTGGTGAATGGAGCCTGTCTTCTGTCCACACCGTCAGGGTAGCACACGAATATTAATATATTGTGCGATCAATTAACACTACCGCTAGAATCAGAGTTTGATATTCACAAATGAGTGGATTGAAAGGAGGAATAAGACGGGATGACCACATTATCTACTGGACCTATAGAGAATAATCCTGTTCTTGGCATAAGACCGGCGCAGCTTGTAACTGTAAAGATTGTGAATCGGGCTGCTGCAGAAGTACTGGTTATTAATATTCTAGGTTACTTCCTGGGTACTACAAGAACTTTATATGTGAGTGAAGTTGTCGAAATCGCACCAGGCGAGGTGGTGACCAGAGACTACTTTGCCGATCTGGATGCTTTCGAATTTCTCTTTACAGGCGATGACCTAGGAGAAAAAGCAGGGATTTCAGTATGGGGCAAACAAGCTGACGGTCAATTGGTGGATGCCCATCGTGTTGTAACGCATGAGAAATGGAGTGACGAGTTGTAATATCTGCGGAGTCCGAACCCGGTAGAGTAACAAATCCTTATGTCATTCTAAAAAAAATACAGCAAACAGGGACATCCCCAGCCTTAGGCTGTGAAAGTCCCTGCTTGCTGTGCCAGGAGATAAGCGTGCATGGCCAATTTATGAAAGCATCAGGATTTCACGGATATCCTGCTCGCTTAAGGCAGAAATGGCCTCCTGGCCCGGTTGGATGACTTCGTCGATCAGGTTCTTTTTCTTCTGCTGAAGCTCGTACATCTTATCTTCAACAGTCCCCTGTGCTACGAGGCGGATCACCTGAACCACCTTCTTTTGCCCGATCCGGTGGGCCCGGTCGGCAGCTTGCTGCTCAACAGCGGGATTCCACCAGAGATCGTAGAGAATGACCGTGTCCGCTCCCGTCAGGTTCAGTCCGGTACCACCCGCTTTTAGTGAAATCAGGAAAAGATCCCGTTCACCCTCATTGAACCTGTTGCAGAGTTCCACCCGCTGGGCTGAAGGCGTCTGGCCATCGAGATAGAAATGCTGCACACCCAGCAGGCCCAGTTCACGGCCGATCAGGCCGAGCATTTCGGTGAACTGGGAGAATATCAGCATCCGTTTGCCGGAGCTGCGGCATTCTTCAATAATCTCCAGCAGCTGTTCGAATTTCGCCGAGCCGCCGGTATAGCCTGCAATGAACAGCGCGGGGTGGCAGCAGAGCTGGCGCAGCCGGGTCAGCCCGGCAAGCACCTTGATTCTGCCGTTGCCAAACCCGTCGTTGTCCAGATGCTTGAGCGCTTCCTTGCGCAGCCTGGCGAGATAAGCGACATACAGTTTTTTCTGCTCAGGCAGCAGCTCCGAGGCCTGCAGAGATTCGATTTTATCAGGCAGCTCTTTCAGTACATCGCTTTTTAGGCGGCGCAGCAGAAAAGGCCGAGCCCGCCTCGCAACCGTCTCCCGGGGCAGGTCATGAAAGGCCTTTTTGCCCGGAAACAGTCCGGGAAACACAACTCCGAAGATCGACCATAGATCCTCCAGAGCATTTTCTACCGGCGTTCCGGTAAGCGCGAAGCGGTAACGCGCCTGCAATATTTTTACCGCCTGAGCCGTCTGGGTCGCATGGTTCTTGATGACCTGCGCCTCATCCAGAAACAGGGTGTGGAAGGAATGCTTGGCGTACTCTTCAATATCACGGCGCAGCAGCGGATAGGAGGTGATGATTACATCGTTTCCTGCGGTGTTCTTCAGTGTCCGTCGGCGTTCGGTTAAGTTCCCGTCGGCTATGGCCGCTTTGATCTCCGGGGCGAATTTCTTCAGCTCATTCTGCCAGTTGTAGAGCAGGGAGGCCGGAGCGATGATCAGCGCAGGGTGGCCTCCCTGCCGGATATCCTTAAGCTCTGAGAGCAGGAAGGCGATGCTCTGCAGCGTTTTGCCGAGACCCATATCATCGGCCAGGATGCCGCCAAAACGGTAATGGGCCAGCGTCTTCAGCCACTGGAAACCATATTGCTGATAATCCCGGAGTACGGGAATAAGGCTGTCCGGCACAGGGAAATCAAGATTTTCGGGATTCTGCATGTTGGCCAGAAGCCGGCGCAGGGAGCGTCCCATGGTGACGGAGTCCCCCGCGCTGTCGCCATTCAAATGCAGGCCGCGGGCCAGGGGGAGAGAGAACTGCGGGCTTTTGAGCTCATCCTGACGGATTCCGATTTCGTTCATAAAGGTGATGATTTCTAAGAATTCCGCACTCTCCAGCGGCAGCAGCGCCCCATCCGGCAGCCGGTAATAGCGGCGTTTCTCCTGCAGCGATTTCAGCACCAGTACAATTTCCGTTTCGGGGATTCCTTCCATGGCGAACTTGAAGTCCAGCCAGTCGGTTTTTTCGTTCCAGCTTAAGGTTACCTTCGGCAGGGCTGTTCCGGTGAGCAGTCTTCCCTTGACAGCAGTAGTGGCATATACCTCAAGCAACGGCTCCAGCAGTGGCACGGTATGATAGAGAAAATCAAATTCGCCGTCCTCATCGCTCATAATATAGCCGCTTTCCGTTTGGGTAAAAGAAGCATGATCCATCAGCGCAAGAATCCGCCCTTCGGTTTCCCCGTCCCGCATCAGAATCACCTCATTGCCCCGTTCGCGTGCTTTCTCATCGAGCGGATTAATCACAATATTGCCGTATTGAAACTCAAGACCTGCCAGCAGCCGGTCTCTTATCCGGTCAAGATAAAGTCTGGCTTGAAGCTGTGCCTGGATGATGCGGCCTTGGATAGCCTCGGCAATATACACATGGCCCAGCTTTTTCAGCCCGGGAATCACCTTGTCCATAAAAGGCTCCATTTGCTCCGGGGCAATGGCAATTTCATCTTTGCGGGAGGACGCCAGCATTTTCTTAAGCTCGGAGAGACGCTGGCATTCCTGAACCGGCAGCTTCAGCAGCCTGCCTTCAGACAAGATAAGCCCGTAATCCTCCATGACTGTAAGCTGCGCAAGCCCCTGGATATCCAGACGGTAGCTGTTATCCGGGGTTTGATCGAATTGAAAGCTCAGCGGAGGGGGAGCGTTTGTGATCTGAAGCCCTTCCGTGCTTATTCCCCCATGCTGCAATTGTACAGAGGATACTGCTGTTAGCGCAGGCTGAACTTGCTCCCAGAAAAAAGGCGGAACCGGCAGCAGCCGTTCCCCTCCCGGGCCACCCGAATAATGCGTATGTGGACTGACAGCTTCGCGGTACATCTTTTCATTTAAAAGGACTTCGATCAGCTTCAGAATCACCGCATTGTCTTCTTTATTGAAGCTGTGCAAGGAAGGGTCATAGATAAAATGCTTGGTGAACTCAAAGGATTCCCCACGGTGGATGCGCTCGAGAAAAGCTCTGATTTTCTGCACAATATAAAGCCGCTCTAATCCGATCTTCAGTTCAATTCCAAGCTTATGAGTGCCATCGGTGTACAGAACCGGCTTACAGATGAACTCAACCTGAAGCGGAGTTCTGATATCGCTATAGGTTCCGGTGCCGCTTGGACGCTTCCGGGAGCTGCCGAACATATCCAGCATGCTGGTCACCAGCTTCCGGTCACCCGTATGTTCCCCTGAGCCAAAGGCTGCAGGTTCCGGATTACGCGGAGTAAGTCTGCCGCTCTCTCCGGTGGAGCCTCCGTGAAGGTGGAGACTGGGGCCGGCCATACTTCTGGAGAGTTCCGTGTCCATTTCCTGACGGAGTATATTGACGAGAACAGCTGCGATATGCTTGCAAAAAGCTCCGCCGTGGTGGTATGCAGGGCAGGTGCATTCCCCATTTACATCACCGTCACTGTCTATAGCAAGCACCACTTCGTAGCTTTCGAGGCCTTGAACCTCAGCCCGGTATTTTGAATATTCCAGCTCAACATTGTTCTCCGCATAGGTCAGCGTGACCTTATCCGCTTCATAATAAACCGTTCCCTGCTCCAAAGCAGCACCGCCGCATAGCAGCCTGATTACCCGTTCCGGCACATAGAAACCCACAGCCCTAATCACTTCCTTTTGTCTTGTCCATAAGTCCGAATTTGCTATAGTACCCATAATAACAGAACAGGCGTACGCCTTCAAAACCATTTACCGGAATCCTGAGCAGATGCTGCGGTGCGGGATCACTCTAAGTGTTTGCAATGTAAAAAAAGGCCAACTCCAAACCGCATTTCTGCGGTTTGGAGTTGGCCCTTCTATTGAAAGTGTCAGTGTAAATTTCCGGCCTAAGTTCCCTTCGCTTCTGGGCGTACTGCCGGTCCGCTGATACCGTACAGCATGAAAGCCAAAGTCTGCTCAATCTCTTCTTCATCATTCCAATCGCTATCCGGCAGGAACAGCAGACGGGCCAGCAGATATCCGATTACAGAAGAGACCGTAAACCGGATAATTGCGGGTGTGGGCATGTCGATAATTTCGCCCTTTTCCTTGAAATGCTCGGTAATGGCGGTTACCCGCTCCAGTACCTGGCCGAGAACATTCTCGGCGAACTGTTCCCTTAATGCGGGCTGAAAGGGGATTTCCTGAATAAGAATTTTCAGAATCTTAAAGTTCTTGCGGGCGAATTCCAGCCGGTTGACCATAAAAGCCCGCAGAAATGCCTCATAGCTCTCGGGAGGACCATCCAGCACGCCGTCGAAATTGCGCATGACAAAGGGCGCGATCATGCGGCTCATCGTCGGCCCGACAATGGAGAGCAGCAGATCCTTTTTGGTCTTGTAATAGCGGAAGATCGTCCCTTCCGCCACCCCCGCCTTCTGGGCAATTTCACTGGTAGCCGCAGCCGAATATCCTTTATCTGAAAATATTTCAATCGCCGCCTCCAGAATGGCGATCTGCTTCGGCGTCATTTTTTCTTCCTGACTGATGGCCAGCAGCTCCTCAATCCACTGCTCCCCCTCATGCTGCTGCCCCGCAGCATTGTCCGTCTCCATTCTTTTGCCCTCCAAACCTCGTATTTTCCGTTTATATTATCATAGCTGCTTGCGAAATTACATTTTGCGGTGTTTGCGCAGGGCCAGCACATTCAGCAGCATGAACAGCAGAGAGAAACCGATCAGAACAAAGACATCCAGCGCGATGTCGCTCCAGCCTTTGCCGCGGATCATGATGTCCATCAGCGCTTCCGAGCCGTAATAGATCGGTGTCGCCAGCCCGATCCGCTGCAGCCACACTGGGAGCGTATCCATCGGGAACAGCCCGCTTAAGAAAATCTGCGGCACGATGATTAGCGGAATGAACTGCATCATCTGCAGCTCATTGGCAGCAAAAGCCGAGAGCAGTGTACCAAGCGTCAGCGCCGTCATCGACAGCAGCAGTGTCACAAGCAGGACATAACCGAAGCTGCCAGCCATCATAATTCCCAGCACCTGAATGGAAAACCAGGAGATCAGCAGCGCCTGGAATACGGTGAAAATCCCGAAACCGCACACGTAGCCAAGAACGACTTCCCAGCGCTTCAGCGGGGTAGAGAGCAGACGTTCCAGGGTTCCGGTAGTCCGTTCCCGCAGCAAGGAAACGCCGGCAATCAGAAAGACGAAGAAGAAGACAAAGACGCCGATCATTATCGGACCGAAGCGGTCGATTGTAGTCATATCTTCAGCGCCGTACAGATAGCTGATCTGCGGCTTCAGCTGACCTTGTCCCTGGCCGGGTATAACAGGCTGCAGGCTCTGGACCGCTTCCTGTAAGGCCATCAGTGCCGCACGATTTGCCGTGGGGTTGCTGCCTTCCAGCACAACTTCAGGAGCAGCGCCGCTTACTGTGACAAGCGCATCGATCTTGCCCTCCTTCAAAGCTTCGTTGCCCAGCTCTGCCGTGGCGTATTCGACCACAGCAGTGCTTTGCTTCTCAAACGCCGCAGAGATGGCTTGGGTATTTCCGTACACACCAAACTTCGGTTCATAGTCGTCGCCGTTAAACACCAGACTCATTAAGCTGAGAACGAGCAGGGGGGCAATAAACATCAGTGCCATCGTCCTTTTGTCATGAATAAACTGCTGGAGAATTCGCAGGGTGATCGCCCGGATTCTCATCGGCGGACACCTCCATAATATAGAAAAGCTTCTTCAAGAGAAGCAGAACCGGTAGCGTTCAGCAGACCAGCAGGTGTATCCACCGCCAGCAGTTCACCATCACGGATCATGGCCAGACGGTCGCATTTCTCGGCTTCATCCATCACATGGGTAGTGAGTACAATGGTAGTCCCTTTGCGGTTCAGCGCCTTTAGTTCCTTCCAGATGGACTGGCGCAGTACGGGATCAATGCCAACCGTGGGCTCATCAAGAAGCAGAAGCGGAGGCTCATGCAATAAGGCGATCGCCAGTGACAGACGGCGTTTCATCCCCCCGGAATACTGATCAACTCTTTTGCGCAGATGATCCTGCAGATTGACCAGCTCCAAGACATCCCTGATCCGGCGGGTGCGGTTTCCGCCTTTCAGTCCATAGAGAGCGGCGAAGAATTCCAGATTCTCTTTTGCGCTCAGCTCCGTATACAAGGCGTCAGACTGAGCCATATACCCGATTTGCTGCAGCATGGCAAGCTTAGGCATGGGTATCCCCAATACACGCACTTCGCCCGAGGTCGCTTCATCAATGCCGGTCAAGAGCTTCACCAGCGTAGTTTTGCCGGAGCCGGAAGGGCCTAGAATGCCGAAGGTTTCCGCCTCTGCAACCTGCAGGGAAATATCCTTTAGCACTTCCTTGCTGCCAAACGTCCGGCAGACGTGGTTTACGGAAACAACAGAAGTCCCCTGATTCATAACTATCTCCTCAATTCTCATAATAATGAGTGAGTACTCACTCATTATATTAATGTAATCAGCTGCCGATGTAAATCTTTTTTCTGCGGATAGTTTAATATTTTAAATTTTAGAATATTGGTTTTCACAAGAACAAATCAGGGTAATTATGGGTATTAGCTAAAGCCCGATAACTCTATTTTCATACAGGAGGAGGTTTATTTGATGTTCAACAAGAAGTTCGTTTTTCCCATGCTGGCGCTGTTTACTGCAATGGGTCTCAGCGGTTGCAGCAGCTCCGGTCCGGGAACAGGCAGTGAGCATTTTCGCACCTTAGCGCAAGAAAGTGTGGACCAGGCGGAATATCTGCCCGGGGACTTTCCGATTCCTGTGGGTGCAGGCATTACGTTTACGGATGGGGAGCTGGTGGGCGGAAAAAAGTCATCCATGCTGATCTTTGAGACAGAAGAGAGTATGGATGCACTAGGAAGTACATATAAAGAGTATGTTAAGGCCAAGGAACTGGATCAGGGCACACAAATTGTGGATTCGAACAATTTGATTATTAACGGTAAAGTTCAAGGCGATTACTCTTATTCTATTATAGGGAGCAGCCTGGACAAGAAACCGGGCGGTGCCGAAGTGATTGTTACGTGGATCGAGAATTAAGCTATTCACACTGTTTTACATATATTGCCGATTAAACCCCAGTTTTAATAAAGCCGACCCCGGAGGTTTCCGGGGCCGGCTTTATTTATTATTAAGGATTTGCCGCACTTAACATTTCCATAACATTCCTCTAGAACAGAATTGACATTCGTAGATGAAAATAACATTAGCAGTTACCTAAGGGAAAAGGGTGAATCTAATTGAAGAATAGTAAATGGTTGAGTGCGGCTTTGGCTTCTTCGCTTCTTGTAACAGGAGGAGTGGTAAGTGTTTTGGCAACAAGTAATAGTGCTGAGGCCGCCGCCGTCCAGTCAGCTGCAGTCAAGGAAGGTACGACTACGTGGACTGTGAACGGTACACCAGTTGCACTCAGCACAATAGACAAAAACGGCTATAGATTGTATTCGCTAAGTCAGGTTGCCGGAGAGCTTGGAGCCCATGTGAAAGTCAGCAGCAGCGGTTTTGAACTCAACGACAGCAAAGGATTACATACTATACAAATTCAAACGGGAGCTAAAAGCTATCTGGTAGATGGCACCAAGCAGGAGTTCACTGTAGCACCTGTTTTCTATAATGGTAAAACCTACGTAGAACTGACAAAACTGGTCACTGGTCTTGGCGGTGAGCTGCAGACGGATTCAGCTACTGTTCTCAGCTTTGCCCTTCCGGAAGGTGATTTTGATACACTGCACTGGAGTGCGGATGGAAGCCTGATCGCCAATAAAAGTGATGCGGAAACAACCCAGCTCTTGAAATTCGGCAACACGCCGGGGAATTACGAGCTGTTCTCCTCGAATGACGGAGCTGTCGATTTCGCCGTTTCCGCTGACCAGAAGTGGGGTGCGTTTAGTGACGAGACAGGCCAGCTCAAGCTGATCAACCTGTTCAATGGGGTGATCACACCGCTCGGCAAGGATACCAGTGTTAAGACTGATTTGGTTTGGTCGCAGGACGGCAAGAAGATTTACTTCATCCAGGGCGACAAGCAGGAGAAGATCGCCCAAATTTCGCTGGAGACCGGAACGGTCAAAACCTTGCTTGAAGATAAAGTAGAGAATAAATCCGAGCTCCGCGTATCTGCCGACGAGAAGAACGTGGTCTATATCGTCAATGTTACCGGCGTAGCCAAAAATGATGCGGACAGCACTGAGGATTCGTTGACGGTAGATTTCAGCAAGGCTGGAGAACAGCTGTACAAGCTGGATCTGACAACCAAAGATGCGAAGCCGGCAGCATTGACGACTGAACTGGATAACAAGCTCTACCCGGAAATTTTGAATAACGGCAGCATTGTGTACCTGAGTGCAGATCCCGAAGGCAACGCGGCGAACAGCCTGAAATCAATCGGAGCCGATGGCAAAAGCGCGAATATTGCCCTTGATGGCGAAGCGAACTGGGCAGCTGGTGTAAGTGGTGGTCTGGTTGTATCCGCTGTGACGGCGGACGGAAGTACCGTAATTTATGCTATCAGTGCTGACGGGGCCAAGAGTGAACTGTTCCGCACAGCCGAAGACGTGACTGAAGTTTCTGCATCCCATGACGGCAGCAAGCTCGCTCTCGTTAGCGGCGGCACGCTCTGGCTGGTTCAGAACGGCAAAGCCCTGCAGCTGTCGAAATAAGATTATATTCCCTGCTTCAGAACCAACAACATTTAACGGCGCAACCGCCGGGAGGAGATTTTACTCATGAAGATGTTTAAAAAATTTACAGTTACAGCATTGACCGCGGTTATCGCGGTAACCGCATCGTTTGCCGGAGTGGCAGCAGCGGCTGACACACTTAAAGGCAAAATCACAGTAAACGGCTCGACAGCGCTGCTGCCGTTGACGCTGCAAGCAGCCAAGGAGTTCCAGAAGCTGCACCCTAAAGTGAAGATCGCTGCTTCAGGCAAAGGCTCCGTTACCGGACCGCAGGCCGTGAAGAAAGGCATCGCCGACATCGGCGCTTGTGACTGGGATGCCAGCATTGACGTTCCGGGCTTTAAAGCTTTTGATGGACAAGTGGCAAACAAGGTAGCTGTCATTCCTTTCGCCACCATCGTGAACAAGAATGTGGGCGTAGACAACCTGACGACGGAACAGCTGCAAGGCATTTACTCCGGTAAAATCACCAACTGGAAGGAAGTCGGCGGATCGGATGCGAACATTGTCGTGATCACCCGCGCTTTCGGTTCCGGTACACGTGTAAACTATCAGGCTAAAGCTCTTGCGGGCGGAGATATCGTCAAGAAAGAAAAAAACTACAAGGAGACCGGTTCCAGCGGTGATATGAAGACAGCCGTTGCGACTACACCTAATGCTATCGGTTATATCGACCTTGTCTATGTAAGCGGCAGCGACATCAAAGCCGTGAAATTCAATGGCATTGAAGCATCTACAGACAATGTAATCAATGGCTCGTACAAAATTTGGGCCTATGGTTATTACATGACTAAAGGTCAGCCAACCGGTGTTACCAAAGAGTTCATCGATTATGTTCAGAGCAAAAAGTTCCAAACCGGCTCGCTCAAAAAGCTTAAATTCATTCCGATCGCAGCAATGAAATCCTAGTCATTATTCTTCACTATATTGAACGGTACATGCGGCCAGCCCCGGATTCCACACGGGGGTGGCCGCTTACAGGAGGGAACGTATGGGGGCACCAGTCCAGGGCCTGGCATCCAGGGCACAAAAGGGTCTATCCGAGGTTAAAGTCAGTGAGAAACGCCACAGCAGACATTTGATCAGCAATACCTTATCCCGTTATTATTTTATATTCAGCATTCTTGCGCTTTGCTTTGTGCTTGGACTTGTTATTATTTTCATCGGCAAAACGGCGCTGCTTCTGTTCGCTCATCTCTCACCGGCTGAATTTTTCTTCTCCTTTAACTGGACGCCGGAAGAGGATGCCTTCGGGGCTGCTGCCTTCATTGTAAATACATTGTCGCTTACAGCACTGACGCTGCTGATTGCCGTGCCGATCTCCGTAGGCATGGCCGTGCTGTGTGCCGAAATTGCTCCGAAATGGATGAAGAACTTTATCCGGCCAGTGCTCGACCTGCTCGTCGGAATTCCTTCTATAGTATATGGTTATCTGGGGCTTACGGTCCTTCTGCCTTTTCTGCGCAGAGTCAGCGGGGAAGGGCTGGGTGACGGACTACTCGCCGCTGCGCTCGTTCTGGCATTGATGGTGCTGCCGACGATCTGCCGGATCAGCGACGATGCTATTGTTGCCGTTCCGCGCAAATACCGGGATGCCGCTTATGCCCTTGGTTCAACCCGCCTTCAGGTCATTATGCGGGTGATCCTGCCTGCGGCCAGCAGAGGCATCATCTCGGCCATCATCCTCGGAATGACCCGGGCTGTTGGGGAGACCATGGCCGTTGTTATGGTCATCGGCAATACCCCGCAGCTGGCCAAGACGCTGTTCACGCCATCATCTGTGCTGACCAGTAATATCGTCATGCAAATCTCCAATGTGGAGTTTGACTCTACCTGGAACTATGCGCTGCATATGATGGCTTTCCTGCTGCTGCTCATTTCCTTTGTGCTGATCCTGGTGATCCGCATTTTGGGACGGAAAAGGAGGGATGCGTAATGAACGGTTTCACACGTACCCGTTATACTGCCCGTGCCCAGCGGCGCAACAAAATTGCGACCTTTGGTTTTTATACCCTCGGCGCTCTCGTGATGCTGCTGATCTTCTGGCTGCTCTTTACGATCCTGAGCAAGGGACTGCCGGCGCTTAGACCCGATTTCCTGATCAAGCAGCCGGAGGAGATTGATCCCGGCGGAGGGATCGGACCGGTCCTGTTCAACTCCTTCTACATTCTGTTCATTTCGCTGTTGATTTCCATACCGATTGGGATCGGAGCCGGCATCTACATGGCGGAATATGCCCCGGACAATCGCTTTACCGGCGCGTTGCGCATCTGCGTGGAGTCGTTGTCCTCGGTACCCTCGATTGTGTTTGGGATGCTGGGTCTGGCGATTTTTGCCGAATACTTCGGTGTCGGCCTGACGATTCTTGGCGGCGGTGTCAGCCTGGCGCTGCTTAACCTGCCGATGCTGACCCGGGTGACGGAGGAGGCTGTGCAGGCAGTTCCCCGTGAAATCCGTGAAGCCGGATATGCGCTTGGCATGACCAAATTCCATGTCATCCGCAAAGTGGTGCTTCCGGTAGCCATGTCGTCGATTGTCACCGGTGTCTGTCTTGTGGCCGGCCGTGCCTTCGGCGAATCGGCGGTTATTATTCTGACCGCAGGACTCAGCACCTCCGGAGAAATGTGGGACTTTAATCTGTTCTCGCCTGGAGAGACGCTCGCTGTGCATCTTTGGTATGTGCAATCCGAAGCCATTGTCGAAGACGCGCGGCAGATCGCCGACAAATCGGCGGCGGTGCTGGTCTTCGTAGTCCTGCTGATCAACTTTGTCTTCCGCTTTCCTTTATGGCTCGGAAATCGCCGCAAGGGGCGCTGAACAATTAAATTTCATTGAATACAAAAAAACAGACTGCCAGCAGCAGCTTCATGCCGCGAGTGCAGTCTGTTTTTGTATGGCGGATAGGGAAGGGAAGAGAAGAGAATACCGAATGTTAATTGCTTAAAATTCTTAATAATACTAAAATGAAAGCAGTTACATATTAGCTAGTCCCTAACCAGGAGGTGCGAGTGATGGCGGAGCACATGTCCGAGAAGGAACTCAATAAACTGATTAACATGCTGGAGCTTTCACGGATTGAGAGTGAGGTGAGCATCGAAGAATCTTTTATGGAAGACGATAATTCCGACAATGAAAGGGATGGACGGCTGCTGGTCCGGGCTGGAAAGATATTTGTTCAGGACCCGCTTCCAGGCGGATCACCAGCAGTGATATCGGCCTTGCTCCCGGTGTTGCTTCATGTAAACGGTCAAGTGCTTACAGAGCCGTCAGCTGTCACCTCACAAGACATCATAGAATGGGAGATCGTCGAACCGCCGCTTTATACCATTACTGTTTCCGAGGACAGGTTGCTGGCCTTTTTCACCCTACTTGGATCTAAAAGATTTCCCTGGAAATTAAATGACCATTTCACAGCCAGCATAGTAGAGGTGAAAGCATCGCAGGATTCGGCGAATGTCATCGGCATGCTTGGCCTGAATCAGATCATTGTTGATTTTGAGCATAAGAAGATCATCCAGAACCTGAACATCTCCGGCATACATGCCGAACTTCAGAATCCGACCTATCAGCCGATTACTGCTGCCAAAGGGAGAGCGGCTGTGCCTGGGGAGAATGCGTATCTGGAATTGTTTTTCTCCGAGACGATTGAGAATGAATTTAGTGAAATTGAAGGACAGGTGGATTACCGCAGCCATCTCCGCATTCCTTCAGTGATCCGCGGTGAGGTCATTGCCCGCAAGATTCCGGTCGTCGAAGGGATTCCCGGCTATGATGTATATGGAGAAATTCTTTATCCGCCTGAGCCTGCTGATATTACAGTGACTGCAAGGAATAACACAGTGCTGCTGATCAACAATGAGGTCCGCGCCCTGCGCGAAGGCAGGCCCAGGGTGACTGGCGACAAAGTCAAATGTTTTGACATCTGCACTTCCTACCTCGTTCCCGGCAATGTGAGCATCCACACCGGCAATATCATCTTCTCGGGCGATGTGATTATCCGCGGCAATGTAGAGGACAACATGATTATTGAATCCTTGGGCAATGTCTATGTTTCCGGAAGTGTCTACAACTCCACAATTACTGCTACCGGGAGCATTCTAGTGAAAGGAAACGTGGTTAACAGCAAGCTGTATTCCGGTTATTTCGGCGTCATGTACAACCGGATCTACAACTTCTCCAAGCAGCTGATTGAGGAGTGCAAGGTCTTGCAAAATGCTACTCAGATGCTCGTACAAGCCGTACAAAGCCACAAAAAGAGTGTGAAGTACGGACAGGCCGTGCTGCTGCTGCTGGAAAGCAAGTTTCAAAAAATCCCCCAGCTCATTAAGGAGCTCCTCTTGGTGCTGGATACGGTGAAGGCTTCCTTTCATAAAGATCTGGAACAGACCCTGCATTTTCTCAACCTGTTCCTGAAGCCGGTGCAGCTGGTCGATTTCCTGACGGAAACTTCGCTCAGTGGGGTTATCGGTATATTGGAGGAGCTGCATGTTGGTGTGGCACGGATGCAGGAATCCAAAGTGGAGGTTAATATCGGCAAATGCCAGAACAGCACACTGAAATCGAATGGGGATATTAACATCCACCGGGACGGCATTGTGCAGAGTGAACTGTTTTCTTCGGGGAATATTACGTTTCATAAGACGTTTTCGGTTTGCCGTGGTTCCAAGCTGGAGGCAGGAGGGAACATTTTAGCCTATTTTGTCGGCGGGGAGAGCGGGGCGCAGTCTTACCTGAAGGCCAAACAGAGTGTTACTGTCCGCAAAATGTACATGGGCAAAGTAACGATCGACCGTTTTACAGCGGATATTATGGAGCCGGTAGAGAATATCATATTTGATATCGAAACTGTGCGGATGATTAAGCTCCGCATGGAAGCCAAGCCTTAGATATGGCGAACAAGCCTTTCCGGAAGGACCCGGAAAGGCTTGTTCGTGTTGTCCTGAAGGAATGAAGTTCAGACTACTGCAATGCTCCGCGCACGAATCCGTCTGCAGCCAGCAGTCTGCTCCGCGCTTCCTCAGCATCCACATTGGCCAATATCATAATAATGGCAGTCTTTACATGGCCTTCTGCGCCATGATAAGCCGCTTCAATCACTTCGTCGGAAGCATCGGTGGCCAGTCCAATAATCCGTTTGGCCCGGTGCACCAGTTTTTTGTTGGAGGGATTCAGATCGACCATGAGATTACGGTAGACCTTCCCGATCCGGATCATGGCGGTGGTGGTCAGCATGTTGAGAATCATTTTTTGCGTGGTGCCTGATTTCATCCGGGTAGAGCCCATGATGACTTCCGGGCCAACCACTGCTTCTATGGTTAATTGACCGAGGCCTGCCATCGGTGTTCCGGGGTTGTTGCATAAGCCGATGACAACCGCTCCAAGTTCTCCGGCACGTTTCATCGCCCCCAGAACATAGGGTGTGCGCCCGCTGGCGGCAATGCCGATAACCACATCCTTCGCCGTGATGCCGGAGGAGTCGATATCGGCTGCGCCTAATTCCTCGCTGTCTTCCGCACCCTCAACGGGATCTTTAATCGCCTGAAACCCTCCGGCAATTAATCCCTGCACCATAGCCGGGTCTGTGCCATAGGTGGGCGGACATTCGGAGGCATCAAGAATGCCGATTCTCCCACTCGTTCCGGCCCCTACATAGAACAATCTCCCGCCCTGCTGAAAGGCATGGACGATATAGTCCGCAGCGATGGCAATCTGCGGGATAAGCCCTTGAATACACTCGGCGACCAGCCGGTCTTCATTATTTATCAGCTCCATGATTTCAGTGGAACTGAGGTTATCGATATCGCTTGTTTTATCATTGAGCTGCTCTGTAATCAGGTTGTCCAAAATAGGATTCATGAGGTTTCTTCCTCCTGCCAGTCTATTCTTGTCTGTAGTCATTAAACAGCTTGCGTGCAGTCATGGCTGCTCCGGTGGATGGCGGAGCCCCAAGGCTCCCGTCTACGAATTTCAACCCGCCAATAGTTTTCTGCAGGCTGCTGCAGAAGTTCCCGCGGAAGATCGGGGAATACCTGAACACCGAGCCGCTGAGCACTACGGGATAGTTCTGCAGAGTGGGGCTGCGGCGAAGCAGGGCCGCAGCGGTATCGCTTAAGGACGCAGCTTCTTCGGTAAGGATGGCAATAGCAGCAGCATCTCCGGCTCCAGCCGCCTGAATGCAAACCTTTGAGAAGGCGGCAATTTCTGCTTTGGAATGGGAAGGGATATAAATATATCCCTTCAAATCCGTAATGAGCTTAAATCCGTATTCCTCCATAATCATATCGGTCATTATCGTGGGTTTACAAACACTGTCATAACTGCGCATCACCGTTTTGAGTGTACGGAGCCCGATTTGATATCCGCTGCCTTCATCTCCAAGGTAATGTCCCCAGCCGCCGGTGCGGGTGCCGGATCCATCCGGAAGATAGCCGTAGCAAATCGATCCGGTACCCGAGATGACCAGCACCCCGTGATTGCTTCCCACTGCGGCCATCAAAGAAATCTGTCCTTCTGATTGTATAAACACCGGAATAGATAGGCCTTGTTTCAATACATGCTGCTGAACGGACCTCTTAAGGAGGGTTTCTTCATCGATGCTGGAGAAACCTGACACAGCGAGACATATTGCTGTAATTTCATCGATATTTATCGACAGTCTCTCTATCAATCCGTCAATAGCTGACATAATTTCTGTAAGCGCTGTCCCGAAGGAGGAACTATGCGGATTGGATGGACCTCCAATATAGCGGGCGAGTAATGTTCCCCGCTCATCCAAAGCGGCTGCATCGGTCTTTGTGCCACCTCCATCAAGGCCTAAGAACACTTTCATCGATCAATCACCACTTTGATTTTTTACTAATTATATGAGATGAAGAGCATAAAGTAAAATAAAATTTCACAAGAAAAATAAATGTTGAAATTTTATTTTACAACTCATATAATGAATTCATTCCAAGGTTTTGGGAGAATATCAAACCTTATGAGTTAACAAAGCTAACATTGTTTTGTGGGGTGTCGGTTCAAAGAGAGTTCTATTCTATAGGGAGGTGCATTGATTCCAATGAATGGCGGTTTGATTCGTTTGCGGGAATTGTATGAAACACTAAGTCCGTCGGAGCACAAGATTGCTGCGTATATCCTGCAGAATCCGGATGAAATGATCCAGCTCTCCATCGCTGATTTGGCTACGAAGAGCGGATCCAGCCAGGCGGCAATCGTCAGGCTGTGCAAGTCCATCGGCTTTAAGGGATACCAGGATCTGAAGATTAAAGTGGCCGGTGATCTTCAGGGCAGAGATCCGGCAATCATTGGCTACCAGGAGATTCGTCCCAATGACACGATTTCAGCCATTATGCAGAATGTATCCAATAATAATATTCAATCGATCCGGGATACTCTCACGATTTTGGATGAAGCCATGGTTGAGCGGGCGGTTGAAGCGATTGACCGGGCGAAGGTGATTTATTTCTTCGGAGTGGGAGCCTCCAACCTGATTGCGATGGATGCCCAGCAGAAGTTTTTGCGGATTAATAAGATGAGCTTCTCTTTTGCCGATCCGCATGTCCAGTTAACGAGCGCCATAACCGCAACTGCTGACGACGTGGCTGTATGCATTTCATACTCCGGCGAGACCAAAGAGGTTATCCGGGCAGCATCCATTGTGAAGGATAATGGGGGAACCGTGATCAGCATCGCGAAATATGGCAATTCCACCCTAAGCCGGAGCGCGGATATTCCGCTATGCACCTCCGCCACCGAAAATGAAATCCGCAGCGGAGCGATGGCTTCGCGGATTACACAGCTTAATCTTATCGATATTTTATATCTCGCCGTTGCAAGCCGGAATTATGAACAGTCCGTTACTTATCTGGAAAAGAGCAGACAACATATCAAACGGCTGTAGCCGGAAAAATAAGGGGAGAAGAAATAATGAAGAAAAGTTTATTGCTTAGTATGGTACTGGTTATGATGCTGATCAGCGCATGTGGCAACTCCGGAGGCAAGGAGGCGGCAAGCAGCCCGGATGCCAAAGATACCGTTACCGTCTGGACTTATCCGGTGCACGGAGCCTATGAGGATGAACTAAAGGGTCTGGTAGCAGATTTTCAAAAAGAACATCCAAACATCACCGTGAAGACGGAAGTGCTGTCTTGGGCGGAGGGTCCGAAGAAATTCGACGTAGCCCTGAATGCCGGCAGCCCGCCTGATCTGTACTTCCACAGTGTGGATGGCACCTATGTCAACACCGGGCTTGCGCTTGATCTGGATCCGTACATGACGGACGACATCAAGAATGACTACCTTCCGGGAACACTGGAGCTCGCCCAGATTGGCGGCAAACAATACGGCCTGCCGCTCTACCAGTTCCAATGGGGCTGGGGCGGGAACAAGCGGATTCTGGAAGAAGCAGGCATTGACTGGGCTTCGATTCAGCAAAAAGGCTGGACTTGGTCTGAATTTGAAGCCGCTGCTGCTAAGCTGACCAAAACCTTGGGCGACGGTTCCACCCAATATCCGCTGGTGACAGACGGAACATCGCTGGATTTCATTGAAATGCTGTCCCGCAACAACAATATGCCTGATGTTCTGGATGAATCCGGTGCTTTCCAGTGGAACGATGAACGTATCCTTGACACGCTGAGCTTCATTAAAGGCCTGCTGGACAAAGGCTACATGCCCAAAGAGACCGCAGCCATTGCTCCGGCCAAACGTTCCGATATGTTCTATGCCGGACAAGCCGCCATTATTTCCAAAGCCATCCCTTATTATGACGTAATGATTCAGAACCGGAACAAGGATATTGATGCGGGTACGATCACAGGCGAGAAAATTAATTTCGTTCTGCTGCCGGTTCCGCACAATGATGCTGCTCCAGCCAAAACTACGATGGGCGCGGAAGGCTATATCGCCTTTAAACAGAAAAATGACAAAGGCGAGCAGCATGCCAAAAATACATTCCTGGTGTTGGATTATCTGAGCAGTGCTAAAGCCGGTAATTCCTCCAATGAGCTGGTGCTTCCATTTGTACGTAAATCGCAAGCTGATCTGTTTGCAGGCAAAGCGCTTGGAACGGAAGAGACAATCAAAGCTTCCGCGATCATGGCTGAGAACATTGCAATGCCTGTAACACTGAAGCTCGACACCGCTATTGCAGCCCAAATGAAGCAGTTCAAGGAGCAGGTTGTAACACCGAATATCCAAGCCCTGTATTCCGGGGAGAAATCACCTGAGGCTATCGCAAAAGAATTCAACAGTAAAGGAAGCCAAATGCTGAATAAGTAGTTTTCTAAGGGGGGCGCCCATCGCATTTGTTGAATTTGGCGCCCTCTCTTACAAGAGGAGGAGGAAAGGGATGACGACAATCGCGCCAAAGCGGACGCGCAGTTCCGCCGGCAGGTTATGGCGTGAATATGGATGGGCGTACCTGTTTATCCTGGCACCCGTTCTGCTGTTTCTGGTGTTTACACTATATCCGGTCGTATCTGCCTTGATCATGAGCTTCCAGCAGTACAACATTATGAACTCCACCTGGATCGGCTTCGACAATTATGAGCGGCTGTTTCAGGATTCAACCTTCTGGAAATCGATGTGGAATACCGTTATTTTTACGGTGTGCACGGTACCGGTTAATATTGTCATTACGTTTGTGCTGTCCTATTTAATCTACCAGATGAAGACCAAATGGCAGACTTTCTTCAAGGCTACACTATATCTTCCGGCAGTTGCGTCCGGCGTCACGATATCCATCGTCTGGCTGGCAATTTTTGATCCGACGAATGTCGGGCTTCTGAACCGGTTTCTGGAATGGTTTGGCCTTGACCCGGTGATCTGGCTTGGACAGTCCAAGACTGCACTCTTCTCGCTGATTCTGATGAACTGGCTCGGCTCGCACGGAGCGGGAATCATTCTGTATCTGGCGTCGATGGGCGGAGTTCCGAAATCACTCTATGAAGCGGCTGATATTGATCATGCCAGCGGCTGGACCAAATTTACACGGATTACCTGGCCTTTGCTGAAACCGACCACTCTATATCTGCTTGTAACGGGAGTGATTACTTCCTTCCAGGTCTTTATCTCGGTGTACATGATGACCCAGGGCGGGCCGAACTTTGCGACAACGACGATTGCTTATCTGATCTACCAGACGGCGTTCCAGTTTTATGAATTTGGCCTGGCTTCGGCGCAGTCGTTCGTGCTGGCGTTTCTGATTATCCTGGTCTCTGTCATTCAGTTTAAATATTTCTCGAGTGATGTCGAGTATTAGGATGGAAGGGGCGAACCTGTAATGAAAACTAGATCAAAGACCATCTTTCTATGGGTGGCGGTGGCTTGTCTTGTAGTGTGGAGTATAGTAACGGTTATTCCGCTTTACTGGATGATTGTCGGTTCCGTGCAGGACTCTGCTGCATCCGCCAGTTTCCGGCCAAGCATGCTGCCGGAGGCTTTCTCGCTCGCTCCATATGACCGTTTTTTTGCCAAAACAGCGGCCTGGCGCTGGCTGTTCAACTCTTTGCTGATTTCATCGATCCTTACCATTACCAATGTGTTTTTCGCTTCCCTTGCGGGATATGCTTTTGCTAAATTGAAATTTCCCGGAAGCAACGCGATTTTCTGGGTGCTGCTCAGCACGATGATGATCCCGGCACAGGTAACGTTGATTCCGCTCTATATTCTAATCGTCAACGTGTTTAATCTCGGTGACAGCTATACCGCGATTATTCTGCCGACGGCGATCACGGTTGGCAATATCTTTTTGATGAAGCAGTACATGTCCTCTCTTCCGACCTCGCTGATTCATGCGGCGCGGATCGATGCCTGCAGCGAGTTCGGCATCTTTTGGAAGGTTATTCTTCCGCTGGCAAAGCCCGGGCTTGCCGTACTCGCAATTTTCACCTTCGTCGCTTCCTGGAATGAATTTTTCTGGCCTTTCCTGATTACGAATTCGACGGAAATGCGGACGATCCAGGTCGGACTGGCTTCCTTTGTATTCGCAGAGTCTACCGATTTCGGAGCGATTATGGCAGGGGCGACAGTTGGTGCGCTGCCGATGCTGATTCTGTTCTTCTCGCTGCAGCGCTATTTCCTGCAGGGCATTACCATTGGAGCTGTAAAAGGCTAGGTTAATTGTTGATATTCTCAAAATTCACAGGGTTAGATATGAGGGGGAAGAGCAATGGCACGAGTTGAATTCCGCAATGTGCGCAAACAATTTGACGATCAGAACAAGCAGACCTTTACTGCGGTGGCGGGTTCCGATTTTGTTATTAATGATAAAGAATTTGTTGTGTTCGTCGGACCTTCAGGCTGCGGCAAAACCACCTCGCTGCGGATGATCGCAGGCCTGGAGCAGCAGACAAGCGGGGATATTATCATCGGCGAGCGTATCGTAAACAACCTTCATCCTAAAGACCGCGATATTGCGATGGTGTTCCAGGATTACGCGCTGTATCCGCATATGAGCATCCGTGAGAATCTGTCCTTTGGACTGAAGAACCTGAAGAAACCGAAGGATTATATTGAGAAAAAAGTTCAGGAAGCCGCGACCATTCTCGGACTCGAAGAGATGCTGGAACGCAAGCCGCGCGAGCTGTCCGGAGGACAGCGCCAGCGTGTGGCCGTCGGCCGGGCGATTGTGCGTGATCCGCAGGTGTTCCTGTTCGACGAGCCATTGTCCAATCTGGACGCGAAATTGCGGATTCAGATGCGTGTTGAGCTGGGCGAGCTTCATAAACGTCTCGGCGCTACAATTGTATATGTTACGCATGACCAGGTAGAAGCAATGACACTTGGTGAGCGGATTGTTGTTATGAATAAAGGTGTCATTCAACAAGTGGCTTCTCCGACCGAACTGTATGCTAATCCCAAAAATATGTTCGTAGCCGGATTCATCGGCTCTCCGGCGATGAACTTTATTGATGCCCGGATTGAACAGGGACGTGTAGTTATTGATGGTGCTGAATTCCTGCTGTCAGAGGATGCGGCGGCCGGTCTGCAAGGCTATAACAACAGAGAGATTATTCTTGGCATCCGCCCGGAGCATATCTACGGCGATGACTTCGCACCGGGAGTTTCTACAGAACATCAAATGCAGGCGCATATTAAGGTAGTAGAGCATCTGGGTTCCGAGAATTTGGTCTATTTTAAAATCGGCAGCCGAACGGTAACCGCCAAGGTTCATCCGGAGACGAAAGCCTACAATAATCTCGATAAGCAGTTTATTTTCGATCTCAGCAAAGCACGTTATTTCGATCCGGCAACTGAAGAAAGAATTGTCTGGTAGAACAAGCTGGTTATAAGGGTTGCAAGGTAGAAAGGGGAGACAAGCAATGCAGAAACTGAATCAAGTCTTGGTGAGTACGGGAGTGGAGTCATTCCGGGAGATTGTGCCGATTGCGCTGCTCAGTCTGGCCAGTTCGGCTATGCTGGTGCCAGTGGTCATCTTTGCGCCTATAGCGTTGTCATTTATCCTGATTCCGCTTCTTTACATGCCGCTGTTTTTCGGTGTGTTCCATGCGTACCACCGGAGAACGGAAGGAAAGAAGCTGAGTGTCAGGGAGATGCTCAGCGGTGCGCGCAAGGGTTTTGGGCCGGCAGTGGCGTTCGGTCTGCTATGCTCCCTGCTGGTGCTGATTTTATGGTCAACCTGGTGGTTCTATGGAGGCCGTGACGGGGCGGTAAGCTGGACGATTGCTATTTTCCAGACGTATTTTGTCGCTATGGCGCTTGTTTCTCAATTCTACACGCTGCAACTGGTGATTCAGCGCCGAATGGGCATCTTCAAGGCCATGGGGGAAAGCGTCAAGCTGTTCCTCCGTTATCCGGCTTATACCATCGGGGCCTTCTTCCAGGCGCTGGTTGTGGGGATCATGCTGACTGTGACCGTAGTAGGTTTCATGGCGCTGTTCAACGGCATGCTTGCCGTCTATCTGCATAAAGCTGCTTACAATGTACTTCATCCCGATGAGGATGATGAGCAGGAGGGTGTGCCTGAGACAAGTGAGCTCTATGCAGGCGGGAGATTGCTATGAACCGGAGGATAATGCACAGCGGTTGTCCTCAGTACTCCTATATGCCGGAAGGGGGATTGTCATGCGCCTACAGGTAAGCTTCGGGGCGGATAGCTCCGCTGGCATCATTGCCGGAGGTGAATGGTTATGAGTCTACAGGTGAGCTGCGGGGTGGACCGGCTGGCCGCAGGTTTGTCTCACCCGCTGCTAGATGGGCGGCGGATTGGGTTGGTTACAAATCCTACCGGCATAACGGCGGACTTTCGCTCCAGTGTGGAGGTGTGCCGGAGTCTGGAATCTTCTAGACTTACGGCACTTTTTGCGTGTGAACACGGCATATACGGCCAGCACCAAGCCGGTGTGAAATTCACGGATGAGCTGGACGCGGGGCTGGGGATTCCGGTGTACAGCTTGTACGGGATGCATAAGAAGCCGGCGCCTGAGATGCTGGATGAGGTGGATACGCTTATTTTTGACATTCAGGATCTGGGCGTGCGGTTTTATACGTATGTATCAACCTTGCTGTACGTAATGGAGGCCTGTGCGGAAAACGGTAAAAGTCTGCTCGTACTCGACCGTCCTGCCCCGCTTGGCGGAACCGGCAGCGAAGGCGGGCTTTTGGAGGCTGGCTACGAATCTATGGTTGGCGCCTGGTCCATGCCGATCCGCACGGGGATGACCATCGGGGAATTGGCGCTTATGGCGAACGACAAGAGAGGGATTGGCTGTGTTCTGGATGTCATCCCGCTTGAAGGCTGGAATCGTCAGCTGGAATTTATGGACACGGGTCTCCCGTGGATGATGCCCTCCCCTAATGTGCCGACGATCGACACGGTGAGAGTTTATGCTGGAACCTGTTTTTTTGAAGGAACGAATCTCTCAGAAGGGCGGGGAACCACCCGCCCGTTTGAGTGGGTTGGCGCACCATGGCTGGATGGGGCATTACTTGCCGAAGCGATGGAGAAACATCAGCTTCCGGGTGTGCACTTCCATCCTGTGTATGCAACACCAACCTTCTCCAAACATCAAGGAGAATTATGCGGTGGTGTGCGATTATTCGTGACTGAGCCGCAGGCTTATGAATCCGTACGTACCGGACTTGCCATGCTGCATGAGGTGTGTTCACTCTATCCGGAGCAGTTTCAGTGGGTTGCTCCGCCGAAAGAAGGCGGGAGATACTTCATTGATTTATTGACCGGCGGCGAAGCGGTGCGCAGGCGCATTGGCACAGCAGAGGGGCTGCGGGAAATCATTGGACAATGGCAGGAAGAAAGCGATAAATGGCTGATGTTGCGGAAGCCTTATCTTCTGTATGAATAGCTAAAATCTGATTGGGGGAAGGCAGGCGGTGGCAATGGATTGGCGTGAGGCAGCAGTACAAGAGAGCGGCCTTGATATGGTGGTCGCCGAAATGAGTCTCAGTGACAAAATCGGGCAAATGCTGATGTGCGGTTTCGAAGGAACCGCTGTGCCGGACGACGGAATTCGCGAGCTTGTTGCAAAAGGGGGGATCGGCGGTGTTATTTACTTCGCCCGCAACGTAGAGACGCCGGAGCAGGTAGCCAGAATGACCGCTGAGTTGCAGCGGGCTGCAGCGGAAGGCGGCAAGGCTCCTCTCTGGATCTCCATCGACCAGGAAGGCGGTATGGTCGCCCGCATTACTGAAGGTGTGGCGCTTATGCCCGGCGGAATGGCAATTGCAGCGGCCGGATCGGTAGAGGATGCCTATCGGGCGGCTTTGATCAGCGGGCGGGAACTGAGCGCCATGGGCATTAATTTGAATTATGCTCCCGTGCTGGACGTGAACAATAATGCCCGGAATCCGGTGATCGGCGTCCGTTCCTTCGGCGAATCGCCGGAGAAGGTAGCCGATTATGGCGCAGCGACGATCCGCGGATTTCAGGATGCAGGTGTCGCGGCTACGGCTAAACATTTTCCGGGCCACGGGGATACTGATGTGGACTCGCATCTGGATCTGCCAACCGTTAGACATGACCGGGCACGTATGGACAGCGTAGAGCTGGTTCCTTTCCGCAGAGCAATTGCCGAAGGTGTAGATGCCATGATGTCGGCGCATATCTACTTCCCGGCACTTGAGCAGGAGAAGCTTCCGGTTACACTCTCGAAGGCGGTTCTGACCGGTCTGCTACGAGAAGAACTGGGCTTCGGCGGGATTATTATGACCGATTGCATGGAGATGAACGCCATCGCCGAGCACTACGGCACCGTTGAAGCTTCGGTGCTGGCCATTGAAGCCGGGGCTGATATCGTTCTGATCAGCCACCGCGCTGACCGTCAGCTGGCTGCCATTGAAGCTATCCTTCATGCGGTCGCTGAAGGCAGAATCAGCGAAACCCGCATTGACGACTCGGTGCGGCGGCTGCTCGCGCTGAAGGTGAAGCGGGGTGTGATCGCAGCCGGATCTGTTGGCGGGGCTGGTGCGGCGGATTCTTCGGCAGCGGGTTCAACGGCCGTAAGTGCAGGCGGCGTTGGAGCTGTGGGTGCAGGGGGTGCTGGAGCAGTGAGTGCAGAAGGCACAAGTGCTGAGGGTGCAGGAGGAACGAGTGCTGGGAGTGCAGATGGCGCTGGAGCAGTGAGTGCAGGCGGTGCGAGTGCTGTAAGTGCAGAAGGTACAAGTGCTGGGGGTTCCAAACTGTTGGAGATGGAAGACGAGCATGCTGCAAATCCCGCTGCGGTAGATGTTGAATACGGGCACGCGGCCAGCTCTGCCGCAGCATATGCAGGTCTCGGCCTGCTGGAAGCTCCGCCGCATGTAGAAGTGGCGCGCCGTATCAGTGAAGCCAGCATCACCTTGGTCCGCAATCAATCCTCTGTGCTTCCCCTACAACGGAAGAAGACGCTAGCAGTTACGGCAGCTCCTGTAGTAGCCACTCTTGTGGATGAAGCTTTTGGCGAAACCGCGGGACTTGGTACGATGCTGAGTAAATATGGACTGGATTGTATTGACCGTGTCGTTCCGGCAGGAGATATTGCCAGCTATGCTGCTGACCTGCTGGAGGTAGCGCGGGTTGAGGACATTGAGCAGATTGTTGTCGGCACCTACAATGCGCAGTTTAATCCCGATCAATGCAATTTGGTGGAATCCTTGCGGGCGCTTGGCAAGCCGCTTGCGGTTGTTGCGCTGCGCAATCCTTATGACCTGCTGGCAATGCCGGAGATAGAGACTTATGCTGCTGCATATGAAGGGCGTCCGCTTGCGCTGGAAAGTGCAGCCAAAGCATTGCTCGGGCAAATTCCGTTTCAGGGACGACTGCCGGTATCGCTCGGGGATAAATATCCGGCAGGCTGGGGCCTTAGCTTATGATTGGCCCGCTCTGGACTAAACAAAAATCTGTTGTTGTTGGTTTAATGTCCGGCACTTCGCTGGATGGCATTGACGCAGCGATAGTCTCAATAGAAGGAAGCGGACTTGCTGCCAAGGCTGAACTGCTGCATTATTCCTCTGTGCCCTATGACGACGGGCTTCGGGAGCGGCTGAAGGAGCTATGCACGATAGAACATTCATCGGTGGACCTGGTATGTGGTATGAACGTATATCTGGCGGAACGGTTTGCTGAGGCGGCCATAGAAGCGGTACGCAGTGTCGGAATGGAGCTTGATGAGATTGATCTCATCAGCTCCCACGGCCAGACCGTGTGGCATATCCCAGAAGCGGCAACCGATGATCCGCTTCTGGTCCGTTCCACGCTCCAGCTTGGCGACTTGTCTGTACTGGCCAAGAGAACCGGCCGGGTTGTGGTCGGGGATTTCCGCCCGGGTGACATGGCAGTTGGCGGGCAGGGGGCGCCGCTGGCACCTTATGGAGATCTGATTCTGTTCCGGCATCCGGAGAAAGGGCGGCTGCTACAGAATATTGGAGGAATCGGGAATTGTACAGCACTTCCTGCCGCAGCGGGTCCGGAGGATGTGTTTGCCTTCGATACAGGCCCCGGGAACATGGTCATTGATCAGACTGTATATCTGCTGAGCGGCGGTCAAATGTCTTATGATGATGGAGGATCGTGGGCCGCGCAGGGAACACCAGACGAAATGCTGGTGGATCAAATGATGGAGCACCCTTATTTTGCACTGAAGCCACCCAAGTCTACAGGCCGGGAAGTCTTCGGCAAAGCTTATGCCGAACAGTTTGTGACCCTGGCCCGGACACGCGGCTTGAACGATGCAGATATTGTAGCTACTGCTACCGCCTTTACCGCGCGGACGATAGCGGAAGGTTATCTAAGGTACGTATTCCCTGTATGCCAAATTGACGAGGTCATCGTCAGCGGCGGCGGTGCGCACAATGCTGCACTGCTGGCTATGCTTCAGCAACTGCTGACGGAACAGGCTGTAATAACCTCAAGCGTGCTGGGTTTCAGCGACGACGCGAAGGAGGCGATTATTTTCGCCTTGCTGGGCAATGATTTCATGCACGGAGTCGCCAATAATCTTCCTTCGGCCACAGGAGCGTCCCGCCCGACAGTGATGGGCAAGCTGGCGTTTCCATAAGGGGATTTGATTTTCACATGCGAAGTTAACTGTTGCTGCGTAAACGTAGTAGCAGAAAGACTCAGACAGCAGGTAAACGCAGACAGCGGGTGAAACGCAACCGGTAGATTACGCCCGGTAGGTGAATTTAACCACTAGATAAACGCAGCCGGTAGGTGAATTTAACCAGTGGATAAACGCAGTTGGTAGGTGAATTCAACCAGTGGATAAACGCAGTTGGTAGGTGAATCTAACCAGTAGATAACCGCAGCCAGTAGGTGAATTCAACCAGTGGATAAACGCAGTTGGTAGGTGAATCTAACCAGTAGATAACCGCAGCCAGTAGGTGAATTCAACCAGTAGATAAACGCAGTTGGTAGGTGAATTCAACCAGTAGGATAAACGCAGTTAGTAGGTGAATTCAACCAGTAGATAAACGCAGTCGGTAGGTGAATTCAACCAGTAGGATAAACGCAGTCGGTAGGTGAATTCAACCAGTGGATAAACGCAGTTGGTAGGTGAATTCAACCAGTAGGATAAACGCAGTTAGTAAATAGGCAAATGCCCCGCTTGTTATCAGGCGGGGTTGTTTCTTTTTATGCATGGAGTTGACGTGTTAGAGGAAGGACAACGGAAAGAATTCAAGCAGAATCTGTATCTACTGACGAAAGGTGCTATTGCTCACCCGCTTCGGACCCAGGGGGCCTTATTATTAAAGATCAGGCTGTTTTTAGGCGCATCCGGACTGAGGAGGCGTTATTTGTGCTGAAATCCCCGATTTAGGTTAATTTCTTTTAAATAACGACTCTGGAGTCCGCGACTCCCCCGGATGTCTGGTAATTGACTAAATAGCGTCTCCTGAGTCCGCAGTAGCCGAGTTGCCGCTAAACTGAACCACTAATATTTTCGTTTGTGGTCGCTCAGCACCCGACGGACTTCATTCAAAGATATGGTAGTCCACCCAATGGACTTCCCTCGTCATTCCAAACGTCTAACGAATTCCCAACAGGCATCACTCGTCATTCCAAACATCTAACGAATCCCCAACGGGCTTCACTCGTCGTTCCAGACGTCTAACGAACCCCCGGGGGCTTCACGATTCTAGATGCCTAACGTCCAGTCAGAAGGCATTGCGTTGCCGGACACGCCAACGTCCAGCTGACATCGTGTTCCCGACATTCTAATTCCGAACTGCATCGCGTTCTTGGACGCGCCAGCCCGCAGCGGGCTCCGCTCGCCTGAACGCAGAAACAGCCTCCCCGAAGGAAGGCTGTTTCTGAAAGGACGTCCCGGAAGGGATTCGAACCCCCGACCGTGCGCTTAGAAGGCGCATGCTCTATCCAACTGAGCTACCGGGACATAATAGCTTGAGCGAAAAGCAAGCAAAAATTATGTTATCATACATAGATAACTTTTTCAACTTGTTTTTTTGAAACCTAGCCGGGATATGCTATAATCTACAATTGATTAAGGTTCGGAGAAAAGGAGGTGCCCTCATTAATCATTCGAATTCCCCTGCCAAAGAGAATGTCGTGCTGTTTCCGAAGACGCTGGATTACTATCAGATTCAGCTCACGGTGATGCTGGAGAGTGAACGTTACGGGGAAGCGATGGAACTGCTGCGCTTTTTGCTGCAATGCCAAGGTCAGGAAGAGCGGCACTACGAGGAATGGCAGTCGCTGCTTAGTTGGCTGGAGGCGGCCTTTCCATACGCTGCCCAGGGCGGAGATGCGAAAGATGCCGCTCCCGGTGAAGAGCAGGATCTTAAGGAAGAGGACATGGCCCGCATACTGGCTAAATCGAAGCAGGAAGAGGATGCGGATTATCCTGATAAGTTATTGAAGCGTATCATGAACGAGCCGCTGTCCGAAGCGACGATCCTGGCACTGGAGCAGCTTTCTTATCTGGAGGGCGGACATGTCGACGAGACGCTGACAGACTGGCTGGAGAAGGCAACGGTTCATCCGCTGCTGCAATTCCGTACACTCCAGACCCTCCGGCGGCGCGGCGTACAGGGAACCATTAAGCTGATGCGCGGACAGGAAGCGTCGATTGTGGAGATTGAGACGGTACCGCTGCAAAATGAGGATTTCCCGCTGCAGGTGAGCCAAGTGATGGAACGGGTGGCTGAGCAGGCGGAGGTTCATGAGCCTACACTTTATTATTTTGCCCAAGAGCTTTGGGGACAATTTATCATGTCGATTTACGGTTCGGCCGAATATCGAAAATTGTTGGACGGAGAGGATGCGCTGCTCGATATTTGGGCGGGTGCGCTGCATCAAATGGTGTCAGAAAGCCTGAACGGAACGCGGCAGGAGGAAGAAACACGCGGGATGTACGGGATAACAGGCGGCATGCGCTTTCAATTTGAAGGAGCCTATCGTTCTCTCAAAGGATTTGTAAAGAGTTCTCTACTTGATAAATAAAGCGATGTTGTATATAATATAATGGTTATTCTGTGCGTGAATTGCGTGATTATTTAAAGTAAACATGTAACCTATTTTTGGAGGGAAAAGTATATTATGAAGGCAACTTGGGAAAAAATAGAGAAGAACCTTGGAGTTCTTGAAGTCGAAGTAGAAGCAGAACGCGTAGCTGCAGCACTCGACAAAGCTTTTAATAAAGTGGTTAAGAAAGCAAACGTACCTGGTTTCCGTAAAGGTAAAGTGCCTCGGCCGATCTTTGAATCCCGTTTTGGTGTAGAAAGCCTGTACCAGGATGCCATCGACATTCTTCTTCCTGAAGTTTACGGCGAAGCTGTTGAGCAAACCGACATTTTCCCGGTAGACCGTCCTGAAGTAGACATCGAGCAATTCGCTAAAGGTCAAGCATTTATTTTCAAAGCGAAGATCACTGTTAAGCCTGAAGTGAAACTGGGCGAGTACAAAGGCCTGGAAGTTCCGGTTCAAAAAGCTGAAGTTACTGAAGAAGAGCTGGATGCCGAACTGAAACGTCTGCAAGAACGTCATGCTGAACTGGTTGTTGTTGAAGATGAAGCGGCAGCTAATGGCGATATCACTGTAATCGACTTTGACGGTTCCGTAGATGGCGTGCAGTTCGAAGGCGGTCAAGCAGAACGTCATTCCCTGGAACTTGGCAGCAACTCCTTCATCCCTGGTTTTGAAGAGCAGGTTGTAGGCATGTCCACTGGTGATTTCAAGGATGTAGAAGTTACTTTCCCTGAGGCTTACCATGCAGAGAACCTTGCAGGCAAAGCTGCTGTATTCAAAGTGAAGCTGCATGAAATCAAACGCAAACAGCTTCCTGCCCTGGACGACGAGTTCGCCAAAGATGTAAGTGAATTCGACACACTGGAAGAATACAAAGCAGATCTGAAAGCACAGCTTGAATCCCGCAAACAGGAAGAGCTGAAAGGCGTTCGTGAAACTGCAGTAGTTGACAAAGCAGCAGCTAATGCTGAAGTGGAAATTCCTGAAGCAATGATCGCCAGTGAAGTTCAAAACATGGTTCGCGATTTCGACAACCGTCTTCGCCAACAAGGCATGAACATGGATATGTTCCTCAGCTTCTCCGGTCAAACCCGTGAAGATCTTGAGAGCCAAATGAAAGACGATGCCGAAAAACGCGTCCGCAACAACCTGGTGCTTGAAGTGATCGCAAAGGAAGAGAAGATCGAAGTTTCCGAAGAAGAAGTGAACCAAGAGCTCGCTTCCATGGCTGAATCCTTCAAACGTTCTCCTGAAGAAATCCGCAGTATCCTTGCAGCTAACGGTTCCCTGAGCAGCTTGAACGAAGAAATTTCGCTGCGCAAGACCATTGAACTGCTCGTATCCAGCAGCGTGGAAGTTGAAGCAACTGAAGAAGCTGCTGAAGAAACAAGCGCTGAGTAGTATTTTCTGGAGTTACAATTTTACCTAGAGCGGCCAAGCAGTAGTACGGCCTCCATAGACAGTTGATAAGGCACGTAAGTTTGTTACGTGCCTTATTTTTATCGGGTGCTGGTGTTTGGAGGTACATAACCGAACAGAGGATTGGCAATGTGTCTGAAATTGCGCTATAATGGCAGGCACATGACCAATGCGGATTTCCTCAGCAGTGAAAAAATGACATACCGCCTTGAACGTGTTAAAATATTTCTGAACGGAAAGACTAATCTGTATAGAGAAAAGAGGTTGGTGGCATGAGTCTGGTACCAATGGTTGTGGAATCAACAAGTCGGGGAGAACGGTCATACGATATCTATTCCAGATTGCTGAAGGATCGCATCATCTTCCTGAGCAATGCAATTGACGATGATGTCGCCAATCTGATTATTGCCCAGTTGTTGTTCCTGGCAGCAGATGACCCCGAAAAAGACATTCACCTGTACATCAACTCGCCTGGTGGTTCTGTGACAGCCGGCATGGGTATATATGATACGATGCAATACATCAAACCCGATGTTTCTACGATTTGTGTAGGAATGGCAGCCAGTATGGGATCGCTGTTGCTTACTGCTGGAGCTCCGGGCAAAAGATACGCGCTGACCAACAGTGAGGTCATGATTCATCAGCCGCTCGGCGGCGTTCAAGGGCAGGCATCCGATATCTGGATTCACACAGACTGGATCCTCAAGACTAGACATAAGCTGAATCAAATATATGTGGATCGCACAGGTCAGCCCCTTGAAAAAATCGAACGGGATACGGACCGCGATAACTTCATGAGCGCGGAAGAAGCGAAGGAATATGGGCTTATTGACCAGGTACTCTCTTCACCGATCATATCTTAAAGGGGTGGTAAGATGTTTAAATTTAATGATGAAAAAGGGCAATTGAAATGTTCTTTTTGCGGCAAATCACAAGAGCAGGTTCGTAAGCTTGTAGCAGGACCTGGTGTTTATATATGTGACGAATGCATCGAGCTGTGCACGGAAATCGTGGAGGAAGAGCTTGGCCATGAGGAAGAGCTGGACCTGAAGGATATCCCGAAACCAAAGGAAATCCGTGATATTCTTGATCAATACGTAATCGGCCAGGAGCAGGCGAAGAAATCGCTCTCCGTTGCTGTATATAATCACTACAAGCGTGTGAACAGCCAAAGCAAGATCGAAGACGTTGAACTGACGAAGAGCAATATTCTCCTGCTCGGTCCAACAGGTTCGGGTAAAACGCTGCTGGCGCAGACCATGGCGAAGATTATCAACGTTCCTTTTGCTATTGCAGATGCCACTTCCCTTACGGAAGCGGGCTATGTGGGTGAGGATGTTGAGAATATTCTACTGAAGCTGATCCAGGCTGCGGATTATGATGTGGAAAAAGCCGAACGCGGTATTATCTATATTGATGAAATTGATAAAGTAGCACGCAAATCCGAGAATCCGTCCATTACACGCGACGTTTCCGGTGAAGGTGTACAGCAGGCCCTGCTGAAGATTCTGGAAGGCACTGTAGCTTCCGTACCACCGCAAGGCGGACGCAAGCATCCTCACCAGGAGTTTATCCAAATCGACACGACGAATATCCTGTTCATCGTTGGCGGTGCTTTTGACGGTCTGGAGCAAATGATCAAACGCCGTATCGGCAAAAAAGTCATCGGCTTCAACGCTGCTGTTGAAGGTCAGAAGGACCTGAAGACAGGCGAATACCTGTCCATGGTATTGCCTGAAGATCTGCTTAAATTTGGTCTCATTCCTGAGTTTGTCGGCCGTCTGCCGGTAATCTCCACGCTAGAGCCGCTTGATGAGAATACGCTGGTGCGCATCCTGTCCGAGCCGAAAAACGCGCTCACCAAGCAGTATATCAAGCTGCTGGAAATGGACAATGTCGCGCTGAAATTTGAACCGCTGGCGCTTGAAGCCATCGCTAAGGAAGCCATCAAACGTAACACGGGTGCCCGTGGTCTGCGTGCAATCATAGAGAGTATTATGCTTGATGTGATGTATGAGGTTCCTTCACGCGATGACATCAAGGACTGCGTGATTACGGAGCAGGTCGTTCAAGAGAAGGCGTTGCCTGAGCTGGGCATCAAGAAAGACAAGAAGAAGGAAGAAAGCGCCTAATTAAACAATACAATTCACAGACTCCACCTTTTTGCCGCTATCCCGCTTCACAAAGCGGGATCGGTGGGGGTGGAGCTTTGATCGTTATGGGGGAGAAAACCATGTTCTTGAGACACCAGACCCGTCCTGTCAATGTTGGCGGAGTTATTATCGGGGGAAACAATGAGGTTGCTATTCAAAGCATGTGTACGACCAAAACCGCTGATGTGGAAGCTACGGTCGCTGAAATTCTGCGGCTGGAGGAAGCGGGCTGCCAACTCGTGCGCGTAACTGTCAACAATGAAGAAGCGGCTGCTGCGATCAAGGAAATCAAGAAGCAGATTCATATTCCGCTTGTAGCGGATATTCATTTTAACTATAAGCTAGCTTTGCTGGCTATTGAGAACGGCATCGACAAGGTCCGGATCAATCCCGGCAACATCGGCCGCCGCGACAAGGTGGAAGCTGTAGTCAAAGCCTGCAAAGAAAAAGGAATTCCGATCCGCATTGGCGTAAATGCCGGTTCACTGGAAAACCACTTGCTCGAGAAATACGGCTATCCGACTCCGGAAGCTATGGTCGAGAGCGCACTTTATCATATTGGAATTCTCGAGGAACTCGATTTCCATGACATTATCGTTTCCCTGAAGGCTTCGGATGTGCCTATGGCTATTGAGGCTTACCGCAAGGCGGCAGAAGTCATTCCTTATCCGCTGCATCTGGGCATTACAGAATCCGGCACGTTGTTCGCCGGAACCGTGAAGAGCTCGGCAGGTATCGGGGCACTGCTCTCCATGGGCATCGGCAGCACCGTGCGGATCTCACTCAGTGCCGATCCAGTCGAGGAAGTGAAGGTAGCGCGTGAACTGCTCAAGACTTTTGGTCTGATCTCCAACGCTGCCACCTTGATCTCATGTCCGACCTGTGGACGTCTGGACATTGATCTCTTCTCCATCGCCAACGAAGTAGAAGAGTATATTTCCAAGCTGAAGGTACCGATCAAAGTATCGGTGCTGGGCTGCGCCGTTAACGGCCCCGGAGAAGCCCGTGAAGCCGATATCGGCATCGCCGGTGCCCGTGGTGAGGGACTGCTGTTCCGTTACGGCAAAATGATCCGCAAGGTTCCTGAGGCAGAGCTTGTCTCCGAACTGAAGAAGGAGATCGACATCATTGTCGCTCACTTTGAAGCAACGGGCGAAATCCCCGGCCGCAAGCATGCTGGACTGGCTCCTGCTATAGGTGTGGGTAATCCGGAAGAATAGTAGAACTTATTCTAACTAGTCGAACAAGCTGACTCCTTTTATCTAATCATCCTTCATTCAGTTGCTGATTGGAACTCGTTGCTCTGCAGTTTGGCTATACTATAATTGCACTAATTAAATTTACTAAGGGGAAATACTCCCGTTAATTTGTTATTATTCAAGGGAGTGAAGAATATAGGGGGAATTCGTCCCTTTAATTCAATCATCTTAGGACGATTCGGAGATTTAGAAATAATTAAAGGGCAGTATTCCCTTTATTGCTCGAGAAACAAGCATTCTGGATATAATAGCGGGCGTATTTCCCTCTAAGTATAGATAGTTGTTCCTAATTTTTTTATAGCATCAAGCAAGGTGGCGAAAAACGTCCCATTGCACCACGGGTGATCCGGCGGTGAAATGGGGCGTTTTTTATTTTGTATAACCAAAGGGGGATTAGCGGATATGAATCACAAGCCGAATATTGAAGAGTTTATTCAGCATCATCTAGATTCTAGGAGCGGAGAGCGAAGGGGGAGGCTGGAGAGGGGGCATCGGCATGCCGAAGCATTATTTCTGCAAAATGTATGGTGGCCGCTGCGTGGTGACTTCTGCGATCTTCATCCGGAATATGAAGTCATGGACTGGCGCGGCCGTTCCTATTTTGCTGATTTTGCATTTTTGCCGGGAACGATCAGACTCCTGTTGGAGATCAAAGGTTATGCTGCACATGTAAAGGATATGGACAGACAGAAATATAGCAATGAGTTGAACCGCGAAACGTTTCTGTGTGCAATGGGTTACCAAGTCATCTCCTTTGCCTACGATGATGTGGAGCAGCGTCCTGAATTATGTGTTACATTGCTGCGCATGGTGTTGAGTAGATATATAGGACCAGTTGTTCCAGTGGAGAAGTTGCTGCTGGTTGAAAGAGAAATTATGCGTTTTGTAATCCGTCAGGCCGGAACCGTACGACCGCAGGATGTAGCTGAATATTTCTCACTCGATCCTAAAACGGCCCGGCACATGCTGTATAAGATAAGTGAAAAAGGTTGGCTGACGCCTGCAAAACGTGGCGATGGTGTCCGGAGGGTAAGGTATGAGCTGGCGCGCAATGTTCTCAGTTACTGGGAATAGTAGAGTGAGTGCAGCAACTAAGTGGTGGTCGAACATGGAGAAATAGGATGGAGGGTTTTAGTAAGCGAAGAACAGTTGAATTCACGGGATAGCGGGAAATGTACCCTATAAATTTGCTGTGATGTGCCCGTACTTACAAGTTGCGGGGAATTTGCCCGCTAACCTTTAATGGAGAAGCTGATTTCACAATAATCTTTAAAAACATAGGGAGAATATCCCTCTATTTCAGCTATATAGAACAAATAACTTGAAATAGAGGGAATATTTCCCTTTGGTAAAAAGTCTGTTCAAAAGTTTGTGAGGCTGCTCCATGTATGGCCCGCAGCAGCAACATTTAGAAGTACATATCAACGCCTGGTGACCGCGGCTACGCGAGGAAGTCGCATCAACGTACTATCGCCCAGTTACAGCTACGTTTAGTGGTGCACATCAACGACTAGTGGCCGCAGCAACGCCAAGACGTCACATCAACGAACTATCGCTCAAAGTTACAGCTACGCTTAGTGGTGCATATCAACGACTGGTTGGCACAGCAACACCAAGACGTCCGTATCAACGTATCATCGCCCAGTTACAGCTACGCGAGGACGTCGCATCAACGTACAATCGCCCAAAGTTACAGCTACCCTTAGTGGCGCATACCAACGACTAGCGATGTGCAGCAACGCGAGGACGTCCGTATCGCAACTACGGTTAAATATATGTCAGCAGCAACGCTCGATCACCCTCAACAACGCCAGTCATCCGGTCTCTCCTGCCCCTAGGTGCAGCATTAGCACGAAGGCGAACCGCGTCTGACTCTCATTACGATTGCCCAACTCCTTACCGATCTTATCCGCCCATACCCTTTCCTACATCACCCACTTATTCATTCCTGTAACATTCAGCTATAAAATTCAGATAACCATCCCGTCAATCTGACCTTCGGTCATACCCCTGATTTTTTTATCCAAAATTTAGTTAATTATTCATAAATACTGCCCCACTGCGTTTACGAATGACCGAAACGGCTATACTACCTAGTAGTAGCCAACGGTATAGACCAGGTAGACTGAATGAAATGGGAGGATGACCTATGGAATTAAGCTCATTGAGCATATTGCTGATGATCGTGCAGCTCTTTTTCGCGCTGGTTATCGGCGTTTATTTTTGGAATTTGCTGCGGGGACAGAAGACCAATAAGACGGCGGTGGATCGTGAGTCGCGCAAGGAGTTGGATAAGCTGCGGAAGATGCGGATGATTTCTTTAACCAAACCGCTCTCGGAAAAGACGCGTCCGGCCTCCATTGGAGATATCGTCGGGCAAAAGGATGGGCTGCGTGCCCTGAAGGCGGCGCTGTGCAGCGCCAACCCGCAGCATGTTATCATTTACGGACCTCCGGGAGTCGGCAAGACTGCTGCTGCCCGTGTCGTCATGGAGGAAGCGAAAAAGAATGTGCTATCCCCCTTCAAAAGTGATGCCAAATTTACAGAAATTGATGCGACTACAGCCCGTTTTGATGAAAGGGGAATCGCCGATCCGCTAATTGGCTCAGTGCATGATCCGATCTACCAAGGGGCCGGTGCAATGGGGGTTGCAGGCGTGCCCCAGCCGAAGCCGGGAGCTGTGACCAAGGCGCATGGCGGGATTCTTTTTCTGGATGAAATCGGTGAGCTTCACCCCATTCAGATGAACAAGCTGCTAAAAGTTCTTGAAGACCGCAAAGTGCTGCTGGAAAGTGCCTATTACAATTCCGAGGACAGCAATACACCTGCGTATATCCATGATATTTTTCAAAATGGTCTGCCAGCCGATTTCCGTCTTGTCGGAGCAACCACCCGTTCTCCTGATGAAATTTCACCGGCGCTGCGTTCACGCTGTATGGAAATTTATTTCCGTCCTTTGCTGCCTGATGAGATCGCCGTGATCGGTCGTGATGCGATTCAGAAAATTGGCTTGAAGCCCAGCCCGGAAGCTGTGACTGTGGTGCAGCAATATGCCACTAACGGCCGGGAAGCCGTCAATATGATTCAACTCGCCGCAGGGTTGGCCTTGACCGAACAACGTGACACTCTGACAGCGGCCGACGTGGAATGGGTGGCTGGCAGCAGTCAGCTGCCGCTGCGGACGGAACGCAAGATTCCTTCATCGCCTCAGATAGGGCTGGTCAACGGCCTGGCGGTGTATGGACCTGGTATGGGTACTTTGCTGGAGATTGAAGTTTCGGCTGCACCTGCTAGCGGTCAGGGTCGGCTAAATGTTACCGGTGTGGTTGATGAAGAAGAGATTGGCGGGGGATCGCGTACGATCCGTCGCAAGAGTATGGCCAAAGGATCTGTAGAGAACGTGCTGACGGTCCTGCGCACGATGAATTTGGAGCCGGATCGTTACGATCTGCATGTAAACTTTCCCGGTGGTACGCCGATTGACGGTCCATCCGCTGGAGTGGCGATGGCTGTTGCCATCGTCTCCGCAATCCGCCGTTTGCCGGTTGACAACACTGTTGCCATCACCGGTGAGATCGGGATTCATGGACGTGTGAAGCCAGTCGGCGGCGTAATCGCCAAGGTAGAGGCAGCTTTTCAGGCTGGAGCAACTACTGTGCTGATTCCGAAAGAAAACTGGCAATCCTTATTCGCCGACCTCGCCCCCCTGCGGGTCATTCCGGTGGAGACGGTGGAAGAGGTATTCCGTCACCTGTTCGGCGCAGAGACCGCGGATGTAAGGCTGCCTGCAGTCTCCGGCGAGACGTTCTCTGCGTCACCTTCGCTCTTTAAGGCTGACGCTGCAGGGGATATGCAAAATTAGATTTTTGATTACAAATCTGCGATACTATAAACACTGTAATTTGAAAGTGGGTATTGTAATGAAAACTTTTGTGCTTATCGCATGGGCCATGCTGTTGCTTGTATTCACCTGTGCTTCTGACTCCAGCTTTTGGGTGAACGGCACCGTTCCATCGTTTCATTGGCTGGGATCAGCCGATTTCCACGAACTGACGACGCTGGATTTGAAGTATACCTCCGGGTATATCATCAGAAAGATAGGACATTTCTCAGGATTTGCTGTGCTGGCAGTCCTGTTCTATAGACGGAGTAAGAGCACCGTTATGAGTATTCTTGTATCCATTGCTTTTGCCCTGCTGACAGAGCTGCTCCAATTATACTTTGGACGTGACGGCAGATTGTATGACGTAGCCATTGATTCTGCCGGTGTTTTATTGGGGGCGATGGTTGTGCAGATAGTGAACAGAATTAAGTTTGATCGCAATTTAAGCAATGCGAATTAGATGTTACTGCACAGCGAAAGAGTGGCGGGAAACCCGCCGCTCTTTTTTATGGAATTCCACATTTCAGCACAATTTCTTGCTCCTTTTGTCCGCTTTATCCACAAACGGACATATTCCACATGCGAGCCGCAAATACTAATTGCTGCGTTGATATGCTGGAAAGACGTAGAACGTTTACACTGAAAGGCAGCCTGTTGGTGTTTTGATGCCGCTTTTGTTAGAATGAATGCATATGACACTACTTGAGAACCATGGGAGGTGCGAAAGCGATGATACCAAACAAAACAAAAGGTCGTCGTTTTCCTTTATTGCCCCTTAGAGGTCTTCTTGTGTACCCCAGTATGGTTCTTCATTTGGATGTGGGCCGCGAGAAGTCCGTTCGGGCGCTGGAAAAAGCTATGGTTGAAGATAACCTGATTCTCCTCTGCTCACAGTCGGAAGTGAATATTGAGGAGCCGGGACAAGAAGATATTTTTCGGGTCGGTACCGTCGCGAATGTGCGGCAAATGCTGAAGCTTCCCAACGGCACGATTCGTGTGCTGGTGGAAGGTGTGGAGCGGGCCGAAATTATTCATTATATGGATAATGAGGAGTTTTACGAGGTGATGGCGCGCGAGCTGCCAGAGCAGGAGGATGTGGATCAGGAGAGTGACGCTCTAATGCGCACCGTACTGAGCCAATTCGAACACTACATCACTTTGTCCAAAAAAGTCACCCCAGAAACGCTTGCTGCTGTCTCTGATATTGAAGAGCCGGGAAGACTCGCCGATGTCATCACGAGCCATTTGGCACTAAAGATTAAGGATAAGCAGGAGATTCTGGAGACCATTGATGTCAGCAAACGCCTGGAGAAGCTGCTCGATATCCTTAACAATGAGCGTGAAGTGCTTGAACTTGAGCGCAAAATCAACCAGCGTGTGAAGAAACAGATGGAGAAAACCCAGAAGGAATATTATCTGCGTGAACAGATGAAAGCGATCCAGAAGGAGCTCGGTGAAAAAGAAGGCCGGGCCGGTGAAGCGGATGAGCTGCGTAGCCTGATGGAAGAAAAGAATCTGCCGGAACGTGTGCAGGAGAAAATCGAGAAGGAAATCGACCGCTTGGAAAAAATGCCGGCTAGCTCGGCGGAAGGCAGCGTCATCCGCAACTATGTGGATTGGCTGCTGAGTCTGCCTTGGAGCGAATCGACAGAGGATGATTTGGATATTCTGAAGGCGGAGCAGGTGCTGGATGCGGATCATTACGGTCTGGAGAAGCCGAAGGAACGGGTACTGGAATATCTGGCCGTCCAAAAGCTGGTCAAGAAGCTGAAGGGCCCGATTCTCTGTCTGGTAGGACCTCCGGGTGTCGGCAAAACTTCGTTAGCTCGTTCGATTGCCCGTTCACTGAACCGCAAGTTCGTGCGCATTTCTCTGGGCGGCGTGCGGGATGAAGCTGAGATTCGCGGCCACCGCCGCACCTATGTCGGTGCAATGCCGGGCCGGATCATCCAGGGGATGAAGACAGCGGGCAGCGTTAACCCGGTCTTTCTCCTTGACGAAATCGACAAGATGGCGGCGGACTTCCGCGGCGACCCTTCGGCGGCACTGCTGGAGGTGCTCGATCCGGAGCAAAACAATACATTCAGCGATCATTTCGTCGAGTTGCCGTTCGACCTGTCGAATGTTATGTTCGTGACAACTGCGAATGCTGTGCATAATATTCCACGTCCCCTGCTTGACCGGATGGAGATGCTCTTCATTCCCGGTTACACAGAACTGGAGAAACTGCAAATTGCCAGCCGTTATTTGCTGCCGAAGCAGCGTAAGAATCATGGCTTGGAGGATGAGCAACTGTCCATTGAAGATGACACCCTGCTGAAGATCGTCCGCGAATATACCCGGGAATCCGGGGTACGTAATTTGGAGCAGCAGATCGCGGCACTTTGCCGCAAAGCAGCGAAGCAGATTGTATCCGATGAGAAGAAACAAGTCAGTATCCTGCCGGGTGAGGTCAAGGACTACCTCGGTGTATCGAAGTACCGTTACGGTATGGCCGAGTTGGAGGATCAGATTGGCACCGTAACCGGGCTGGCATGGACCGAGGTTGGAGGCGACACGCTACTGATCGAAGTAACGGTTGTTCAGGGCACTGGCAAGCTCACGCTTACGGGACAGTTGGGTGACGTGATGAAGGAGTCGGCACAGGCCGCTTTTAGCTATACCCGTTCAAAGGCGGAGGAGCTGGGACTAGAGCCGGATTTTCATGAGAAAAACGACATCCACATTCACATCCCTGAAGGAGCAATACCGAAGGATGGCCCCTCTGCAGGGATCACCATTGCTACTGCATTGATCTCCGCACTGACCAAACGATATGTATCTAAAGACGTGGCAATGACGGGGGAGATTACGCTGCGCGGGCGTGTCCTGCCGATTGGCGGGCTCAAGGAGAAATCGCTGGCTGCCCACCGTGCCGGTTACAAAAAAATCCTTCTTCCGAAGGACAACGAGCGCGACCTCAAGGATATCCCGGAGAGCGTACGAAACGATGTGGAGTTTGTGCCTGTATCCCATATGGATCAGGTGCTGCAGCATGCGCTTGTTGAACATCATACAGAAATTAGCAGTGAAGCGCCGAGTAGTGTGCATTAGAAAGGAAGTCCTATGAAAGTTAACAATGCCGAATTTATCATCAGCGCCGTAGGCCCTGATCAATACCCAGTTGACGCCTTGCCGGAGATTGCTCTGGCAGGGCGCTCCAACGTAGGGAAGTCCTCCCTGATCAACCGGATGATTAACCGTAAAAATCTGGCCCGTACCAGCTCCACACCGGGCAAGACACAGCATATGAACTATTACCGTGTCAACGAAGATATGTATTTTGTTGACTTCCCGGGCTACGGGTATGCCAAAGTTTCCAAAACCCAACGTGCCTCATGGGGGAAAATGGTCGAAAAGTATATGGCAGAGCGGGACACGCTAAGGCTTATTCTGCTTATAGTGGATTTGCGTCACCCGCCAACCAGTAACGATAAAATGATGTTTGATTGGCTGAAGCATTATGATCTGCCGCTCTGCGTGGTGGCAACCAAAGCGGACAAGATTCCAAAGACCCGCTGGCCAAAACATATCAAAATTATGAAACAGGAGCTCGGTGTATTGCCGGGGGATAATTTCATCTCCTTTTCCTCGGAACTGGGCCTCGGCAAAGATGAACTGTGGGAACTGATTGAGAGATACTGCCTTCCTTCCGAAGAAGATATAGAGGATGAGCAGGAAAGCCAGGATCCCGTGGAAGCATCTCAGTCTGAGGATATCTCTGAAGAATAAGTTGGTCCTGATATATGGGAAATATGCGTATATCATAGGATCAATGCGAATTCCTCACCTATTCTCCCATTTCCACCCCATAATAGGGATTAACGGTCTTTAGCCTGTTCTAGCATGAGAGAAACCCGCCGCTCTACGTTGTATAATCAATCTAATGATTGCTATAAAGAATAGAGGGATGGTTATGGCTCAGCGATTGGCGACGGAATATGTAAATACAACTTTGCAAATGACAGAATTTCAGATGAACCAGTTTCTGCTCACAGCCGATACCTGCTATATTAGCCACCGTGTTAAGGTTCTCGGAGGTGGAGAACAGGAGATTGTATTGGAGGAAAACGGGGGGGAAGCGATTCGCCTCAATGTGGAACGCCGGGGGCATCTCTATATCTGCTCGTTTTCCTGCCGGGTGGTGAACCCCCATCTGAATAATGCAGTCCGCAAGCTTTTCGTCACTTATAAAGGGTCTGGTTCAGTGAATAGGATTTATCAAGGATTCACAATGGAGTATTACTATGAGAGTGGATCGGTCCGCCGGATCTCAGAACTGACTGCTAGTGGCAGCAAACTGATCTATCAGCATAAACAGTCCTTATCGGAGATGATGACTCTCTTTAAGTCTGACGCTATAGAACGCGAGATTGCGGCGCTGCGCCTCGAAATTGATAGTTTATTAGATTGCAGACTTACCGTCCAGAGCGGTAAAATGATAGGTGAAATTGACGGTAAACTTGCAGCAATAAACCGGCGTTTGATAGAATTGGAATTGTAGGAATAAATTACACATTAATTCTAGCGATTATTCCCCAGTGAAATGGTTGTGTTTTTGCGAAAAATCTATAAAATAAAGCTAGAAAAGGATCGATAAAAAGTATATGATAGATATTCATAACCACATTTTACCTTTTATGGATGATGGAGCTGCAGACTGGGAAGCGGCTCTCGCTATGGCACAGGACGCCCAGAAGGATGGTATTTCTACGGCAATAGCTACACCTCACCATGCCAATGGAGTATATATGAATCCCGCTCCAAATATTGGACAAGCCGTTCAGCTTTTGAATGAGAGACTTCAACAAGCTGGTATTAACCTGCTAGTACTACCTGGTCAGGAGATCCGCATATACGGGGATCTCCTAATTGATTTGGAACAAGGCCAGTTGCTGACGCTTGCGGGATCAAAGTATATATTGCTAGAAATGCCTTCTTCTCGGGTACCACGCAGCATGGAGGAAACTTGCCATGAACTTATGATTCAAGGTTTTGTCCCAGTCATTGCCCATCCGGAGCGTAACGCTGAAATTGCTGAAGATCCCACCAAATTAGAAAGATTAATAGAGCTGGGAGCACTAGGACAAGTCACAGCGCAGAGTATTGCCGGAGTCTTTGGAAGCAAACTGCAGAAGCTATCACTCGACCTGTGTCGAAGAAACGCTGTTCATGTGATCGCTTCCGATGCGCATGACAGCCATCATCGACCCTTTGGTCTCAGTGAAGCTTACAACGTTGTGGAGAAAGAACTGGGGGCTGCCGTTTCCGACTGTTTTCGCCACAATTCACAGAGAATTATCGCCAACGAGGAGCTAGTTCGAGTGCTTTATACGGGTTCCCGCAAAAAAAGTCAAAAAATCTTCGGAATATTTTCTCGTAAAGCGTGACCAATCTCTCGAATAGTGGTAGAATGGGTAATACTGGGTTATTGTTACATTTTATCAGAATAGCGTAGACTTAGTATGACCTATTCTAACAGCAACAGCAGTAACAGATTCAACACTACATACAAAGAGGTGGATGAAAAGTGACTTTGAAGAAAAAATTAGCAGTATCAACACTAGCAGTAAGTATGGCAGCAGCATCTGTAGCAGGCTTCCCTTTCAGCAGCCAAGGTTTGGCTAAACATTTGAATGGCGTTGCATCTGCGGCATCTAGCAATGACGTAATTTTTACAGCTTTGAAAGATCGTGCAAATGTGTTGTACGCAACTTTGGCAGAAGCGGACAAACAGATCCTGCGTGATTTCCGTGGAGAGCTTCAGGGCTTGACTCAAGCACAATTGGAAGCGGATTTTGCTCCCGTAACGGATAAGTTGACTTTCCTGACACAGGCTGACAAATCTCTATTACACAAACTTTATGTGGAGATCGTTACATCTGTATATACTCCTGAGTATTCAGCAGTAACTGACATTCAGAAGTCTGAGAACTACCAAGCTTACAAAGACTTGGTGAAGAAGATTGCTGGAGAAATTGGTCTGCCTAACCTAACTGTTGATGAAGTATACACTTCCATCCTCGGTACAAACGGTGTTGAACAAACACTGATCCCTCTCTTCAAGGGACAAAGTGAAGCTGTGATTCTTGCAGCGCTGCAAGACGAAAACAGTGCTCTTTTCAAACAAGCCAAAGAAGCTACTCTTAAAGTTGCAGTGGGTTCCTCTACTGTTAATGGTGTGCTTAACGGACTCAATAAGTTCGGAGTCACCAGAGCGGATCTTGCGGCAGTGAAGAATAACCTGGAAAACGAAGCATCTGTTACTAAAGAAAAAGCTGCGCTATTGGTACTTGCAAGAGCATATTACAACGCATACCTCCAAGCTGGTGGTGGTAACAATGGTGGCGGTGGTGGCGTTGCTAGTGGTGGTACTACTACAACTACATTGACTCCTGCTGAAGCTTTTGCCAAAGCCTCGATATTTGATGCGTCCAAATACGTTGTGATCACAGGTGATAAAGCCACAGTTAAATTGGTTGATGCTGACATCCTTGCGGCGTTTGATAAACTAGTTGCAGCTGCAAAAGCTGTAGGATATACCGGCCCGTTGACACTGACGCTTGATCTTGGTCCAATTAAAGTGTCGACAGTAGAAGTTCCACTGTCCAAAGTAATCGTTGATGCTGCGACGGCTAAAGGTATTGCCAACATGGGTGTGACCTATAACAGCCTGACAGTAACAATTCCGATGGCTCAATTTAATACAGAGGTTGCCCTGACAGTTACAACTGCTGCTGATACTACAGTAACATCTATTACTAAGCTGAAACTGGCGTCAAGTGTATATGATTTCGGATTTACTGTGAAGAACGTTCCAACAACAACGTTCAAGCAACCATTGACTATTAAGCTTCCACTTAAGGATACTACTGGTCTTGATAAAGAATTGTTGTCTGTAGCAAAAGTGGTTTATAGTAATTTGCAATTCCAAGGCGGCGTGCTTGACGGTGAATATATCGTTGAACCAAGAGACACATTCTCTTCCTATGCTGTTCTCGAGAATAAGGTGAGCTTCAGTGATATTGCTAAAGTTCAAGCTTGGGCTGGAAGACAAATTCAAGTCGTAGCTGCTAAGGGTGCGATTGAAGGTATCGGAAATGGTAAATTCGCTCCTAAGAACAATGTTACCCGTGCGGAATTCGCTAAGATGCTGGTTCGTGCGCTGAACTTGGAAAACAGCACAGCAACTGAAAACTTCAGCGATGTGAGTTCTACTGCTTGGTACGCTCCTTATGTAGCTGTTGCTGCAGAGAAGGGTATTATCCAAGGCCGCACTTCAACTACATTCGATCCAACTGCCACTATTACACGCGCTGAGATGGCGACACTGATCTCCCGTGCATTGAAATTGACTCACCCAGATGCAAAGACAGATGCTTCGGCTCTGAACAAATTCACTGATGCTGCTAAGATCAATGCTACGCTGAAAGATGGAGTAGCCTTCGCTGCCAGCAACAACTTGGTAATCGGTAATGCTGGTAAGTTCAACCCTACAAACACAGCTAGCCGTGCAGAAGCTGCGGTAATTATCTATCGTACTATTAACTTCAAGTAAGCAATAAGCAAGTGGAGAGCCTCCTCTCGTCTACGTGAGAGGGGGCACTTTTTTAGCGTGGATTGAAATATTACAGAAATAGCTTGGAGGGAAATTCACTTGTCAGCACAAGAATTGGATCTTCGCGATTATTTTCAGATTGTCAGGAAGAGAGTTTGGCTAATTGCAAGTATTGTAATGGTGGCATGTCTTCTTGCCGGAATTTACAGTTTGTATATCAAGAATCCCGTATACGAAGCTTCTACGAAAATCATTGTGAATCAGACGCCTACACAATCTACGGCGGGTCAGTTGGACCTTAACCAAATTAATACGAATATACAGCTGATTAATACGTACAAGGAAATTATCAAGACACCGGCGATTCTAGACGTCGTAGCCAAGGAATATCCGCAATTCAATATCACTGCGGAGGAGTTGTTGAAGAAGGTAAACGTGAGTTCCGTAAATAATACGCAGGTGATGACACTTGTCGTTCGAGATAATTCGTACCAGAGAGCTGCAGAAATCGTGAATGCCATTTCGCTTGTATTTAAACAGGAAATTCCGTCATTATTCAATGTTCAGAATGTATCTATTCTTAATGAGGCTAAGGTTAATCCATCTGTAGAACCAGGACCTGTGGAACCAAATGTAGTGATGAATCTTGCTATTGCATTTATTGTTTCTTTAATGCTTGGTCTCGGAATTGCATTTCTTCTAGAATACATGGATGATACGCTGAAGACTGAGGCGGATATTGAGCGTTATCTGGGATTGCCAACTATTGCGATGATCACAAGAGTTGGACAAGATGAAGCCAAAGGTACTGAGACACAAGCTCAGACACAAGTCAGAAAGCCGGGGGAACTAGAGCATGTCACAGCAGCCAAATAAACAACAACGTCATCTGATTACTGTTACGAACCCACGATCACCGGTATCGGAGGCGTTCCGGGCATTGCGTACGAACATTGATTTTTCCTCGGTCGATGAACAAATTCAAGTCATTATGGTGACGTCCTCGGGTCCAGAAGAAGGTAAATCTACAGTCTCAGCCAATTTGGCGGCAGCTTATGCCCAATCCGATAAAAAGGTGCTTTTGATCGATAGTGACTTGCGTAAGCCAACAGCACATAAGACGTTCTCCTTAAGTAACAGGTTAGGCCTATCCTCGCTATTATCTCAGCAAGCGAATCTGGATGAAGTCATTCAAGAATCTGGGGTGGATAACCTGTATCTGATGACTTCAGGACCAATCCCACCTAATCCGGCTGAAATGTTGTCATCTAACCGCATGAGCAGTGTGCTCCAAGAACTTCGGCAACGGTTTGATATTGTTCTTATTGATACACCGCCTCTGCTGGCAGTTACTGATGCACAAATTGTATCTTCTAAGAGTGATGGAGTCATAATGGTAGTGAGTTATGGCAAGGTTAAGCGTGATATCGCGGCCAAGGCCAAGGCTAATCTTGATCGTGTAGGGGCCAAAATGCTGGGCGTAGTCCTAAATAATGTGAAGCGTAAAGCCAGTGAAGGTTACTATTATTATTATTATGGAAATTGAGTTGTTCCATAGACAAAATTGTTATTTTTGGAGGCACTAAAAATGACAGTGAAAACCAGAGTGTATTTATTGTTCCTCATTGACCTTGCGATCATCTGGTTCAGTATTATAACTTCTTATATGTTCCGGTTCCCTAACGGCGTCCCTGACGAATATATGCTTCAGATGCTGATGTTCGGTCTTATTGCGACTGTCACTTTTGGGGGGAGTCTGATCTACTTCGGGCTCTACCGCAGATTGTGGCAGTATGCCAGTATTGGCGAGATCGTCTCGGTCTTCAAAGCTATTGTCGTAGGCGCCGTTCTTGCTTTTGCAGTGGCATTTCTTATTTTGCCTGAGCGGGTCCCTCTTAGTATTGAGGTACGGGCGACAGAGACCATTTTGCTGCTGGTCGGTGGGGTGCGCTTCTGCTGGAGGGTGTTCCGGAATGACCGGATTAACTCCAAGGGTACAGAGACGCATACTTTGATTGTGGGTGCCGGTGACTGCGGAATTCTGATTGCCCGTGAAATGATGGGACCTTCATTTGCACATACTCGAATCGTTGGATTTATAGACGATAGTGTGGATAAATACCATTTGTCTATTCTTGGTGTGCCTGTGTTGGGTAACAGGTATGATATTCCCAGGATCGTGAAGGAATTTGAGATTCATGAGGTTATTATTGCAATGCCTTCTGTCTCAAGAACGGAGATTTCAGAGATTATTAATCTGGCTAAGGCTACCGGAGTTAAGCTTAAGATTATACCTGCACTGAATGACCTAATCGCCGGCAAAATCTCGGTGAAGAAGCTGCGTGATGTAAGCGTAGAGGATTTGCTTGGCCGTGAACCGATTGTGGCTGACCTGAACAGTATCCTTGGATATGTGCACAACAAGACAGTATTAATTACTGGTGCTGGAGGCTCGATTGGCTCAGAACTATGTCGTCAGATCTCTCCATTCGCACCATGCAAGCTGTTAATTCTCGGACATGGCGAGAATAGTATCTATACGATTGAGATGGAACTCCGCAAGAAGTTTCCTGAGTTGAATGTTGTAACAATCATAGCCGATGTGCAGGACCGCGCTCGGATTATGGAAGTATTCGAGTGTCATAGACCGCACGTAGTCTTTCATGCGGCAGCACATAAGCACGTTCCTCTAATGGAGCGTAATCCTTCCGAGGCTATTAAGAACAATGTCTTCGGTACACGCAATGTAGCGGACTGTGCAGATAAATATGGAGCGGAACGTTTCGTACTAATCTCTTCAGACAAGGCAGTCAACCCAACGAGCGTAATGGGAGCGACGAAGCGGATCGCCGAGATGTATGTGCAGAGTCTTAACACTTCAAGTCCAACGAAGTTCTCGGCTGTGCGGTTCGGCAATGTACTGGGCAGCCGTGGCAGTGTAATACCGGCGTTCAAACAGCAGATTGCTGCCGGTGGACCTGTTACCGTTACCCATCCAGAGATGGTGCGTTATTTCATGACCATTCCAGAAGCGGTACAGCTTGTTATCCAATCCGGATCTTTCGCGAACGGCGGGGAAGTCTTTGTGCTGGATATGGGGCAACCTGTCAAGATTCTGACATTGGCGGAAGATTTGATTACCTTATCTGGCTATGAGCCTTACAGGGACATCGCGATTACCTTCTCTGGAATACGGGAAGGTGAGAAGCTGTATGAAGAACTGCTGACTGCTGAGGAGAATCTGGGTTCCACCCAGCATGACCGGATCTTCATCGGCAGACCCAATGTGCTAAGCCAGAACCAGCTTGAACTGGAATTCAAACGATTGGAACGTGTGTTGTCTGAAGACGGAGAAGCCATTCGTGAAGTCATCAACCAAATTGTTCCAATGCAGCCAGTAGCTCAAGCTGCAATTAGCTAATTCTTTGATATGGAGGTGCCTGAAGTGTTCAACAAGAGATGGAAGAAGATATTGTTCTGGACGCTATCGGTGATTGTAGTGCTTGGTGTGGGCGGCTTATTTGCAGCCAATTACGCAGTGGACAAACTAATGAGTTCAATGGCCGATAGCTTCGATGTGGAAGTGGATCAGACTACTGATAATGTAACCAAGGGAGAGCAAGTTGAACCTGCTGTAGTGGCGGGAGATGCGACTGCGGAGCCAACAGCAAGTGGAGAACCTAAAAGTGTAGAGCCTATAGCAACAACTCAATCCACAGCAATCACCAAATCTACAGATACAACTGCTGCGGAGGGTACAGATAAGGGGGAGGATGCTGGCGGACAAGCAACCGCTGGTACGAGTAAACCTACAAGTAAACCTACAAGTAAACCTACGAATACTCCAGCAGTAGACGACTATACTGCTCAGGTCTCAACAGACAAAGCAAAGCAAATACAAGAAAGTGTTACTGTGAAGGATAAGGCAGACGTGGCTTCAATTGTTATGGGTCAATTAAGCCTCTCAGATATTAAGCGGCTGCAAGAGTTAGCTAAAGGTGGTCTGAGTATAGAAGAGAAGCGGGAAGCCCGTAGTATCATTCTTGGTAAGGTTTCTGAAGAACAATATAACGAGTTGTCCCAGGTCGCCAAAAAATATGGTGTAAGTCAAGGGAAGACGCATGATCAAATACTAGTTGAAGAAGAAGAAGCAAAAAAAGCTGAAAAAGAAGGAAGTGAGTAATATGCCTAAGGCGAAATTTCCAGCAGCGGTGTTGTTACTGCTTACACTGATAGGAGTTGCCCCATTAACAGCATCTGCTCCACTGTCTGCATCAGCTGCAACAGTAGCTGATACGATCAAAGCATCCAGTATGAACGTGAAGATGATTTTTGATGGAGTAAGTTTACAGCCTCCTACCGGGCAGCATGTATTCACCTACAACAATACAACGTATGTTCCACTTCGATTCATGTCCTATGCTTTGCAGAAAAGTGTGAATTGGGATGCCAAGAGCGTAAAGGTTACAGTGTCTGAACCTAGTAGCTCGGAATTGGTAGTGATTAAAGAATATTTAATGAATGTTGGGAATGTAGGTAGTATTTCAGCAGTAACCAAAAATATTATGTTGGGTAAAGTGAAAGCGAGCTTTGTATTTAATGGATCTACCAAAACAGTTCCTACGGGGCAGGGCAGTTATATGCTTAACGGAACATTATATGTGCCTCTTCGTTTTTTATCGGAATCTGTAGGCAACAACATTAGCTGGAATCAAACAACAAAGACAATTACTGCTGAATCGCCATCATATCAAGCTCAAGTTACTCCAACACCTGTGGTACCCGTTGCCACTCCAACTGGATCAGGTCCAACTTCAACGCCTTCACCGAAACCTTCATCTGGAACGACTGGAGGGGGCGCTGGTGGAAGTGGAGCATTAACCTACGAACAAATAACAGGGGATACAGAAGCGAAATTGAATGCCTTGCGCGATCAGAGCACTTCAACCCTTTATGGACTTGCAATAGAGTATGTGAGTGCTAAGGACGCTGCTGCAAAGGCTAATCTTGTAGCTAAGGGCAAACAACAGTTATCCTCTTTCACTGCGAGCTTCAATAGTATTATTACAGATGCTGAACAAAAATTAAAGAGTAATGGACATAGCACTGCTATTATTGCCCAATACAGAGCAACGTTTGAAGCCGAATTGCAAAAAGGTATGGCATTAGCTGAAGGTATGGCGGGGTAGTTACCCGCTATTTTTTTCAGTATCTAAACTATAGAGGTTGATCATAAATGAAGTCTTACTTAATTGTTAAGAGGATTATGGATTGGCTTACTGCATGTTTTCTTATTGTTCTTACTTCTCCCATTATGTTAGCTGCCTTTATAGCAATTAAGGTGAGTTCTGATGGTCCAGTATTATTTCGGCAAAAACGTCCAGGTAAAAATTGTAGGGTTTTTACCCTGTATAAATTTAGAACCATGTCAGCAGATACAAACCGAACTGGCGAATTATTACCTGACATGATGAGGCTGACCAAGATAGGATCATTTTTGCGTAAATCAAGTATAGATGAACTCCCACAACTGTTTAATATTATTAGAGGTGAAATGAGCTTTATAGGCCCAAGACCACTTTTAGTTGAATATCTGGACTACTATTCCTCTGATGAGTTGCGAAGACATGACGTTACACCAGGTATATCTGGATGGGCTCAAGTGAATGGTCGGAATGCGATATCGTGGGATGAAAAGTTCAGATTAGATGTGTGGTATGTTGAGCATGTAAGCTTTGTTTTGGATTTGAAGATTGTTTTGAAAACAGTAGTTAATATTATTCGTAAAACTGGAATTAATAATTCTGATGTTACTACAATGTCTTCGCTAGCTTCAGTAAGAAAAGAAGGTCTATAACGCTCGAAAAGGTCATCCTTGGGGGAAGATATGATAACAATTAATAGAGTAACAGTAATCGGTGCAAACGGGGCTATGGGCGCAGCGGTAGCAGGGATTTTTGCTTCTTTTGGAAATGTTGAAGTTTACATGGTCAGTAGGTCTCTAGATAAGTCTTTTGAAGGAATTGAAAAAGCTGTTGGGTCTGTCAGAGCTGATTCAATTAGAGGTAATTTAATAGCAAAGACCTTTGATGAGTTGGCAGATTGTATCGCCAACTCAGATTGGATATTTGAATCTGTTGCTGAAATTTATGAAGTGAAGAATGAAGTGAATAAAATTATTTCTAAACATAGAAGACCCGGAACAATTGTAAGTACTGGGACTTCAGGTCTTTCTATAGAAAAATTGAAAGAAAGCTTTGATAAAGAAGGACAATCTTTGTATTTTGTTACACATTTCTTTAATCCTCCATATAACTTGCCATTGTGTGAGTTGATTCCTAACGAGAATTCAGATAAAGAAGTGCTCGTTGCTTTAAGAGCTTATCTAGAGCAAGTGTTATTTAGAAAAGTTGTTGTTCTTAAAGATGCACCAGCGTTTTTAGCGAATCGTATTGGTTTCCAGTTTTTAAATGAAGCACTTCAATTTGCTGAACTATACAGAGATAGAGGTGGAATCGATTATATCGATTCAATTCTGGGTCCTTTTACTGGTAGGGGGATGGCTCCACTTGTAACTGTAGATTTTATTGGACTTGATATATACAAAGCGATCACAGATAATCTCTTTACTAATTCTCATGATATGTATAATAGTTCTTTTAGGTTACCTGAATTTATCGAACTATTAATTAAAGGGAACAAACTAGGGAGAAAATGTGGCCAAGGGTTATATAAACTTGAAAGAGATAGTACGGGGAAGAAACATATATATGTTTATGATATTGAAACTAAAAATTATCGTTCACAAATCAAGTATTCCTTTTATTTTGTGCAAAGAATGGTAGCTGCTATTAAAGAATCTAATTATGACGAGGCTATCAAAATATTGATAAATAATGATTCAGAGGAAGCCCGTATCTGTAGTCATTTCTTAATGAAATATATTACGTACTCAGTATTTGTAGCTGATGAAATTGCTGGAAGTATACACGATGCTGATACAGTAATGGCATATGGATTTAATTGGGCGCCCCCGTTAGCCCTGTTGCAATTATTTGGTGGTAAAGACAAATTGATAGAAATTATGAACAAAGATACTAAACTGAATTCATTCGTTGATATGTTCAATAAAATAAACATAGAACCTTCGCAATTAGATTTCAGGAGATATTTGAGAGCTAAATTCTAGATTTACCATGGGGGGCAGCAATGAGCAAAGTATATATTCTCGGTGGAGAACAAAGTGACTACGAACGCAATTGGAGTAAAGAGGGTAAATCACTAGTTGGAATGTTTAGAGAAATTATAGAGGATGGATTTTTAGCAACTAATATTTCAACTGACGAAATTAAAAAACTTAATAATGAGAATAAAATTGGAGCCTTTATAGGTAATTTTGCAGCAGAAAACTATTTGTCTCAGGGACATCTCGGAGCATTCCTTACAGAGATTAGTGATGTATTCTATGGTTTGCCTTCAGCACGGTATGAAGCAGCATGTGCTTCAGGCTCAGTAGCGATAGATGCTGCTATAGCCAAAATAAAAAGTGAGCAATATGATTTGGCTATTGTAGTAGGTATTGAGATGATGAAGACAGTGAATAGTAAGTTGAGTGGAACGTTCCTTGGAAGTGCTTCTTATTTTGAGAAGGAAGCCAAAGGGGTCGACTTTCCGTTTCCTAATTTATTTAGTAAATTAGCTGATGCCACTATTGAAAAATATAATCTTGATGCTGAGCGGTATATGAACAACTTAGCTGAGATTTCTTATATTAATTATTCAAATGCTAAAAGAAATCCTAAATCACAAACAAAAAATTGGTTTATGAGTAGATCGCAATCTGAAATGCGGAAAACGGAATCTAATCCACTGGTTGGTGGAAGATTGGCTATTAGTGATTGTTCTCAAACAACTGATGGAGCAGCAATGGTACTTCTTGCTTCTGAAGAATATGCACGTAGTTATTGCAGGAGAAACAACTTGAATATTAGTGACCTTCCTTACATAAAAGGATGGGGTCACAGAAATGCTCCATTAACTTTCAATTCAAAGATTAATGAAAGTAGTGACAATCCGTATCTTCTTAAATGGACTCGAACAGCAGTTGAAGAGGCATACAAAAAATCCGAATTAGAGGTTAAGGATATAGATTTGTTTGAGGTTCATGATTGTTTTACATCCAGTGAATATGCTGCATTATCCTGCTTGGGTTTGACAGATCCAGGAAAAGAGTATGAAGCTATTGAGTCAGGCCTGATCTCATTCGCTGGTGAAAAGCCAGTGAATCCAAGCGGTGGTTTAATTGGTGGGGGGCATCCTGTCGGAGCTTCCGGAGTTAGAATGTTGTTGGATTTGTATAAACAAATATCGAATAATGCTGGGGAATATCAAATTAATAATGCCAGAAATGCAATGATGTTAAATATTGGAGGGTCAGCAACAACAAACTATACATTTATTGTAGGAAAAGATTAAGAGGTGAATTATGCATGCAGGATCTTGTACTTATAGGAGCAGGAGGATTTGGAAGAGAGGTTGCCTGGCTGGTAAACAATATTAACCGGTTTCAGGAAACATGGAATCTCATTGGTTTCATAGATAATAATTCTCATCTGGAAGGAAGTATTATAAATGGTCTTCCGGTATTGGGAGGAATGGAATGGTTTGATTCGAGAGAATCAGCAATATCTGTAGCTTGTACGATAGGGAAACCTAAACTAAGAAAAAAAGTGATTTCTGAAGCGTTAGAATTTTCCAATGTGAGATTTGTTACGCTAATTGATCCTTCTGTAATAATGTCCGAATGGTTAGAAGTCGGTCAAGGAAGTATTATCTGTGCAGGTTCTATATTGACGGTAAATATTTCTATCGGTAAACATGTTATTGTGAATTTGGATTGTACTATTGGCCATGATGCCGTAATTGAAGATTTTTGTACGCTTTATCCGAGTGTTAATCTCTCTGGCAACACTAAGCTTAATAACTTTGTTGAACTAGGAACAGGTTCTCAAATTATACAAGGAATTATTATAGAAGAAGATGTAATTGTTGGTGCTGGTTCCGTGGTGGTAAGGAATTTACCTCCAAATTGTACTGCAGTGGGTTCTCCGGCAAAACCTATTAAGTTTAACTAAAACAAAAGGTGACGATGAAATGACACAAGAACGGATATTCCTTTCTCCTCCTCACATGAGCGGGAATGAAATGAATTACATAAAGGAAGCTTTTGATAGTAATTGGATTGCGCCACTTGGGACTAATGTAGATAAATTCGAGGAAGAATTATGTGAATATGTGGGTATTGATCACGGACTGGCATTATCTTCTGGAACTGCAGGTATTCACTTAGCGCTCAAATATTTTAATGTGGGTCCTGGTGATTATGTTTTTTGTTCTGACCTTACATTTGCAGGTAGTTGCAACCCAATATTATATCAATACGCTCAGCCGGTATTTATAGACTCAGAACCGGAAACATGGAATATGTCACCAATAGCTTTAGAGAAAGCATTTGAATGGGCAAAAAAAGAAAACAAAATGCCTAAGGCAGTCATTATTGTCGATCTTTATGGACAGAGTGCTGATTACGATGAGCTATTACCGATATGTGAACGATATGGAGTTCCAGTTATTGAAGATGCAGCTGAGGCTCTCGGGGCAACGTATAAAGGAAAGAAATGTGGGACATTTGGTCATATAGGTATATTCTCTTTTAATGGAAACAAAATTATTACTACTTCGGGTGGCGGAATGGTCGTTTCTAACGATGCTGAGGCCATCAAGAAAATGCGATTTTGGGCAACACAATCTAGAGAGGCGGCCAAGCATTATGAACATAAAGAAGTAGGTTATAATTATCGAATTTCCAATATAAGTGCTGGAATAGGCCGAGGACAGTTACAGGCTTTGGATGGTTTTATTGATAACCGAAAGTTTATATTTGACCAATATGTAGATGGTTTTAATGAATTGCCGCTCCGTTTTATGCCGATTTCTGATTTGGGAAGTCCTAATTACTGGTTATCTGTACTAACCATAAACGAGGGAGTTGATGTCACTCCTGAATATATAGTTAATCAACTTGAAATGAAGAATATTGAATCTCGGCCTTTATGGAAACCGATGCATTTACAGCCACTATTCATAGATACACCGATATTCAATCACTATGAAACTAAAAGTGTTGGCAGTTACTTATTTCAATATGGAATTTGTCTCCCTTCAGGATCTTCTATGACACAGGATCAGCAAAGGTTAGTAATAAACACATTTAGTGAAGTTTTCGAATCTGATAAAAGATGAAAATACTATTTTTGACACTCGCTTATCCAGAAGGGGAAGACTCGAGAAATTTATATGTAGACTTGATGAGAGAGTTTAAAGATCGTGGCGATGAAGTTTATGTGATTTGTCAGCGTGAGAAGAGGTATGAGAAAGAAACAGAACTTAAAAATGAATTCGGTATACAAGTATTAAGAGTAAAGACAGGAAATGTAACAAAAACTGGTTTCCTAGAGAAGGGGATATCTACCTTATTGATTGAAAGACAGTTTATCAAAGCTGTAAAAGAGTATTTTAAAGATATTAGATTTGACTTAATCATATATTCAACTCCACCAATTACTTTTGTAAAGATAGTTGATTATATAAAAAAGCGGGATAGAAGTAAATCATATTTGCTGTTGAAGGATATTTTTCCACAGAATGCAGTTGATTTGGGAATCATTAAAGAAAGAAGTATGCTATGGCATTATTTCAGAAGAAAAGAGAGAAGTTTGTACGCAATATCTGATAATATTGGATGCATGTCAAAAGCGAACGTAGATTATGTTATCAAACATAATACCGAAGTTGATATCAATCAGATCGAGGTTTGTCCTAACTCTATTAAACCAGTTCAAATGCGTACTCATTCCTCTATAGAGAGAAATAGGATACGATCTAAGTATAATATCCCTTCAGATGCGGTGGTATATGTTTATGGGGGGAATTTAGGGAAACCACAAGGCATAGATTTTTTAATAGATGTTTTAAAATGTTTGGAAAATATAGAACGGACATACGTTTTAATAGTAGGTTCAGGTACTGAGTTCGAGAAGATAAAGAATCAAATAACTATAAGTAAGCAAAAGAACACACGGTTAGAAAAATACATGCCCAAAAATGAATTTGATGAGATTTTATCTGTAAGTGATGTTGGACTTGTATTTTTAGACGCAAGATTCACAATTCCGAACTTTCCTTCAAGATTAAATTCTTATATGGAATTTAGACTGCCAATTTTAGCAGCAACAGATGTCAATACTGATGTCAAAGATATGTTACATGAAGCAAAATGTGGATTGTGGTCTAAGAGTGGGGATTTAGAAGGTTTCAAGAATAATGTAACTACTTTAAATAACAGTGAGAAATTACGTTTGGAAATGGGCTCTAATGGGAGAGCTTATTTAGAAGAAAACTTTACTGTCGATAAAACTTACAAAATTATTGTCTCTCATTAAATAAAATAAGATATGGGGTAATTAATGATGTTTACAGGAAAAACGTTATTGATAACTGGAGGAACTGGCTCTTTTGGTAATGCAGTCTTAAAAAGATTCTTGAACACGGAAATTAGTGAGATTAGAATATTCTCCAGAGATGAGAAGAAACAGGATGATATGCGCAAGGAATTAAGAAATGATAAAGTCAAATTCTTTATCGGTGATGTGAGAGACTACAACAGCGTGGCAGCAGCTATGCATAACGTAGATTATGTGTTCCATGCCGCTGCCCTAAAACAAGTCCCTTCATGTGAATTTTTTCCAATGGAAGCTGTTAAGACCAATGTTATGGGTACCGAAAATGTTCTTAATGCTGCCATTGCTTTTGGAGTGAAAAAAGTCGTATGTCTATCGACTGATAAAGCAGTTTATCCTATCAATGCTATGGGTATTTCAAAAGCGATGATGGAGAAGGTTATGGTAGCTAAATCAAGAACTGTTTCTCCTGAAGATACGTTAATCTGTGGAACTCGTTATGGAAATGTAATGTGTTCAAGAGGTTCTGTTATCCCATTATTTATTGATCAGATTAAAAATTATGAGGATATTACAATTACAGATCCTGATATGACTCGTTATCTAATGTCCTTGGAGGATGCTGTTGAACTAGTGTTGTTTGCATTTAATAAAGCAGTACAAGGGGACATTTTCGTTCAGAAAGCTCCTGCTTCAACAATAGGAGAACTAGCTGTTGCCCTAAAAGAACTATTTCAATCGGACAGTCACACAAGAGTTATTGGAACTAGACATGGCGAAAAGTTATATGAGACGTTACTGACACGTGAGGAAATGGCTAAAGCAACAGATTTGGGCAGCTATTATCGAATTTCTGCTGATACCAGAGACTTAAACTATGATAAATTCTTTGACGAAGGTGATAAAGAAATTTCTGTGGGCTGGGAATACAACTCTCATAATACAGAAAGATTAGATATTCAAGGTATAAAGGAACTCTTGTTAAGTCTAGATTTGATAAAAAAAGAACTTAATGGCAGGGGCTAAGAATAATGAAAACTGTTTTGGTAACAGGTGCTCACGGATTTATTGGACGTAATTTAGTAGCATCATTAAATAGAAGAGAAGATATCGAGGTTATGAAGATCGACTCTAAGCATTCACTCCAAGAATTAGAAGAATATGCGATTAAGGCAGATTTTATTTATCATCTTGCTGGAATTAATCGTCCTGATAATACTGAGGAATTTATGACTGGAAACTTGGATTATACTCAACATCTACTCAATATTTTGAGTTCGAATGGAAAGAAGACACCAATACTACTTTCTTCATCGATACAAGCTGAAATGGATAATCCATATGGGAACAGCAAACGTGCGGCTGAGGAAGCAGTATTTGCTTATGGGCGTAATGAAGAGATTCGTACATTTGTCTTTAGGCTACCAAATGTTTTCGGAAAATGGAGCAAACCTAACTATAATTCTGTAGTTGCGACTTGGTGTTACAATATTAGTAGAGATATACCCATTAAAGTGAATGATCCGGAAGCAGAAGTTAAGTTGGTTTATATTGATGATGTAGTTGAATCGTTTATACACGTCATGGACAATTCGGATGTAACCAAGACAAGTGATTATCTTGATATTTCACGATCATTTAACGTTAAACTTAAGGAGTTGGAGGCTAGTTTAGCCTCATTTAAAGCTAGCCGAAGAACACTAGTTCTCTCAGATCTGAAGAATGATTTTGAACGTTATCTTTATAGTACTTATCTCTCTTATTTGCAAGAAGACGATTTCGGATACAATCTGGAAATGAAACATGATAATAGAGGATGGTTAGCAGAGTTTGTTAAGAGCGAACACTCTGGTCAAGTATTCATATCCCGGACTAAACCAGGTATCACAAGAGGCAACCACTGGCATCATACTAAGGTGGAGAAGTTCCTTGTCATTGAAGGCGAAGCTATTGTGAAATTCCGAATGATTGAAGGCGAAGAAATCTTTGAGTATCCAGTAAATGGTTCATCTTTAAGAGTAATAGATATTCCACCTGGATACACACACTCTATTACTAACACAGGTAATACTGATGTAATAACCCTTTTTTGGGCTAATGAATTATTTAATCCTGACAAACCAGACACTTATTACTTGGAGGTATAAATAAATGGAGAAACTCAAGGTTATGACAATATTAGGAACCAGACCAGAGATTATTCGTTTGTCTGAGTGCATAAAAGCTTGCGATAGATACTTCAATCATGTTCTAGTACATACAGGGCAGAATTGGGATTACACATTAAATGAAGTGTTCTTCAATGAGCTTGAACTTCGCCAACCAGATTACTTCCTTGAGGCAGTGGGAACTAATCTTGGAGAAACTATGGGGAACATAATAGCAAAATCGTTCGAAGTTCTTGAGAAGGAAAAACCTGATGCTCTACTTATTTTAGGTGATACTAATAGTGCACTGAGTGCGATTGCTGCTAAAAGACTGAAAGTGCCTATTTTCCATATGGAAGCAGGGAATAGGTGCTTCGATCAGAACGTTCCTGAGGAAATCAATCGCAAGATTGTTGACCATATTTCAGATATTAATCTTCCGTATACAGAACATTCCAGAAGATACCTTTTGTCAGAAGGATTCCGTAAAGAACATATTTTTGTTACAGGCTCACCTATGCAAGAGGTTCTTCAAGCACATATGGACAAGATCGACGCTAGTGATGTGCTTAATCGATTAAATTTGGAACCGGAGAAATATATAATTGTTTCAGCTCATCGTGAAGAAAATATTGATAATGAACAGAATTTCATATCATTAATGACAGCAATTAATAAAATTGCTGAACGTTATCAAATGCCTGTAATTTATTCTACGCATCCAAGAAGCATGAAATATATTGAACAACGAAATTTCAAATTTCATCCACTTGTGCAGAACTTAAAGCCATTTGGGTTCCTTGATTATAATAAACTCCAAAAGAATAGTTATTGTGTTCTTTCGGATAGTGGTACTTTGTCTGAAGAGAGTGCGATGCTGGATTTTCCAGGGGTCTTGTTAAGAACATCTACAGAGCGTCCCGAGGTTTTAGATAAAGGAACAGTTGTTATTGGAGGCATTGATACTAAACTAATTGAACAATCCATAAAACTGGCTTGTGAGATGAAACTGAACAATGAAAAAACATTACTACCCTATGACTATAAGGATGAGAATGTTTCTGTGAAGGTCATAAAAATTATACAGAGTTATACAAATATAATTGATAGGAATACATGGAGGAAATATTAAAAATGAAAGTGGGAGTTATTGGATTCTCTAATTTAAGGTATATGCCTTATTTTAATGTTTACGAATCTTTTTTGAAAGAAAATAGGATTGATTTTGATTTGATTTATTGGGATAGAAAGAATATGAATGAAAAATCAAATAATAATACAATAGTATATAGAAAGGAGATGTCTGATGATAGTGATAAAATATGGAAATTGAAGCAAATGTATGGTTTTTTTAAATTTTGCGAAAAAGTAATTAAGGAAAAAAAGTATGATTTTCTTATAATTCTTACCACTTTGCCTGCTTTATTTTTGAGTAAATTCCTGAAAAAGAAATATAAAGATAGATTCATTTTAGATATAAGAGATTATACTTATGAGAAATACTCGTTTTATAAAAAAATGTTAGGAAAAGTAGTACATGTTAGTAAAATGACAGTTATTTCATCTCCTTCTTTTTTGAGTTTTTTACCACAAGCGGAATATACAGTATGTCATAACTTGGATTTTAAGAATAAGAGGAACAAAAATATAAGATCAAATACTGCAAGGCAAAGAGAGATTATCAGAATTTCGTATATTGGGGCTATTTCTTATTATAGTGAAGTTGTTAAAATGCTAAATTTGATATCAAATGATGAACGATTCTTATTTTCTTTCTACGGTGATGGAGTAGATGAAAATAAAATCAAAGAGTACTGCAAAGAAAATAATATGAAAAATGTTTTTTTCTACGGAAGGTATAACGAAAACCAAAAAGAAAAATTCTATGAAGAGACAGACATACTCTTTAATGCTTATGGAAATGAGTCCTTATTAGTTAAATATGCTTTATCTAATAAGCTTTACGATGCTGCTTGGTATAGTATACCAATAATTGTGAATTCAGACACTGCAATGCAAATAACGAGTTCAGAATTAGGATATCAGATTAATTATGATGCGAATAATATCGCTGAGGATATATACAGTTGGTACAACTCAATTGATTGGGCAAAACTAGAAGTTGTAGCAGGTAATATTATTGAGAAGGCTTTAAATGACAATTTAATTTTTAAAAATAAATTATATGAGATATTTGGAGGGGGGAGGGATTAATGGAAATACTTTATGTTTCAAGATTATGCTCTACCAGAACATTTAATGATTTTTTCACTAAAAGCATTATTAAACCGGAGCAACAGGCTCAAAAGTTTCATCGTTTACTAGCCGAGGGGTTTGGAAGTCTAGGACATGCTACCGTTACAACGCTTAGTGGAATACCATTATCACGCATGAATACTCGAAAATTATTTATCAACTATCCTAATGATAGCGATAAAGAAGTTACATATAAGTATATACCTTTATTAAACGTACCCTTTATAGGGCACATTCTTACGTTGCTAATTGCCTTTATTGGTTCATTTATATGGTGCTTTAATAATAGAAAGAATGAAAGGGTCATAATATGTGATGTTTTGAATTTAACTATCAGTGCTGCTGCTAAATGTGCAGCAACTCTTTGTAATGTGAAAACTATTGGGATTGTTACTGATTTACCGCAATTTATGCAGACATATTCCACTAAGAGACAATTTGGAATTAAGCAATTATTTAAAAAATGGTATACTGAATTTTGTGATTTTTTTATTAAAAAGCATGATGGATATGTTTTGTTGACCATCCATATGAATGAAATAGTCAATCCACATAAGAAGCCTCATATTGTTATTGAAGGATTCGTAGATCTAGAAATGACAAAAATTAATAACGAATTGAAAAATAAATATGAAAAAAAAATTGTTATTTATGCAGGTGCGTTACAAGAAAAATACGGTGTGAAAAAATTAGTTGAAGCATTTATTAATATTCCATTCAATGATGCCGAACTATGGTTGTTTGGATCGGGGGAACTGGAAAATGAATTGAAAAATTATGAACTTAAAGACAAAAGAATTAGATTTTATGGGGTTTTACCTAATAGCGAGATAATAATCAAGGAGACAAAAGCAACATTATTAATTAATCCGAGGCCATCTGAAGAAGAGTTTACAAAATATTCATTTCCTTCAAAGAATATGGAGTATATGGCTTCTGGTACTCCAATATTAACAACAAATTTGCCGGGAATGCCAGTAGAATATAAAGAATTTGTTTATTGTTTTGAAGGTGAAAATGTGGATGACTTAAAGGAAAAACTTGTTGAAGTTTTAAGTTTAGATATGAGAGAACTCCATGGGTTCGGATTGAAGGCTAAAAGTTTTGTCTTGACTTATAAAAACAACTTAAAACAAGCGGAAAAAATCTTGGATTTTCTTAAAACTACTATTTTTCATGAAATATGCTAAATTATTGATGTTTCAGTTTAGGGGGAAAAAATGTTATACATATTATTTATATGTACAATTTGCTTCATTATAATATTTGGAGTAATTAGAACTGGTAATATATTTAATCCATTAACCTATTTCTCATTATTCTGGGGAATATGGACTATTGTATCCTTAGGTAACCCATTTATGCTATATGATGTTTCAACTAAAACATATATGATAATTTGGTTGAATGTGGTTGCAACTTCTATTGGCTTCTTTGTAGTAAATCACAAAAAAAATAAAAATCATATAAATGTGGGGGTGGATAAGCAAAGACTCTTAGGTGGTGACTTATTAAATACCAGATTCTTTTTGTTTCTTCAGTTTTTTCTTTCCTTCATCTTGATTTATTTTGCTATAAAATATAACAATTTATTATTTTCTATGACTACGGCAGACATGAGAAGAATTGTATATGAACAAGGTTTATTATTTGGCTCATCTTTTAGTTCGCTATTATATTTTTGGATTATTACCCCATTGGTTAAAGTTTCTATTCTTGCGTTAATATCCGACTTGGTTGTAAATGGAAAAAAAGGAATAAACTTGGGGTTGGCTTTATTCAATAGTGTTTTATTTGCATTTATAGGAAATGGAAGGTTTATTTATTTTGAAATTATAATTTTCACATTGATTTCCTTTGGTTTTAAATATGATTTATTTAAAAAAGTAAGCACAAATTTCAAGAAAAGAAGTAACATCTCAAAATCTCTTTATGTGATTTTTTTTGTTTTTGTTGTTTATTTTATGAATTTAAGCTCAGCTAAAAGAATTGGAATTAGGTCTCCGAGCTTATCAGAGTCTGTAGATGTTTTTGTGAATTACTCTCTCAAACAACTTGTAATATACTTTACAGGGCCATTTAGATCGTTGGACTTTTTTTTATCTTCTCAAATATATAAATTAACAGGATATACTTATGGAAGATCCTTTTTTTCGGGAATTGAAGAAATGATTAACACATTTCTTATTTTTTTAAGTGGGAACTCGTTCTCTTTCCATACGGCAAATGAAAAGACGGCTAGTTTCACCGTTAACCCAATACTAATAGGAGATAACACTACGTTTAATGCTTTTTACACAAGTATAATGAATTTCTACTTAGATGGAGGTTTACCTTTAGTATTATCTCTATCTCTTTTGTTTGGTGTGAGCTGTGCTATCTTTTATAGGTATTATTTAAATAATAGTAACTTAATTACCTTTTCCTTGAATGTATATCTAGTATACCAAATGGTAGCTACAGCGTTCCGATGGAACTATTCAGCGCCTCATACTTGGCTTGCAATAGGCTTGATTTTAGTAGTAAACAAAATTCATAATGATAAAACCAGTAAATCATCAAAAGTACCACAAATAAATAGTTAGTATTGATCAAAAAAAGGTACTTTTATATTTCACTTGTAATATATGACAGTTTGGGGTTGAAAAGATGAAAGTTTTATGGCTCACGAATATTCCATTACCAGAAGCAAGTATTTTGATGAACTTGAGAACTATTCCTTTTGGTGGATGGCTTGTTAATATGTCTAAATATTTAGCGAATTCTGATAGAATAGAACTCTCAATCGCTTTCCCTTGTAAATTAATCAGTTCGAAAAATGTTCTATTTGGGGAGAAGATAAAGTATTATCCTTTTCCACAGAATAGAAATGAGCATGAAATTTATAAATATCTTGAGAAAATTATAGAAACAACTACTCCTGACATTGTACATATATTTGGAACGGAGTTTGTTCATACACTCTCTATGGTTAACGTTTGTAATCAAAGAAAAATAAAAGTGCTTATTTCTATACAAGGGTTAGTATCAATTTACGCCCAACATTATATGGCTAATCTACCTAGAAAGATTCAAAATAGCTTTACCTTTCGAGATCTGATTAAAAAAGATAATTTAGTGCAACAACAAAAAAAATTTGAGCAAAGAGGTTTTTCTGAAGTATTGGCACTAAAGAAGGTGAAGCATGTACTAGGAAGAACAATGTGGGATAAAGCCTGTGCACTACAGATAAATCCTGACATACAATATCATTACTGTAATGAAACACTAAGAGAGGAATTTTATAATTCTGTATGGAATATTAAAAAAATTGAAGAACATTCAATATTTGTTAGTCAAGGCACATATCCTATTAAAGGCTTGCACCATATGTTAGAGGCAATGCCTATTATTTTGAAAAAATTCCCGAAAGCTAAACTATATATTGGTGGTATTGATATTTTTAATATACGTGGATTAAAAGCAAAATTAAAGGAAACATCATACGCTAAGTATTTAAACCATCTTATAGGTAAATATAAACTTCAAGATAAAGTATCCTTTACCGGCAGTCTAGATGAGAATGAAATGTGTAACAGATTTCTAAAATCAAACGTATTTGTTTGTCCTTCATCGATTGAGAATAGTCCTAACTCGCTCGGAGAAGCAATGATACTAGGAGTGCCCTGTGTAGCTTCTTATGTTGGGGGGATAAGCGATTTATTACTTGATAAGCAAGAAGGATTCTTGTATCAAGCAGATGCACCATATATGTTGGCACACTATGTTTGTGAAATTTTTGCTGATAATGACTTAGCATTGAAATTTTCTAATAACGCAAGAGTACGTGCTTTGAAAACCCATAATAGAGAACATAATTTAGAAAAGCTATCTCAAATTTATAAGAATATAGTTTCAATAGACTAATTGAGTCTCATTTAAAAATACTATTTGAAAAGTATATGGAAAAAGTGGGAAAATAAATTGAACTTATTAAATCTAGTTAAGAGTAGACTATTAAGTAATGAGGTAGCCAAAAAAATATTAGGGAACTCTGGTTGGCTAGTAAGTGATAAAGTCTTTAGCATGATACTAGGTGTGTTTATAACTGCGGTAGTTGCACGTTATTTCGGTCCCGAGTTATATGGCGAATTTAATTATGCATTGGCTATCGTCTCTTTGTTTACAGTTTTATCAACATTAGGTTTGGAGATTTTAATTGTTAAAACTATTGTGGAAAAAGAGTATGAAGAAGGGACTATTCTCTGCACAAGCTTTTTGTTAAGGATAATTGGCGGAGTCATATTAACCGTTGTTTCTTGTATAGTAATGTGGATACTAGAACCATCTAATAATTCTCTACAACTTATCGTTCTTATAATGTCCTGCTCAATGGTTATAAGATCGTTCGAAGTTATTGAGTATTGGATACAGGCTCATCAGAAAGCGAAGATATCCTCCTTAATTAGAATTATTGTCAGTTTGTTGACTGCAGGTTTAAAACTATTATTAGTTTATTTCAAAGGTGATCTAATTCTTTTTGCCTTAATTTACACAATTGATATTGCAATAGTAAGTGCAGCACTAGTTATGGCTTATATCAAATACCGACAAGAAAAATCTCGCATGAGATTTAGCATGGATTATGCGAAAGAAATATTGTCGCAAAGTTGGTATCTTGTGCTTTCAGGCTTGATGGTATCATTATACATGAGAATTGATCAAGTTATGTTGGGGACTATAATGCCAAATAAAGATGAGCTTGGCATATTTTCAGCGGCTGTTAGAATTGCGGAGATGTGGTATTTTATTCCAACTGCCATTATTATTTCATTTAGACCAGTAATTATGAGTAAAAAGAAAATCGATAAAGATGGTTATATAAGGTCGGTGCAGTTACTTTATAATATTGTAGCTTGGATGGGTATTGTTTTCGGCGTATTCATAATGTTATTTGCGAAGCTTATTATTGGAATTTTATATGGTCCTGAATATATAGAATCTGCACGAATTTTGTCAGTTAGTATCTGGGCAGGTATATTTGCGATGTTAGGTTCGGCTAGAGGTGTTTGGTTAGTGAGTGAAGGCTTACAAAGATATTCAATGGCTTATATAGCAGCTGGTTGTATTATTAATATATCATTGAATTATTTTTTAATACCATTATATGGAGGTTATGGGGCGGCTATAGCTACACTAACTTCACAAATAACAGTTGCGATTATTGCGCCAGCCTTTTTTAAACCAACAAGAATTTCGTCCATTATGATGTTAAGAGCATTTAATTTGAGAAAGATTTTTTCAGATATTAAACACAAATGAGGATGATTTTATATGGGGAATTCTCGATTAGTTCGCATTATGAAAAGATTAAATGATCCTCAATATATTCGCTATGGTTTCAGGCATTATATTGGTAAGTTGGAAATATACTACGGATTGAAAAATCTCCAAAAATTTCATATGGGACATAACATGAATTTCGAAAATATCTATAGGAAAAAAATTATCAAAATTCTAAATTATGCGTTTGAAAATTCTGTATATTATAAAAGAATATTTATTGAGAATCAGATTGACTTAAAAAATTATGAAGATTTTTTTAGGATTCCTTTTCTCTCGAAAGGTACCATAAGAGAAGAAAAAAGCAACATTTTGGCTATCCCTGAATCAAAAAAATATGTTGGTTTTGTAACTACCGGAGGAAGCACAGGTGAACCATTAGGATTTTATACATTGGGGGGCTATGATTCAGAGCACCAACATTTTTTATACAGGATGTTTGGATATTCTCCAGGAGATAAAATTTTGGCAATGGACGGTACAATAATACCAGAAGAACTGCTGAAGCAAGAAATATTTTGGATAAGAAAAAGCGAAAAAGATATACCATATGGTAGTTTTGCTTTGTCATCGCAATATCTTACTAATAATAATAAACATTTATATGTAGAGTATATAAAGGACTTCAAACCAAGCTTCATAAGAGGTTATCCATCATTTATCGATTCGATAGCAACTTATATCAATGATAATAACATTGAGTTGGGCATGGTGATAAAAGGGGTTGAATTAACATCTGAAAGCTTCTCTGATTATCAACTGAAAAATATAAGTCGTGCTTTCAAAACTAAAGTTATTAATCAATATGGGCATGCTGAAGCTAGCGTATTTGGCTATTCAATTGATGATAGACTTATAACTTATTGTTCCCCTTATTATGGATATACTGAAATAATTGATGAAAATGGTATTCATGTGAAACCGGGTGAAGTTGGCGAAGTGGTCGTGACTGGATTTAATAACTATGCTATGCCCTTTATACGATATCGTACAGGAGATTTGGCTACTTATGACGGGATTGAGAACGGGATAGTGAGGCTTAAAAGGATTCTAGGGAGAACACAGGATTATATTTATACTGAGAATATGGATAAAGTCTTACTAACTGCTATAGTATTTGGTAGACACTATAAAGCTTTTGATCATATAGAAAAATGGCAAATTGTGCAGAACACCCCTGGAGTGATCGTTTTTAGAATAATTAAAAATGAAAGGTTTTCACAGGAAGATCAAATTGAGCTTCATGATAATTTTTATGATATTGCAAAAATAAAAACATATTTTGAGTTTGTAATTGAGTTACCTTTGACAAAAAGAGGAAAGTCGAAACTACTCATTCAAAATATACCGTTGTGAGGTGTTACTATGTTAGCTCCTGTTTTAATATTTGTTTATGCAAGACCAGAGCACACTAGGCGGACAATTGAATCATTAGCCTATAATTATCAGGCAGATGACACTGATGTTTTTATATTCTCAGATGCACCAAAAAATGAAAAGGCTATTAAGAATGTGACACTTGTAAGAGATTATATTGACACACTTCCTGATAAAAAGTTGTTTAAATCAGTCAAAATCATTAAATCAGAGTTTAATAAAGGACTCGCAAATTCAATAATCTCAGGAGTTAATGAAATAATTGAATTGACTCAACAAGTAATTGTTCTTGAGGATGATTTAATAACTTCACCGGACTTTTTAAGTTATATGAATGATGCATTGAAATTTTATGAAAATGATAAAAAAATTTGGTCAGTAAGTGGTTATACTTTTAATTTGGATTTCCCGGATAAATATGAAAGTGAAGTATATTTATCATATAGGGGGTGTAGCTGGGGATGGGCTACTTGGAAAAATAGGTGGGACAATGTAGACTGGCAAGTGGATGATTACATGACTTTTAGAATAGATAAGAGTCTTCGGAAGAAGTTTAACCGCGGCGGTAGAGATTTGTCTGCTATGCTAGATTCCCAAATGAAGGGGGATATTGATTCCTGGGCAATACGATGGTGTTATAGCCAATCTAAATTAGATATGTTCACAATATACCCTAAAGTCTCAAGAGTGAAAAATATTGGCCTTGATGGATCAGGTACACATAGTGGAGTAAGTAGTAAGTATGATACCAGTATTAATACGAGCAATAGGAGATGCGAATTTGATCATCCAGAACTAAATGACAAAATTATAAGATTGTTTAAAGATAGATTTGGTACTAGATTTGAGTATTTTGTTGTATGGAACAAAGCGCTTATTAAAAAAATGTTAAGGATATGATTATTATGAAAATCTCCGTAGCGGGTACTGGTTACGTAGGACTGGTTACAGCTGTTTGTTTAGCTGAAAGAGGAAATAATATAACCTGTTTAGATATTGATAAAGAAAAAATTTCACTTATGCAAAATGGTACTTCTCCAATATACGAACCTGGCCTAGAGCTACTTATGGAGCAAAATAAAGAGAACATCACTTATACAACTGATTACATGAAAGCATACAGTGATGCACAAATCATTATCATTGGAGTTGGAACACCAGAGAAGAAAGATGGCTCCGCGAACTTAAAATATGTATTTGAGGTAGCTCGGCAAATAGCACAAACGGTAGAACAAGACTGTATTGTTATTGTCAAGTCAACTGTTCCAGTAGGAACTAATGATAAAGTGGAACAAATTATAAATGAACACAAAAAGTATAATGTAACTATCGAAGTCGCTTCTAATCCGGAATTTCTATCTCAAGGGACAGCCGTTAAAGATACTCTGAATGCTACAAGAATAGTGTTAGGTGTAGAGTCTGAAAATGCTGAGAAATTAATGAAGGAAATGTATAAGGAGTTTGATATACCTTTTGTAGTTACCAACCGTAGAAGTGCAGAAATGATTAAGTATGCTGCTAATGACTTCCTAGCTTTGAAGATATCCTACATCAATGAAATGGCTAACCTTTGTGAGATTGTTGGAGCTAACATTGATGATGTTGCTTTAGGAATGGGTATGGATCCAAGAATAGGTAATCGCTTCCTAAATGCTGGTATTGGTTATGGTGGATCATGTTTCCCAAAGGATACTAAAGCGTTACATTGGCTTGCTAGTTTTAATGACTATGAATTGAAAACAGTAAAGGCAGCAATCGAAGTGAATGAGAATCAGAAGATAAAGCTAATAAAGAAATCCAGGAAATATTTTGATAGTTTTAACGGACTCAGTATTGCTGTGTTAGGTTTAACCTTCAAGCCTGGAACAGATGATTTAAGAGATGCACCTTCTTTAGTGAATATTCCCTTGATGATTGAAGATGGCGCAAATGTAAAAGTATGGGACCCAGTTGGAACTGAAAACTTCAGACGGATTTTTCCTGATGAAATTAATTATTGTAAATCAATAGAAGAGACAATAGTAGATACAGATATATGCTTTATTTTTACAGAATGGGCGGAGATTAAGTCTTTTCCACTTAATAAATATAAGGAGTTAATGAAGAGGCCTCTTATACTGGATGGAAGGAATTGTTACTCTCTTACTGAGGCAGAGGATGCTGGATTGGTCTACGAATCTATTGGTAGAAGAAAAGTACATACCTTAATAGAGTGAATAAATTACGGAGCAAAAGGACCCTCAGATGTCTTTTTTTAATTTTTCTTTTATTAGCGTTTTTTTTCTTTATAGCTGGAAGATTACTGATACTAATCGCATCTCCTTTAGAATCAGATGTAATTATCGTACTAAGCGGTGGAACAGGGAGGATTGAAAAGGGAGCAAAGTTGTATAATGATGGCTACGCTCCTTACCTACTCCTCTCAAACTTTAAGGAGGTAACAAGCAATTCCGGCGACATGCTCCAAACCGCTCTTACTTTAGGTATACCGAAAGAGGCTATTCTAACCGAAAATGCAGCATTGAGCACCTATCAGAACGCCGAGCTAACACTTCCAATTATGAAACAGCATGGTTTTACATCCGCTATTGTTGTGTCTTCGGATTTTCACATGCGGCGTGTGAAGTTTCTTTTCGATCATGTTTATAAAAAGTCTGGTATTGAGCTTGCCTATGTAGGTTCGGAATCCGGATACAATGCCAAACGTTGGTGGAGTGATCGTTATAGTCGGGAAACAACCTTTAACGAGTACACTAAGATGATAGGCAATGTATTCGGTTATAACGGGCCTGAGGCTAAAGATGCATTAGAGCAGATCAAGCGTTGGTTTCGATAAATTGTTCTAAATCATTCTATACTATCAGTCGACAAAACTATTAATACTATTCCTAACTTCACTCCCACCAACCGACAAACAAATTAGGTATCCCGATCTATAATAAGGATTATATCTATACTGTTGTGATAGGGGAGAATTCCTTGCCTAATTATTTATTTAAGGAAGTCTGGACACCTTTGAGATGGATGCATATCTGGTTCTATCGTGATGATGCGGATCGGTTGTGGGTGAAGCGTGGATCGAATCGGCGGAAGCTGGTAGGCAGGCAGCGCAGTGGAACGGGGGCTTAAGTAGCCTCCGTTTTGTTTTGATGTTATGTTCTGTTTTTTTTCATGTAACACTTCCATGCTTTGCACATTCCCCCCACAACCCAATCTTACACTTTAGAGTGATGGAAAGTTATGAATTCCGTCTTATACTCTATAAGAAAGTACTCTATAAGAAAGTCAAATAAAGGGGGAGGAGAGTGAGGGGAATGAAGGAATATGACTATTCATTGGATGCTATTAAGGGGATTAGCTGTATTTTGATGATTGTGGCCCATATTCCGCTTTATTTTAATGGCAATGAGCGGGTGTTTCAGATTATTGCCGGTTTGGCCCCTGTATTTTTCTTTGCTGTCTCGGGGGTGACGACCACCTTGCAGGTTCGAAGGAAAAGCTTCAGGTCGCTGCTTAGCTTCTACGTGTTGTTCGCTGTCATCGGTTTCTCCTATAATCTCATGTGGAAACCGGAGGTTCAGGCGTTTTCGGTAATGGATGTTCCCCAGATCATTGCACTCGGAGTGCTGAGTGTATACCTCATAGAGAAATATTTGAAACCTTCACTCTATTTATATCTCCTATTGGCGTTGCTTGTTTTTTTGGTGCATTTTTTCATTGGCAGTCTATTGCCGGACTTCCCGTTTAAATCCATACTGTTCACAGAAACTGTTGGGTTTACCTATTTCCCATGGATGTTTGCATTTGTGGCCGGGATCTTCGCATATCGGTGCAGTAACCACGTGAACCTTATTGGAGCTCTTGTAGCCGGGGCACTGCTCGTGATATCCAGTTACGGTGGAGTGCGTGAAGCGGATTTTATCAAATACAATATGTCTGTGAACTATCTTCTGCTGTCTTTGTTTGTATTGTTCGGGGTCTTTTATCTCTTCAGAAGGAAAAAAAGCTATGCTCCCAGTAATCTGATGCTCTATTTCGGTAAGCATTCATTTCTATTTCTATTTACCCATCTGATCTTGATCTTGGCCTTTGACCGGCTTGGGCTGGGCCGCCTGTATATTGTGTGGATATGGTGTCTGGCACTGGTCGGCACTTATGTGGCGATGAGAGTCCTGCTGTGGCTGGGCCGCTTCATCGAGCCGTATATGGGGTATCCGGCGGTTTGGGTTCTTATCGTCATTAGTGTGGTTGCGATTCCGCTGGTGATTTCTAATCGGGATTTAATCATTCTTGCGGAAGCTTCGCTTGGCATTCTCTTTTCGCTGAATTACAAGAAACTTTCCAGTCTAATGCCTGCGAGCCCCTCTTCCCGCCAGCTGCCGGCGCTTCAGGAGGTTATCCATGACAAAGCTTAATTATAAGCTGATCAGCACGTATCGTACCCAACTCATGGGACTGGCGATTCTGTGGGTGGTGCTGTATCATTCGACGATTAATGCATCCTCCGTGCCGGTTCTCGGCACCTTGCAAGCCTATGGGTACGGTGGAGTCGATATCTTTCTGCTGGTTTCGGGTTTGGGGTTATATTATGCCTATCGCGGAAATGTCAGCACGGCTACCTTTTACAAAAGACGGCTGCAGCGGATTCTGCCAACGTATCTTCCGGTGGTGCTGTTATTTTGTCTTCTGTATTGGGGGATCGGTGAGATGTCCTTTACAGAGGTCCTTCTGAATCTGACGACGCTTAGCTTTTGGCTCGGGCTGGACAGCCGGTTTGACTGGTACGTCCCTGCACTATTGGTGTTGTATTTGCTTACGCCGCTGTTTATGTATTTTTTCAGGGGGCGGAATAAGGTGATTGCCGTTGCTGTGGCCAGCCTTCTTGGAATACTGCTCAGCGTAGTTCTATCTGGAACTTCGCTCTCCTATTTGCTGATTTTTACGATAAGAATTCCGATATTCTGTGTAGGCGTGTTTGTTGGATACCTTATCGATCAAAAACGGGCAATCTCGCGGCTGAGTCTAATCATGCATCTTGCAGTGTTTGTCTCAGGTATATTGCTGCTGGTAGTTAGCCAGAAATATCTGCAGGACTATGTATGGAGTTATGGACTGTGGTGGTATCCTTTTATTCTGATTACACTGCCTTTATGCATCTTGGCGGCGGGAGTACTGCACTGGATGGCAGAGCGTAAATGGACCCGTTATTCCTTCCTCTCATTCTGCGGCACGCATAGTCTGGAGATTTATCTGCTTCATGAAAGAATGCTCAAGATGTTGACAGATCTCCGGAGAAGCCTGAACCTGCAGGTGAACGACCTTGTTCTGAATGCGATTTGTATTCTCATTACGTTGGGACTGGCCTTACTATTGAAAAAAGCAGTTGCCGGGTTCAGCGCCAGAGTGAAGTCCGGTACAATACCAGTAACTACTTCGTGATTGCATTCAAAATGTAAGGCTGTCGAGAAAGTTTCGACAGCCTTCTTTATGTGGGGAATTCAGCTAACCTTAGGATTATCTTAAGAATTAAACAAGAAAAAAACAACATAAGCCCTTTCCGTTTTCTGGTACAATAAGTATATTTCATGCAGTGAAGGCAGGTGATCCCACAGTGACTGATAATATTCTGGTGGTGGATGATGAGCAGGCCATCACCGATCTGATCGAAATCTACTTAAGAAATGAAAATTTCAATGTTCATAAGTTTTATAATGGGCAGGATGCCCTCAAGTATATTGAGAATGAACATGTGGATTTAGCAATTCTGGATGTTATGCTTCCGGATATTAACGGTTTTACCATCTGCCAGCGCATTCGGGAAAATCATAATTTTCCTATTATAATGCTTACGGCTAAGGATGAAGAAACAGACCAGATTACTGGCCTTACGATGGGGGCAGACGATTATATTACCAAACCGTTTCGTCCGCTTGAGATGGTCGCGCGGGTAAAGGCGCAATTGCGCAGATATAAGAAATACAAGTCCATGCCAGTGCCTGATGAAACGGTCATAGCCTATTCCGGCCTGGTTCTGGATGTGAACACCCATGAGTGCTGGCTGAACGAAAAACAGTTATCTCTTACACCTACAGAATTTTCAATCTTACGGGTCCTTTGTGAGAATAAAGGCAAAGTCATCAGCTCGGAACAATTATTTCACGTGATTTGGGGCGATGAATATTACAATAAAAATAATAATACCATCACTGTTCATATCAGGCATTTGCGCGAAAAAATGAATGATTCGGTGGATAATCCGAAATGGATCCGAACGATATGGGGGGTGGGGTATAAAATTGAAAAGTAAAACCCATATTCAGATGAACTATGCAAAGTTAAGGATGAAAGTATTCATTCGAATGCTGATTTTGATAATTCTTGCTATCATCGCAGTGGATATTCTATATTTACTAGTTCGAGGACGACTGGGTGAGGGAGGCGTTCTGTTATTACAACATGTTTTTGGTTACGAATATAGCGATGCCCTTTCGATTTACGAAAGTACTTTCCGTGATCATTGGGAAATCATAATGCTGATAGCGATATCGGTCTTTTTTCTTATTTTTTTCTATTTTTCTTTATCCTGGTTTACAAAATATTTTAATGAAGTCAATGCAGGAATGGATGCCTTAATTAAGGATGAAGCAGATATTACGCTATCACCGGAGATGTCCTCAATGGAGCAGAAACTGATTTTTGTGAAGCAAACCCTCAAAAAACGTGAACTGGAAGTACAGGTGGCAGAGCAGAACAAAAGAGATTTGGTCATGTATCTGGCTCATGATATAAAAACGCCGCTTACTTCCGTCATTGGATATTTGAGTTTACTTAACGAAGCTTCCGATATGCCGAAGGAGCAACAAGAGAAATATATGAAAATCACTTTGGATAAGGCGTATCATTTGGAGCGTCTTATCCATGATTTTTTTGAAGTCGAAAGGTATAACCAGCAAACGCTCCAGCTCAACAAACAGAACGTTGACATCTCTTATATGCTGATACAAATGCCGGATGAATTTTATCCCTCGCTCACGACTGCCGGAAAAAAGATGGTTATTGACGCCGAGGATACGATAACCGTTTATGGTGATGCAGATAAGCTGGCGCGGGTTTTTAATAACATTTTGAAAAATGCCGTTGCATACAGTGACGATAACAGCACGATTGAGGTGGCGGCAAAAGCCCATGAGGGTATGGCCAACATTACCTTTACGAACACCGGGCAAACCATACCGCCTGATAAGCAAAACAGTATCTTTGATAAGTTCTACCGATTGGATGATGCCCGTTCAACGAATACGGGAGGTGCAGGCTTGGGCCTGGCCATTGCCAAAGAAATAATAATGCGGCATGAGGGGCAGATCGGGATGCAGAGTGAAAATGGGAAAACCGTATTTAGCGTAAAGATACCGCTCACTTCACATGGAGGTCACTATGAATGATTTACTGGGTTACTTTATAATAGGGGGCATTATCATTGGGGCTCTCGCCATCTTATATTTGCCGGTATTCTTTTTGTTGAGGAGACGGGTAAATGTAATCCGGCAGTTGTGCTTTTTGTTATTTGCTGCGTGCAGTTTTATAGTGTTGTACGCCACCATAATTTCAGCATGGGGAGAAGAAGCATTTCATCCGGCGCAACATCACTTGAATCTGATCCCTTTACGCTGGTTAAATGAGTCAGGGGGAATGTCGCCGGATAAAGCGATTGTGCAGGTCTATGCTAATATCATCATGTTTATCCCCTGTGGATTTTTTGTGCCAAGTGTATTTTCATGGGCGCGAGCCTTTGGGAGAACTGTGTTGGTGATTTTTTTCTGGAGCTTTTGTATCGAATTTTCGCAATATTTTATCGGAGCCTCCGCAGACATTGATGATATAATTCTGAACCTCTTGGGAGGTATACTCGGATATGCCGTATTTGCTTTTTTATCCCTCTGCTTTCAACGTACAAGCGGGTGGGAGAAGTTGTTAGGCAATGAAAATAACAGACAAAAGAAAAACTCAATCCAAACAATGGATGCAAAACAGCGGTCGATCAAATGGCGATAAAGATGAAACCAGGAGTGTATGGCCTGCTGGGAGCGAACGGGGCTTGACCGTAGATATTATCACTATGAGGATTGTTGTTTATGTTGTTATAAGCGCGGTATGCATCCCCTTTGTCGGGCGCGCCTTTAAGCGTCACCAGGTCCAATAAAGCCTTATGAACCCATTACAGCAAAAAGAGCCGGCACTTAAAAAGTTCCGGCTCTTTTTGCTGCCCCCTATTCGCCCGTCTGCACAATCCAAACCTCCGGCAGATTCCGGAATTGTTCGGCATAGTCCAATCCGTAACCGACGACGAATTCATCGGGGATTTCGATGCCGCAGTAGTCGATGGGGATGTCGGCAAGGCGGCGGGAGGGCTTGCTGAGGATGGTGCAGATGCGGACACTAGCGGCCTCACGGAGAGCAAAGAGCTGCTTGAGATGCTGCAGGGTCAGGCCGGTGTCGATCATGTCCTCGACGAGGAGGACATGTTTGCCGCGGATGTCGGTGTCGATGTCTTTTTTGACGGTGATGACGCCGCTTGAGGTAGAGCTGGCGCCATAGCTGGATACGGACATGTAATCCATGCCGATGGGGAGGGTGATCTCGCGCATCAGGTCAGCCATAAATACGGCTGCTCCCTTGAGGATGCCGATGAGCACCAGCTCCTTTCCTTCGTAATCCCGTGATATGTCTGCTCCAAGCTCCTGGACTCTCTGCTGCAGCTCTGTTTTGGTGACCAGAACCTTTTGTAATGACGTCATTGTGTGGGCTCCTTATGAATCAGAACGATCCCGCCGCAGCAACCTTTCTGTGTTCACAGGCTGCCAATGATCAGGATGTTCTGTCTTTTTCCTTTAGCATAACATCATGTGCCCCCCCTTCGTAAATAGTTGTGGAGGAAACGAGGGTGATTTTGGCATGCTGCTGCAGCCCGGGAATGGTTAAAGCGCCGCAGTTGCACATGGTCGATTTGATTTTGCTGATGCTGAGATCCAGGTTGTCTTTGAGTCTGCCGGCATAAGGGATGAAGGAATCGACACCTTCCTCGAATTCAAGTTTGCTTTCTTTATCGGCGTTGCCGAAGTCGTATCTTTGCCAGTTGCGGGCCCGGCTGGAGCCCTCACCCCAATATTCTTTGACAAAGTTCCCGCCGACCAGCAGCTTGCGGCCAGGGCTTTCATCGAATCTGGCGAAATAGCGGCCCAGCATCACGAAGTCTGCACCCATGGCTAAGGCAAGGACGATATGGTAATCGTGGACGATGCCGCCGTCGGAGCAGATCGGGACATAAATTCCGGTCTGTTCGTAGTATTCCTGGCGGGCCGCGGCCACTTCAATGACGGAGGAGGCTTGCCCTCTGCCGATACCTTTTTGTTCCCGGGTGATGCAGATGGAGCCGCCGCCGATGCCGACTTTGACGAAGTCCGCCCCTGCTTCAACGAGGTAGAGGAATCCCTCTTTATCCACGACATTCCCGGCACCCACCTTTACCGATTCCCCAAAAGTATCCTTAATATAATGGATGGTCTCTGCCTGCCATTCCGAATAACCATCGGAGGAATCGATGCAGAGCACATCTGCTCCTGCTTCGACCAGCGCCGGAACCCGCTCCTTGTAATCCCGGGAGTTGATGCCGGCACCGACGATGAGCTGTTTATTGCTGTCATGCAGCTCCAGCGGATATTCCTGATGGCTGTCGTAGTCCTTGCGGAAGACCAGGTAGACGAGATGGCCGCTGCTGTTCACGATCGGAAGACAGTTCAGCTTATGGTCCCAGATCATATCATTGGCTTCCGTTAAAGTGATGCCTTCTGCGGCGTAGATCAAAGCGGAGAGAGGAGTCATGAATTCCGTAATCGGGCATTCCGGCGGCAGGCGGTTCTCGCGGTAATCACGGCTGGTGACAATGCCCATCAGCTTGCCGGTTGGCTCGCCGTTGTCCGTGATGGCGATGGTGGAGTGGCCACTGCGCGCTTTTAGGGCCAGCACATCCTGCAGGGTATCCTCCGGGCGCAGATTGGAGTCGCTGAGGACAAAGCCTGCCTTGAATTTCTTGACTCTGCGCACCATATCAACCTGCTGTTCCACAGACTGGGAGCCATAGATGAAGGAGATTCCTCCGCTTTTGGCCAGAGCGATAGCCATGTTGTGGTCGGAAACGGCCTGCATCACGGCGGAGGTTACCGGAAGGTTCATCGTAAGCGCTGGCGCTTCACCCTTGCGGAATTTCGTTACAGGGGTTCTAAGATCGACATTACCCGGGATACAATCCTTGGTGGTCAGGTTCGGAACAAGCAGAAATTCGCTGAACGTTCTTGAAGGCTGTTCATAATAAAAAGCCATACGATCTTCACTCCCTTAAATAAGTTATTTATATAAGTTGAAATCAGCTTCTATAACACTTTATACCTTAGACAGCACCCGTACCGGTATGCCATAGTCTGCTTCCAGCGCCTTGTAGTGTTCGCCTTTGGCCAGAATCGCCTGTACCCCGACTAAATGCACGCCCATATCAGCCATTTGGTCGGCGATGGAGCGGATAGTCGCCCCCGAGCTGATGACATCATCAAGTATAAGTACCCGATCCCCGGCCTTGAAACCGTCAAAATAAATATAGTTCTCGTTATAAGCGGTCTCCCGCTTGATGCACACCTCATAATTGTCGTACAGCTCGGTGCTGAGCCGCAGGATGTTCATCGGTTTCATCAGCTTGTAGGCGGCCAGCATCCCCCAAGTGTGTCCGCCGGGTTCAGGCGATACGATATAATCAAATGCAGGGAATTGCTGCGTAACACTGTCTGCCAGATTATCAGTGATTTCACTAATCAGCCCGGGATCAATATAGGTGCCCCGTTCTCCGAAAGGGTACAGCTTGAAATCATAGGCGGTATCCTTGTTTTTATAAATCCTCACATTCTTGGCCTTGCTGATGGACTCGCTTAACCGTGCATAGGATGCGCTCATCGCCTTCACTCCCTTTAATCTGAATAAGTCCTTAACATGAATATCAAAAAACCCCGGATGACAAGAGGCACATGCAAGACAAACGTCACCATAGGAGAGTGCATAATAATAATGCGGTTCTCAGCCTTGGTTCCCTTCGGTCTTGCGTTGCCTCTTGTAGCCTGGGGCAATTTACGGTTGCCTGTAGATACGCTCAATCCAAATTATCGAGCTTATACAAGAGAGATGTAATGTTAACATTGTGTGAGGAATTATAACTTGAATTATTTTGTTATATGCTAACATTGCCGTTATGGTGTGTCAATCATTGATTTGGTGTTATGTAAATGAAAAAAGAACGAGACCGCCGCCAATCATGCGGGGAAGTCTCGTTCCAAGAGCGGGTGACTGATTATTAGAGCCGAACAATTCCAGTTTGGAAGATTAGTGTACGGTTACGTTATCCGGCTCATGAACGGGCTGTTCCAGTACGGTGGAGCCGTCTTCAAGACGGAGCCAAGTATCAAAATTCTTTTCGCCCAGGGTTAGTTTTATCACGCGGGCACCCCGCTTAAAGCCTTCTTTTCCATAAGTATTGTAGCCTGAGGCCCGCCCGTAACAGAGGCGTATGCCATGCAGGCTGCCAACAAAGTCGTTGATATGGTCATGTCCGCAAAAGGTGCCCAGCACATCGCCCATTTCCAGCAAAGTCGCAAATAATCCGGAATTAACAGGAGCAGAACAGACGCGCTCGAATCGGTGACCATAGCAGATCCGGGTAGACCATACCTCCTGGTACTCGGGAACCGGGATATGAAAGAATGCGAGTGCAGGCAGCTTATCCTCATGTGCTTGCGGATTCAGCCGTGCCGATTCTGCTGTCAGCCAGTTAAGCTGATTCCGCTGGATCCAATTGTAGCCTGGTACCTGCTCAAGACCGGAATAACTGCCGGAGTCCAGAAAATAAAGAACTGCAGCGGAGCTGCCATTGGGCCCCTCAATTTCAAGTGTATAATTGCCTGTACCGGCAAGCTCCGCAGGTCCGGCCTCAGCCAGCGTGTGAGGATGCTCCAAGGCTACCTGCATCAGTTCATCACGGGAAATGCGGGTTTCTGTATCATGGTTGCCAAATACAAAGGCCCAGGGAATGCCGGTTTGTTCAACAGCAGCGACAGCCTCCCGGAAAGCTTCCTGAGGGTTCTCACATTCTTTTTCTTCCGCTGGAACGGGACCCGTGTAAATCAAATCCCCTGTAAAAACGATAAGATCAGGCTGCTCCGCTTCTATAATACGCTCCATGAGTTTACGGGTACGCTGATCCTCGGCTCTTCCATCCATCCAATGTAGATCGGTAAATTGCACAATTTTAAAGGTTCCATCATTCTGGAATGATAAATGGCGTTTCATTTGGAAATTCCCCTCTCTGGCCAAAATCAGTCGATATGGATACGCCGGGTGAAATGATCTCCTGAGTTTCGGCCGATCATTATATCAAATTCACCAGGCTCGAAGACAAGCTGATCGTCCTTGCCATAGAACATTAACATGTCTCTGGTGATTTCAAAGGAAACCACCTGCTTCTCATGCGCTGCCAATGAAAGCTGCCGGAAACCCTTAAGCTCTTTGACCGGACGCACAACGCTTGCGCTGACATCGTGAATATAGAGCTGAACGGTTTCTTTACCTTCGATGTCCGAGGTATTCTCTACCTCAATAGAGGCTACAAGCTTGTCAGCGGCTTCAACCTTGAAGCTGCTGTAAGCAAAATCAGAATAGCTCAGGCCATAGCCGAAGCAGAAGAGCGGGTCATTGGGGCAGTCTAAATACCGGGTTACATAACGTACTTGCGGATACATGGGATCATAGGGACGTCCTGTTGAATAAGCATTGTAATAAACCGGAATCTGGCCCACAGTGTAGGGGAAGCTCATGGATAAACGCCCGGAAGGATTGTAGTCCCCGAACAGTACATCTGCCAGTGAGTTCCCTGACTCCGAGCCGAGGAACCAGGCTTGGAGCAAAGCATCGCTGGCATCCAGCACAGGCTTCAGCTCCAGTGGCCGGCCGCTGAATACAATGGTCACTATCTTTTTGCCGGTGTCCTTCAGGCGCCAGATCAGCTTCTCCTGATTAGGAGACAGGCGCAGGTTGGTTTTGCTGCCGCCTTCTCCGGTATCCTGCTGGTTCTCGCCCACTGCAGCAAGGATCACATCGCAATCCTTCAAGCGGTGAAACGCTTCTTCTATCCCGTCCTCTACATCAAATACACCCTCCAGCATACTCCCCAGCTCGCCGGTCATTGCCGTAAGGATATCCCCGGCTGAGGTTTTCCGGGAAAGTCCTGTGTAGAGCGAGACCGCCGGATCCTTTTCCGTTCCGGCCCAGCCGCCCAGCACATGTATGGATGTGGCGAAAGGACCGGCCAGGCCGATTTTCATCCCCCGCTTGAGCGGCAAAGCTTCATTGTCATTTTTCAGCAGCACAACCGAGCTTGCGCCAAGCTCGCGTGCCGTCTGCAAATGCTCCGCATTAGGTTCGGTTGCCTCATCCACTTGCGGATCCGCATCCTTGAACGGATTTTCAAACAAACCCAGTGCGTCCTTAAGCTCCAGTACGCGGATAACCGCTTCGTCGATCAAAGCGACATCAAGCCGGCCTTGTTCAATCAGGTCTGCGGCATGATGGAGATAGTGGGTGGACATCATCTCGATATCAAGACCGGCAGCCAGACTTTTCTCTGCAGCTTCGCGGCCATCCACTGCAGCCCCGTGGGGGATCAGCTCATTGACGGAATTGAAGTCAGCGATGGTAACACCATTGAATCCCCATTCTTCCCGCAGAATCCCGCGCAGAAGCTGTTCATTTCCGGTTGCCGGAATACGGTCTACCGTATTGAATGCGGCCATTACCATAGCTACACCGGCATCGACCGCGGCCTTGTAGGCAGGCAGATAGAATTCACGCAATACACCGGAGGACATATCGACCGTATTGTATTCCCGGCCGCCTTCAGGCGCACCATAGCCGGCAAAATGCTTGACACAGGCGGCTATGCGTCCTTTTTCCTTCAGGTCTTTGCCCTGATAGCCGCGCACCATACTTTCGGTGACGCGGGCGTTCAGATAAGGGTCCTCACCGGATGTTTCCATGACACGGCCCCAGCGCGGATCGCGGACGAGATCGGTCATCGGTGAGAAAGTGACATGAATCCCGGCAGCCGCGCTTTCTTTGGCAGCGAGCTCGGCAAAGCGTTCACAGGCTTCCAGATCGAAGCTGCAGCCCAGCGCCAGAGGAATGGGCAGAATGGTCCGGTAGCCGTGGATGACATCCGCCATAAAGAGCAGCGGAATCTTCTGGCGGCTTTTTTGCATATGGCGGGTCTGCATTTCGATGGCATTCCGGGCTCCAACGCCGTTCAGAACGCTTCCGATATTCTCAATGGCATGTGGCTTAATTTTGAGCTCCTTGAACGGACCCGTCAAATCAACGGTATCGTCCAGGCCCCAATAGTAAGGACCAAGCTGGGTTAATTGGGCCAGTTTTTCGTCCAGTGTCATTTCATTCACAAGCTCTTGGATAAACGGTTTAGTCATGGCAGACTCCTTCTTCATCGAGCGCATTGAAAGTTATTGGGATAAATAGATATGCAGTTCTTCGTCAGGCAGCGCAAGCACAGTGCTTGCAGGAATGCTTAGCGCACCCGGGCGATACGGATTGGACAGGATTTGGCCGGCAACGGCATTGCCCTCCGAACGTAGTTCCGGTGTGCGGGTGGAACCCGATCCGATATGATAAACAAATTGTAAGGTGCGGCCGAAGCATTGATAAGTGAAGCGCAGACCGTCCAGACTGGCCGGAAGAACCGGATCAATAATCAGGCTGTCTGCCGTGAAGCGGATTCCCAGAATGCCCGAGATGAGCTGATTCAGGTAAATGCCGGGTCCGCTGGAATATAGCCGCCAGCCGCCTTTCACTTGGACGCTGCCGGTGCGCAGCTGTTCGAAATTCTTGTGATAGCTGTAGCGGTCCGGGAAATCTCCGTCCGAGCTGCTGAAATACATATTGCTCTGGCGGATTTTCGCATTGGGCACGCTCTCGCGGATATTGATCGGATTGATTTGGAACAGCCCTTCCCAGGCACGCTCGGCATCTCCGAGTTTAGCTGCCGCCTCAAGATAACGAATATGGGCATGCACGTATTGCAGGCTGATTTCACGGCCGACATTGGCGGCCTGCTCGGCACGCCGGAAAATGGTGCTTACGCCGCCTTCATAGCGGGCAGGGCGGTCCATCAGGCGTACGCCATCCGGACATTTGAGATGCTCATCAATCAGGCGCAGATTCATATCCGCTTGTGCAGGGTCCACCAGTTCGGCAATGATGCTGCGTGTCATCGGCAGCAGGCGATACTGTATTCCGGTATTTTGGTCCAGCGGATGCAGCATGTATTCGATGGTTTCGGCGTCTTTGAAGTAAGCGAAGCCGGCAATAACCTCATCTTTAATGAGCAACGTCTGGAAAGAGACCTTCATCCGTTCTGCCATTTCAGCAAGCGACTTTGAGAACTCAGGGTCGAATCCAGTGACCTGCGACAGATTACGGATGACCTGGAATGCCAAGGCAACGGTCCAGGCGCTGACCAGCTTGGTCTTTAGCGCTTCATCGGCAGGCTGCAGGGTATCATCCCAGTCACCGCCGGCATAGGAGATGAGGGCTGTTCCAGGCAGGAAGCGCTTGCAGATTGTGTCCACAGCTGCCTTGACATGCTCCAGCACGGATTCCGACTCCCGGGTAGGCAGGGCATCTGCCAGATAGTGATAGACTACCTTTTCTTGGAAAATAGAGCTGTCCCCGGTAGCCATTACATAGTCGGCAATGCATTTAAGCGGCCAAAGCACGACATCGCCATGCCATTCAGGGGATTGGACAGGGTGCTGGTCGAACATAAACCATTGCGGCCACTCCCGGCTCTCCCACAGCTGGTGGGCAAAAATCTCCAAAAGAACATTTCTGGCCAATTCATAATGCTGGGTCATCAGGAAATATTCCATCGGCCCCTGACATACATCCCGCGTGCCCCATGCGGCTCCGCCTGGCTGTTCAAGTCCGTGCGGCACAATAAAATGGACCATTGCATTATGCGTATACCACCATGCGGTTTCGTTCAATTTATCAATCTGCACCTGTTCGGCACCCTCGATCTGTAAGCAGAAACGGGAACTGAACGCTTCGTAGAATTCTCTGTACAATGTTACTTCAGCTTCAAAGCTGTAAGGAGCCAGCGGCAAACTTTCCTTGTCCTCCAGCCTTCCTTGCATGACTAGCTGGAAGCTTGAGGACTGCTCTACGGAAAGGGTAAGCAGCGTACCGTTGCGCGGCTTGCCGTCTTCAAAGAATATCCGGTCGTCACTGAAATTGAAAGCGGTATCAGGTAATTGAATGTCATAATGCAGGCCGGGATAAGGATGGTTCCGCCAAGCGTCCTCATCTGGTTGAATGCGGATAATTCCGTCTGCAGCGCTGACTCTCACCGGATGCTGGAATTCATGCTCGCCTATAACCAGCTGGTTGGTAATCAGGTAATCGTAGGATTTTCCGAGCTTTGATTGTACCTGAAGCACAATATCCGGTTGATTGGCGGCAGTAAAGGTGGTGATCGTTAACGTATCATCCTCCAGCTTGTAATGCCATTTGGCAAAATTCACACCCATCTCATAAGCGGCCGGCAGCGTAAGAATCCGGTAGACGCCATCCTGGCGGATATAAATGCGCTGTCCTGTGTTCTTGAGAATATTGAGCAGGCCGCGCGGCGTGGAGAGAAGCTTATGGAAAGAAGTATTGCCCGCCACCGTCTGACCGTTGAAAATACCGTACATGTAATTGGTGGACGTAATCAGCTTGTTATTGACCTGTGTGTCATCCATCAGGGTGGTAATGATATGTCCGTGCGGGCGTTCAACGAGCAGTTCCTTAGGCTGCAGCACGACATGGACGTGGTCATTAGTAAAGAAGGACAACAGTTTACCATCCTCGTATTCCTCGAGCTTCCGCTCAGGGAACGCGGCATCAATCTCGGCTTGTGACCACTGCGGAGAGACATAAGGACCCCCGATTTCAGCACTGAGCGTGACCGTTTCTCCCTCTTGTACAGCGTCGCTCAGGTTCCAGTCTATGGAGGCATAAGCTTCCTGGAGCCGGGACCCAAACTCAAGAGACGTTACTACGGCGGGATGAGTCTGGCAGAACAGGCCGTAGAAGGCAAAATCAACGGTTCCAGCCAGCTTCATTTGCTCTGTTTGCAGACCGGTATAAGCCAGCTCATATTGAACATTTTGATTCGGAAGGCCGCTTTCCAGTACTTGAGGAACATCCAGGGCTTTATAAGATAAGCCAAAAAACTGCGTGCCATCCGTTGAATAGCCGACGGCTTTGGTTTGAAGCACACCTTGCTGCAGATAGGGGAAAGCTATGCCCTGAGGCTGGTTTTGGCGCGAGCATACGGCGTAACCGTTAGGACCCTCCCAAATGCTGTGATCCAGGTACTGGCTCATATACAGCTCATTGGACAGCACGCCGCCTTTTTCAGCGACACCGAGATCCTGTCCATAAATGACATCAACCGTTTCCCCGTTTCCGGAGAGCTGGATATGCCAGAACCAAATGCCATCAGCGGCAGGGGAGAATGTAACACGGTAATCAATAGCCTCTATCCGGCCTTGGTAAATAAGTCTTTCGTGATTGTACAATAGTTTGGAGCGGGAGCGGATTCCCAGCAAGGGATAGCTTTCAATGCCTTGTGCTGTATGCACGCGAAGATAAATATTATTGGCCGAACCATCCATAGAATTGCCCTGGAACTGATTAATGAGGAATGGCCCATTGGAGAATTCGAAGATGTCGCCTGTTGGCAAGAACGTGTACTTGGATTCATCGAGTGTAAAGGTAATCATGTTGGATTGTGGTCTGAAAATCATAAGAACCCTCGCTTTCCACTACATGGATAGGACATGAAATTGAACGGATAGGGGAGTTCAAATCAAATGTCATCAAGGGCATGCATTTTCACCAAAAAAGATAATAGAAACGTTTCCATGTTAGGTATACCTCGATATTAGTCTCGTGGCTAAAAAATGTCAATCATCTTTGAAATAATTATTGTTTCGAAACATTTAGGACCGTATATATAATTAATGTACTTGAAATTCGAAAAAAAATTCAATTGACAGCGCATACATTTTAAGAGTATGCTCTTCGCAAGGGGAGTTCCAAAAAAATGATGGAAACGTTTCTATACCTTTCAGTATACCTTTTATCGTGATTGAGAGGCGTCTGAATTTATTCCATTGGTGTGAATGCATCGTTCAAATTGGAGGTGGGCCTATTGGCAAGAATTATGCGAACTGGTGGAAATATCGGCCGGGAATTGATGAAGAACAAAGTTCTTTTCCTTATGCTGCTGCCCGTGCTTTTGTATTTCCTGATCTTCCACTATGCGGTAATGCCTGGAGCTTATGTCGCATTTGTGGATTACAAACTTAACAAGGGGATCTTCGGAAGCCATTTTATCGGCCTGAAGAACTTCGAATTCCTGGTTCAAAATGGTGATCTCTGGAATATCACCAAGAATACCCTGCTGTACAATGTGGCTTTCCTTGTCTTGGGGAATATCATTCAAATTGTGTTTGCCATTATGCTGTCGGAGATAACGGGCAAATGGTTCAAGAAGATCTCCCAGTCGGTGATTCTCCTGCCGAACTTTATTTCAATGGTTATCGTGGGGGTATTTGCTTACAACCTATTCAATTTTAACTCCGGTTTTATCAATACGATGTTGGCCGGCGCCGGGCTGGACCGCCACGAGTTCTACTCCGATGCAGGCATTTGGAAATACATTATTGTCGCCTTCAAAATCTGGGCCAGTACCGGATACGGCATGATTATCTATCTGGCAGCCATAACAGGGATCAACCATGATTTGTATGAAGCTGCTTATATGGACGGTGCTACTACCTGGCAACGGATCCGCTACATGACCTTGCCGATTCTGAAGCCAACCTTTATTCTGCTTCTGCTGTTCGGAATGGGCGGGATTCTCAAAGGCTCCTTTGACCTGTTCTATAATCTGATCGGGACGAATTCCGTGCTGTATCCGCAGACGGATATCATTGATACTTATGTCTTCCGCTCATTGGTGGGGCAATTCAACTTCTCCATGGGAGCCGCTGTTGGCTTCTACCAATCCTTGTTCGGGCTGATTCTGGTGCTTGTGGTGAACTTTATTGTGCGCAAGGTCGAGCCTGACAGCGCATTATTCTAAGATTCAGAAAGAAACAGGGGTGATGATAATGGAAAAGAAAGCAGTCAAACAAGATGTCGGCAGTATCTTCATTAAAGCCATCAGCTATTTGTGCATCACAATCTTTGCGCTGATTTGTTTATTTCCTTTTGCGCTGATGATCACTTCCTCATTTATGAACGAGCAGGAAATTGTCCGCGAAGGCTACAAGCTGCTGCCCAAAGAATTTTCCTTCAAGTCTTATGAGTTGCTGCTTAACAACTCTACAAATCTCATCAATGCTTATCAGGTAACTATTTTTATCACTGTAGTGGGTACGGTGCTGGGACTGTTTATGATGTCGATGGCCGGCTTTGTGCTCAACCGCAAGGATTTCAAGTACCGCAATTTCTTCTCCTTTCTGATTTACTTTACGACGCTCTTCAGCGGCGGCTTGATTCCAACGTATATCCTGATGGTCAAGCATCTTCATATGAAGGATAACTTGTTCGCCATGATCCTGCCGGCTGTGGTCGGCGCCTGGTCGATCTTCCTGATGCGCAATTTCATGAAGGCGATTCCGGATTCCTTATATGAATCCGCTACCATTGACGGTGCCGGCGATTTCCGCATCTACTGGCGGATTTTTATTCCCTTGGCGGTTCCATCCTTGGCCACCATTGGGCTGTTCTCGGCGCTGGGCTTTTGGAATGAGTGGTACAACGGGATGTTGTATATGGATAGCCCGACTAAATATCCGTTGCAATACTTTTTGCAGCGAATGGTTAATCAGACCAACCTTGGGACTATGATCAACTCGGGGGCAGTGATTAATTCAGCCGATCTTCCTACGCAATCTATCAAGATGGCTACAGCTGTTCTGGCCACAGGGCCAATTATTCTCCTCTACCCGTTTGTGCAGCGTTATTTTGTAACAGGGCTTACCGTCGGGGCAGTAAAGGGTTAATGGACGTGTTCTCTTAAGAGAGGCGTTTATTATAGATGAAGGTTTTATAAACAGACAAGAAAAGGGAGGCTTACCTGATGAAAGGTAAAAAAATCGCGTCTTCTTTAATGGCAGTCCTCATGCTTGCCGGGGTATTGACAGCCTGTACGTCCAAGAACAACAACAATGAGTCAAGCACTTCTCCAACGGATTCCGGAAAGTCGGAAACTACTGCAAATACGGGTGGAGTGGACACTTCGAAGGAAGCCAAGCTGACGTACTACCTGTGGGGCAGTGAAGGGGTTAACAACAAGGCGATCCTTGGCGAGATCAACAAGAAGCTCAAGGCAGATCTGAACGCAAGCATTGAAGTGAAGTATATTGACTGGCCGGATACGGCTACCAAGTACCCGTTGTTATTTGCTTCCGGTGAAAATTTTGATATGTCCCACGCCTCTCCCGGAGCACCAGTTTCCTATTTTACATTAGCCAGTGAAGGCGCACTCGTGGACATCACGGAGATGCTGGACAAGGTTGCTCCTAAGCTGAAGGCGGAAATTCCTGCAACTGTCTGGGAGAACACGAAATACAAAGGTAAAATTTATGGAGTTCCGAGTCTTTACAGTGAATACACACCTACCGGTTTTGCCTATCGCTCTGATCTGCTGAAGAAATACGGCATGGAGAAAATCAGCTCAATAGATGATATGGTGAAGTACATGGATAATGTTGTCGCAAATGAATCCTTCTCGCCAATCAACGGCAAGGCTGAAGATGCGCAGAATATGTTCAGAATGCTGGTCGATACCACGGGTATGTGGCTTAACGCCCCTGGTATTTCTCTAAATGAACTGAATCTGGTGACTAAGAGTCCGGAGGACTTCAAAACCGTCTTCCATCCGGCCTACACCCAGGAATTTGAAGACTGGGCTGTGAAAATGCGTGAATGGGCGGATAAAGGGTATTGGGGTAAAGATGTGCTGTCCGCAACCATGGGCGGGAAAGAGAACTTTAGAGCGGGAAACTCTGCTGGTTATTTGACTCATGCCCAAGACTGGATCGGCCAGTATGGAGCGGATATCAAGGCACAACCTGAATCAGATCCTTACTTCTTCACTTTCGCTGAAGCCAACAAGAAAATCAAACGTAAGATGGGCGTGGACAACTCGACCGTAATCAGCACAAATTCGGCTAATCCGGAACGCGCACTGATGGTGATTGAGAAGTTTATGACCGATGAGAGCTATTACAACCTTATTCAATACGGGATTGAAGGCAAGCAATATGTCATTGAAGACGGCATCAAGAAATTCCCTCCAGGCTACAATGAAAAAACGGATGCTGGCGGCTTCTCGGCCTGGTCACTCAGAAATGACAAGTTCGTTGTTCCGAGTGATACCGAAAACCCTATCCGCAACTCCTTGTTCGCTGAATGGGATAAAGTGGCGATCGATGATCCGTACAACGGATTCAGCTTCGATCCGTCGAATGTGACTACAGAAATCGCTTCAATCTCCAACGTGAATTCACAGCTTGGTATCCAGCTGATGCTTGGCAAAACTAGCCAGGAACCTAAAAAAGCAGTTGCAGAATACCGCGAACAGTTGAAAAAAGCAGGAATTGACAAGGTCATTGCCGAAGTACAGAAACAATTAGCAGAATTTGTTCCTGTCAACTAAAGGAATGCTATAAGGCGTAAGGGAGCTATAATTACTTATAGCTCCTTTACCCATAGATGGGGGAGTACAGTGGACGTAAATATTAAGGATATCGCGCGGATTTCCGGTGTCGGCATCTCAACAGTCTCGCGGGTAATCAACAACAAAGGGCTGGTGAGCAAGGCGACAAGAGAGAAGGTTCTAAGTGTGGTCAGGGAATATAATTATGTTCCCAATTCCAACGCGCGGAATTTGAAAACCACGGAATCCAAGAACATTGCACTTATGGTCAAGGGGATTACCAATCCTTTCTTTTCCAATATGATCAAAGAAATTGAACGGCAGGTTAATTTGCGGGGTTACCCGTTTCTCATTCAACAGGTGGAGGATGGAACGGATGAAATCAAAGCGGCCATTCAACTGGTGAAGGAAAAGAATCTCTGCGGGATTATCTTTATGGGCGGAACGTATAATCATTCCGAAGAAAAGTTCAAACAGCTGACGATTCCTTTTGTGCTGACGACGATTACCTCAACCCAGAAGGTGGACCCCTCCGTATTTTCCAGTGTGATCATTGATGAATTGAAGGAAGCCTATAAGGCGACCAATTACTTAATCTCACTCGGGCATACGAATATCGGGTTTCTGGCTAAGTCCCCTTTATTGGACGAAACCACAGGCAACCGCCGGCACTTGGGCTACAAAAAAGCACTGGAAGAGCATAATCTGCCTTACGATGCTCAAATGGTCGAGGATTGTGAATACAGTCCCAGCTCCGGATTTAATGCCGCGCGTAGACTGTTCAACAAGAATAAGGGAGTTACGGCTATTTTTGCAGCCTCCGACACCATTGCGATTGGTGCGGCCAAAGCTGTGCTTACCGCCGGGTTGTCTATTCCGGGCGACATCTCGATCCTTGGCTTTGATGGTATTGAGATGGCTGAGTATTTTCACCCCTCTCTGGATACAATCAGCCAACCGGGCACGGAAATGGCATTATCAAGCGTGGGCGTTCTCTTTGACCTCATCTCGGGGCAGTCAAACAACCAGCATATTGTCTACGATGCGGTATTGCTCAAACGTGGCTCTTGCCGGATGATCAAGGATTATTAGGGTGAGTTCGCGGCGGAGAAGCTGTCACAGTCATTCCGCAAGTCTGATGCGGAATATGGAATACCTCAGAGATTGTTGTTAAAGGAGCAGGTAAAGCGCTGCTCCTTTTTGTTATAAAAAAACATTATAATTATTCTGAAAAAAACCCATCATAAACGATAGCACTTCTCCGGGGTTTTATTTATAATAATTATTATCTGGATGTCATAAATAGTTCAAAGGTTTTGTAAAAAGCCCTATTTCCTTGTGATATACTTAACACAGCGATTTCGGATGTTGTGTATGACATACCTTTAAATATGGATAAACAGTGATAGTGCCTACACCACTGATTAGAGACTAGGATGGTGAACAAGCGATGCATATTGTCGTCGTTGGCCTGAATTACCGTACGGCTCCCGTAGAGGTGAGAGAGCAGTTCGCTTTTGCGGAGAAGGATCTGCCTGCGGCGCTCCATGAACTGATGCAGACCAAGAGCGTTCTGGAGGGGGTTGTCGTCGCCACCTGTAACCGGACGGAAATTTATGTGGTCGTGGACCGCCTTCATATGTGCGGATACTTCATCCGCAGCTTTATGGAGCAGTGGTTCAATGTAAAGAGTGAACAATTTGCACAGCATATGTATATATATGAAGATGAGCAGGCTATTGCCCATTTGTTCCGTGTGACCTGCGGTTTAGATTCCATGGTGATTGGTGAGACGCAGATCCTGGGACAGGTGCGCAATTCTTTTTTGACTGCCCAAGCAGAAGGCGTGACCGGTACATGGTTCAACCAGCTGTTCAAGCAGGCTGTGACGCTTGGCAAACGGGCGCATAGTGAAACTTCGATCGGCGAAAGCGCGGTTTCGGTCAGCTATGCGGCGGTGGAGCTGGGCAAGCGTATTTTCGGCATGTTCACCGGCAAAAGAGTGCTGATTCTCGGCGCCGGCAAAATGAGCGAGCTTACGGTGAAGCATCTGTACAGCAGCGGTGCGGCAGAGGTTATTGTTGCCAACCGCACGTTGTCGCGGGCGATAGAGCTGGCTGAGAAGTTCTCGGGCAAGCCGAGCACGATTGACGAGGCTTTGAAGCATCTCGATGAAGTCGATATTGTCATCAGCTCTACTGGCGCTGACGGTTTTGTGCTGACTGCGGATCAGGTGGCTGCCGGCATGAAGCGCCGTCCTTCACGGCCGCTGTTCATGATTGATATTGCCGTTCCGCGTGATATTGATCCGGCGGCGGCAAGTGTGCCGGATGTGTTCCTGTATGACATTGATGATCTGGAAGGCATCGTCGAGAGCAATCTGGAGATGCGCCGCAGTGAAGCGGCCAAGATCGAGGTCATGATCGCAGAAGAGATGGAGGAATTCCAGGTATGGCTGAAGACGCTTGGCGTCAGACCGGTCATCCGCGCGCTTCAGGACAAATCGAACGGGATTTATGAAGAAACTATGGATAGTCTGTTCAACAAGCTGCCCGAGCTGGACGAGCACCAGCGCAAGGTGATCCGCCGCCTGACGAAAAGTATTGTGAACCAGATGATGCATGATCCGATCAATGTGATTAAGGAACTGTCCGGCGGCAAGCAGGGTAGTGAGGCACTTGATTATTTCACGCAAATCTTTGCCCTTCAGGAGCAGCTGGGAACCGATCCGGACGGCGGCAGCCCTGCACCGGTTGAGCGGACTGACAATGAACGTTCTTCAAGCATCGACTTCAACGTGCCTAAGACGGTGTTTGCTCCGGCAGGCCTGCTGGGCGGGTGAAGAACATGCAACTGCTGAACGGAATATATGATACCGCTCTGCTGCTATATGCCCTGAGCCTGCTGTTTATTTTCTCGGATTGCCTTCGGCGTAATCCGGGCGGGAAGCGGCTAGGCACGGGGCTTCTTGTCGTTGTGGGACTGTTGCAGTCTGCCGGGCTTGCGATCCGGTTCTCCCAGGAGGCAGGACTGCCTATTTTCACCCCTTATGATTTCCTGTTCTGGTTCTCATTCAGTATCGTGCTGACTTCACTTGCGGTGGCGTACACGCGCGGAGGTGAATTCACCATCCTGCTGCTCAGCGGAGCGGGCTTCAGTGTGTTCCTGCTGAACCGGGTATGGCTGACGGCTGCGGATCATGGCCTGGAGAGCTGGAGTGCGGTGCACGGATGGCTGGCAATGCACATTATTTTAGCTAATTTGAGCTTTGGCGCACTGACACTGGGTGCGGTATTTGCGATAATGTATCTGTTCCTGCACAGTAAGCTGAAGAGCAAGAAATGGGATGACCGCGTCCGGCGTCTGCCTAGTCTGGAAACGATGGACAAATATTCGTATACATCAATCCTCGCCGGGGTTCCCCTGCTGAGCGTATCGCTTGTATTGGCGGGCATGTCCATTATCGCAGAGGGGCGGACCCCGCTGTTCCAGGATCCCAAGGTGCTGACTACACTTGTCGGGCTTGGGATTTACTTAACCTATATCTTGCTGAAGCGGTCCGGCCGAAGAAGCGGGACGGTTATGGCCCGCTGGGCGATTTCGGGATACGGCTTCATTATCCTGAATTTTCTGCTGAATTCATGGTCTGATTTCCACGGCTGGGGCGGGAAGTGATGAACATGGTGAATTATATTCCGGTCATGCTGGATTTGCAGGATCAACGGGTAGTGGTGATCGGCGGCGGGGCCGTTGCCGAGCGTAAAGTAGGTCCGCTGCTGGAAGCGGGAGCGGCGGTGACCGTTGTCAGCCCCTCGTTAACCGAGAGGCTTAGCGAATTTGCAGAGAAGGGCATGCTAATCTGGATTAGCCGCCCTTATGCTCCCGGGGATCTTGAGGGGGCCTTCCTGGTCTATGCCGCCAGCAGTGATGCGGCGGTTAATGAAGCAGCCGCACGCGAGGCCAAGGCTTTGGGCCTTCCGGTGAATGTGGCCAGCCATGCCGAGGCGGGGAACTTCATTACTCCCGGCGTGCTTCGCCGGGGGCGTCTGACGGTGGCCGTATCGACTTCGGGCGCTGGTCCTGGTGTGGCTGCGAAGATTACGGAGCAGGTTGCGGAGATGCTGGGCGAGGAATACGAGCCGTACCTGGATTTTTTGCATGCGCTGCGGGTAGAGATCAAGCGGCAGGAGCCTTCAGCCGCGGTCCGTGCCCGGCTTCTGCGCAAGCTGGCCCATCTGGACGTGTTGGATGAGATCAGACAGGGTACTTTTAAAGAGTGGAGCCCGGAGACGGTTCAGGTCTGGATTGCCGCTAACCGTGAGGCGTAGGTATGTTGAAGATCCGGGAACGTTGGGCTGACTGCTGAAGAAGGCACGAGGTGCTGGTAGAAGTGAAAAACCTGCCAGAATGTTGCGGGAGTATCCATTGGTGGCCGAATCCGGGGGAAACGCCGGGTAAATGACCGGAATGCGGCTGAACCAAGCCTTGCGGATGCCGTTGTAAAAAGCGTCTCACGGGTAAGTTCCGCTGATCTTCGGGCAAATGCGAGAATTTGAAGGACCGGCAGGCATGCCGCTGATTGTATAAGAGTAGTATGATTGTGAGAGCAGCAAGGCACATGCAGGTTACCGGGAGGAATGTAAATATGCGCAAGATTATTGTAGGCAGCAGACAAAGCGCGCTCGCGCTGACACAGACGGGGCATGTCATTGCCGATCTGGAGCGTCTGAGTGAGGAGCACGGCTTCGGCTTCACCTTTGAAGTGCACCGGATTGTCACCAAAGGCGACCGGATTCTGGACGTCACCTTGTCCAAAGTAGGCGGCAAAGGGTTGTTCGTAAAGGAAATTGAGCAGGCCATGCTGGCCAAAGAGATCGATATGGCTGTACATAGTATGAAGGATATGCCCTCTGAACTCCCGGAAGGGCTGATTAACGGTGCTGTGCCGCGACGGGTCGATCCGCGCGACTGCCTGATCGCTACCGGAGCAGCTAGTCTGGATGAGCTGCCGCAGGGTGCGCGCGTCGGCACCAGCAGCCTGCGCCGTTCCAGCCAGCTTGCCGCACTGCGGCCTGATCTGGACATTCAGCCGGTTCGCGGCAATATTGACTCAAGGCTGAAGAAGCTGGAGAGCGGTGAATTCGACGCGATCCTGCTGGCGGCTGCGGGCCTCTCACGCATGGGCTGGGAGGACCGGGTAACGGCTTATCTGCCGCCGGAGGTCTGCCTGCCTGCTGTAGGGCAGGGAGCACTCGGCATCGAATGCCGGGAGGATGACGCCGAGCTGCGGAAGCTGCTAGCACTTTATAATGATGAGCATACGGCCCTTACAGTGGCGGCGGAACGGACGTTTCTTGGCGCACTGAACGGCGGCTGCCAGGTGCCGATTGGCGCTTTTGCGGTACTGGGAGCAGAAGACAGTGGGACTGAATCCAATGAATTAGCAGGTGCTGCTGCACCGGATTCTACCCGCCGGGTCATCACATTGACCGGCATGGTGGGAACGCCGGATGGCTCAGTGATCCTGAAGGAAACCTGTACCGGGGAAGATCCGGTTCAGCTTGGCGAAGAGGTCGCCAGGAAGCTTATTGCCCGGGGAGCGGAGAAGATTTTGGCGGATGTAAGGGGATGATGGAGATGAAGGGGAAAGTCTATCTTGTAGGTGCAGGTCCAGGGGACGCCAAGCTGATTACGGTGAAAGGCCTGGAGTGCATCCAGAAGGCGGATGTGCTGGTATACGACCGGCTGGCCAGCCCGAGGTTGCTGAAACATATGAAGTCCGGCGGAGAAAAAATATACGTAGGCAAGCTGCCTGACCGCCATACGATGAAGCAGGAGGAAATCAATCAGCTGCTCGTCGATTTGGCGCTTGAGGGAAAGACGGTCGTGCGGCTGAAGGGCGGGGACCCGACGATTTTTGGCCGTGTGGGTGAAGAAGCGGAGCTGCTGCGCAGACATGGCATTTATTATGAGATCGTGCCGGGCATTACCTCGGCGATCAGCGTGCCGGCATATGCCGGCATTCCGGTGACTCACCGGGATTATGCTTCCTCGCTCTCGATTATTACCGGACATGAAAGTCCGGATAAGCTGGATCATTCCATTCATTGGGATAAGGTGACGAATGCTACTGGAACACTGGTGTTTCTGATGGGCGTTGCCAAAATCGGTTATATCAGCGCCCAGCTGATCAAACACGGGCGGTCGCCGGAAACGCCGGTCGCGCTTGTCCGCTGGGGCACGCGTGCGGATCAGGAGACACTGATCGGGACACTCGCCGACATTGAGGCGAAGGTAAAGGCGGCGGATTTCCAGCCGCCTGCCGTCATCGTCGTCGGCGACGTGGTGCTGCAGCGCCAGCAGCTGATGTGGGTAGAAGCGCTGCCGCTGTTCGGCAAGCGCATTGTGGTTACACGGGCCCGCAGCCAGGCAAGCGAGCTGGTGGACCGGATCGAGGAACTGGGCGGCGAGCCGTACGAGTTCCCGGTCATTGAGACGGTCATGCCGGAAGGCGCAGAGAAGAAGGCCAAGATTGCAGAAGCGCTCGGCGCGTTATCCGCATACGACTGGGTCTTCTTCACGAGCGCGAACGGCGTGGAGTTTTTTTGGCGTCACCTGGCGGAGCTCAAGGTGGACATCCGGGGCCTGCACCGCGCGCGCATCGGCGCGGTGGGACCGGCCACAGCCGCGGCGCTGGCCCAGCGCGGGCTGGTGGCCGAGGAGCTGCCTGGAGTCTTCCAGGCAGAGGGGCTGATCGAAGCCTTCGGCTCCAGGCTGCTGCCTGGGCAGAAGGTGCTGCTGCCACGCGGCGACCTCGCGCGCGAGTGGCTGCCGGACAAGCTGAGGGAGCTGGGGCTGGAAGTGACCGAAGTGGACACCTACGAGACGGTGGTCACCGGCGAGGATGACATCGAGCTGCTTAAGCTGCTGGAGGAGAAGCGGATTCACGCGGTTACCTTCACCAGCTCTTCGACAGTGCGCAACTTCATCAGCATCCTGAAGCGGATGGGGCTTGAAGATCCGCTTCCGCTGCTGGCGGGCGTGAAGATTGCCTGCATCGGCCCCGTGACCGAAAAGACCGCCGTAGAAGCCGGTCTGACTCCAGGGTTGCTCCCTGACGAGGCGACGATCGAGGGATTGGTACAGGAGTTGTGCCGCTGGAATGAAGGAACGCGGCTGCGATAATCATTTAATGGCTGACGGACGGATAGGGAAATCTAACTTAGCTGTACTTTGTACAGCTAAAATAGACTTAAATCCCTCATAAGGATGGTTAGTTGTATTCTGTACAGCTAAATTTGCCCATTTAAGCGGAAATTCGCTATTTCGGTGATTTTAGCTGTATGAAGTACAGTTAGGCGGCAAATCAGCGGGCATATTGTGAAATTAGTTGCAGAGAATGCAGTTAGCGCAATCTGCCTGTGTTTGTCTGGGTTTGCTGTGTTTGCTGGGTTAGCTTAGTTAGCTTAGTTAGCTTAGTTAGCTGAGTTAGCTGGGTTAGCTTGGTTGCTTGGTTTACTTGGTTTACTTGGTTTACTTGGTTTACTTGGTTAGCTGGGTTAGCTGGATTAGCTGGTTTTGCTGGGTTAGCTTAGTTTGCTTAGTTTGCTTAGTTTACCCTTTGTTTGCCTGTATTTATCTGAGTTACTCTGAGTTCACCTCAGTCCGACCGGGTTCGCCTGTGACTACATGAGTGCCCTTCTTCGGGTCTCATTCAGTTCACAGCAGGGCTATTGTTCAATAGATCACTTAACTTATGTGTTTATATATCTACTATACAGGAGGATGTCCAATGAGTTTTCCAATTACACGGCACCGCCGTCTGCGCGGGACAGCCGGAATTCGCGGAATGGTGCGTGAGACGTTATTAAATACGCTGGATTTCATCCAGCCGATTTTTGTTACCTATGGAACAGGTGTGAAGAATGAGATCGGCTCCATGCCGGGTGTGTATCATTTCTCGCTCGACATGCTGAAGGCCGAAGTGGATGAGATTGCTGCCCTGGGCATTCCTGCTGTGCTGCTGTTTGGCATTCCTGAGACCAAGGATGCGATCGGTTCTTCTGGTTTTGCCGATGACGGCATCGTGCAGGAAGCTACGCGGCTGATCAAGCAGTGGTATCCTGAGCTGCTGGTCGTTGCCGATACCTGCCTTTGTGAATTCACCGATCACGGCCACTGCGGTATGGTTCATACCCATACAGTAGATGGTGTCGTACACGGCGATGTCATCAACGATGCTTCGCTTGAGCTACTGACCCGTACAGCGGTATCGCAGGCCAAGGCCGGGGCGGACATTATCGCACCTTCCAACATGATGGATGGTTTCGTGCAGGCGATCCGCACCGGACTGGATGAGAATGGCTTCGAGCATGTGCCGATTATGTCCTATTCGGTAAAATATGCTTCGGCCTTCTACGGCCCGTTCCGTGAAGCCGCTGACTCTGCTCCGCAGTTCGGCAACCGCAAAACCTACCAGATGGACCCGGCCAATCTGCGGGAAGCGATCCGCGAAGCGGATTCGGATGTGCTGGAAGGTGCGGATATGCTGATGGTGAAACCGGCGCTGGCTTACCTGGATGTCATCCGGACCATCCGCGACCAGTTCGATCTGCCGCTGGTTGCCTACAATGTGAGCGGAGAATACTCCATGGTCAAAGCGGCGGCGCTGCAGGGCTGGATCGACGAGCAGGCGGTAGTACTGGAAATGTTGACCGGCATGAAGCGTGCAGGAGCGGATATTATCATTACCTATTTTGCCAAGGATGCGGCACGCTGGCTGCAGGGTTAAACTAATCAAGAATTGAACAGGAGTGAGGGACCATGGGTAATGTGCCATTGGCGCGCCGGGAAGAAGCTTCCCGTGCAGCTTTTGAAGAAGCGAAGCAGTATATTCCCGGCGGGGTGAACAGCCCGGTGCGGGCGTTCAAATCCGTAGGATTGACACCGGTTTATGTGGATCATGGCGCGGGTTCGCGCATTTACGATATCGACGGCAACAGCTTTATTGACTACGTCTGCTCGTGGGGACCGCTCATTATGGGGCATGCTCACCCAGAGGTCGTAAAGGCATTGCAGGAGACGGCGGTAAAAGGGACAAGCTTTGGCGCGCCTACGCTGCTGGAGACGGAAATGGCCAAAACAGTGGTGGAACGTGTCCCTTCGGTGGATATCGTGCGGATGGTCAACTCCGGTACGGAAGCTACTATGAGTGCGATCCGATTGGCCCGGGGAACTACCGGACGCAGCAAAATCCTCAAGTTTGAGGGCTCGTACCACGGTCATGCGGACAGCCTGCTGATCAAAGCCGGCTCCGGCGTAGCCACACTTGGTTTGCCGGATAGCCCTGGCGTGCCTGAAGGCGTAGCGGTCAACACGATCACTGTGCCGTACAATGATCTGGAAGGGGTCAAAATCGCTTTTGAACGCTATGGCAGTGAGATTGCCGCGATTATTGTTGAACCGATTGCCGGGAATATGGGCGTTGTGCCGCCGCTTCCGGGCTTCCTCGAAGGCTTGCGCAAGGTGACGACGGGTTACGGAGCACTGCTGATTTTTGATGAGGTCATGACAGGCTTCCGCGTGAACCGCAGCTGCGCTCAGGGACTGTTCGGCATTGAACCGGATCTGACCTGCTTCGGCAAAGTAATCGGCGGCGGTCTCCCCGTAGGCGCTTATGGCGGCAAAAGAGAGATTATGGAACAGATCGCTCCATCCGGCCCGATCTACCAGGCGGGTACGCTCAGCGGCAATCCGCTGGCGATGGCTTCCGGTCTCAGCACGCTGAAGCTGCTGACGCCAGAGGTGTACGACCGACTGGAGACACTCGGCGCACGTCTGGAAGCAGGTCTTAAGCGGAACAGCGCCGAGACCGGCATTCCGCTGACAATTAACCGTGTGGGCTCCATGGTCTGCCCGTTTTTTACCGAAGGTCCGGTAATCAACTTCGAAACGGCCAAAACCAGTAACCTGGATATGTTCCGCAGCTACTTCGCCAAGATGCTGGATCAGGGCATCAGTGTTCCGCCATCGCAGTTCGAAGGAATGTTCGTATCCGCTGTACACAGCGAGCAGGATATCGATGATACTATCGAAGCTCACTTGAACGCCCTGAAGTCACTGTGATGTCCGGAGCAGATAATGTATCGGTCCAGGGCGGCGGCGCCTGGACCCGGCGCGGCGAATGGTTGGAAGCCATGCCCGGCCGGGTCGTTACCGGAGCAGCTGATCCGCAGGCTGCAGTAGACCGCTGGCTGCTGGAGACGGCCGGGATGCCGGTGAAACTCCATGCCCGGCTGCGCCGCGAAGGCGGCATCCAGTGGAAGGGCGACCGGCTGCGGCTGGCGCTTTTTCCTTATCGGGAAGCGGGCATTGAGCCGGTGTGGCAGGAGCTTGAAGTGCTGTATGAGGACGACTTTTGCCTTGTTGTCCATAAGCCTGCGGGTATGGCGGTTCACCCGGACGGCAGCGGGTCAGATACAACGCTGGATCATGTTGTTGCAGCGCATTATGCCGCTTCCGGCGGTGGTGTCGCCGTGCGGCATATACACCGGTTGGACAAGGATACCACGGGTCCTGTGCTCTATGCGAAGAATGAATATGCGCAGCTTGTACTCGATGAAGACATGCGCGAGAAGGTGATATCGCGGCGGTACGCCGCGATTGTGGAGGGCGTCGTCCCGCCTGCGCTCAAGGTGATCGACGCCCCGATTGGCCGCGACCGTCATCATGCGGCGCGCAGGCGTGTGTCGCCCGGCGGACAATCCGCGGTAACGTTAATCCTTGGACGCGAGGTGCTGCAAGGCGGCACTTCGCTTAAGGTGCAGCTGGAAACCGGACGCACGCATCAGATCCGCGTACACCTCAGCCATATGGGTCATCCGCTGTACGGGGATGAGCTGTATGGCGGGCCGCGCTGGGGTTTGACAGGCAGCAGCCGTCAGGCTCTGCACGGTGAGGTGTTGGCTTTCAGCCATCCCTGGAGCAAGGAAAGGCTGGAAATAGCCGATCCATGGCCGGAGGATATGCTGCGGCTGCGGGAGGAACTGGGCGGCGGGACAATAGGCTGAGATCAGTCTGTTGGAGTTGCCTAGCGACTAAATGATCTAAAGACAATCAAATTTTATAATGCAACTATAAAGAGACCCGAGGCTGAAGGAGCTGCACCCTGTTTGTGAGACAAGGTGCAGTCCCGCCCCCTGCCTTGGCGTCTTTTTTGTTGTATGGAAAATTAACAATCACAATCACAAATGTGAATAAGTCGCAAACTTGATGATGCGAATCCGCGAATGAGAGGTACAAGTACCTCCGATCCGCGGAAAGCCCGGTGTCGCCCCCTTCAAGCTCCATCCGTCCTAAATATTTAACGGATGATACATTTCTGCGTCTCGGTTCGTCTTTCTAATAAAGGAGATGGACGTCAGATGAAATGGAACAGAATCTCTGTAACGATAGCCGTCTTCGATGCGGTTTTAATAATTGCCGGGAGTATTACTGCAGCTACTGTCGGTTCGGATGTTGTGAAACTGATTCAGCAATTTGGCAGTTTTACTGTGACCGTAGACAATCAATCCGATTACGATCTGTTTTCTGTCGAGACAGGGGTCCTTACGAGCGATTCCGCTGGCCAAGTTATTGAGAGCAGTTCCAAGGAAAGCTTCGAGCAAGGGATATCCAGTGGAAGAAAGGTGAAAATCAGCCCTGAGCTAAGCCTTTCCGGCGAAGGCGGAATTTATCTTAAGTATACCGATCCAAGAGATGAGGACTCGCCGAAAACGGTCGGGATATGTTCGTATACCGAAAGCTTATCCGGCCATTCCAAGGTCATCATTACAAATGATGATGTAAGTGTTGAAGAAAATTGCAGCTAAATTAGTGTTGCCGCCGTGTTTCTACTTTCTTGTCCCTCCCCCTTATTTCCCGCCCGCCCAGCAAGTGGAAGTGCCAATCTGCCGTTTTTGGGTATAACACTAATAAGATAGATACCCTTACGAAATGCAGCTTGGCACATTAACGATCCTACGACTGGGGGCATAGCCATGAAATGGCAGGGAAGAAGAGGCAGTTCGAATGTGGAGGACCGCAGAGGCAGAGGCGGGGGCGGCGGGAAGGTCATTGGCGGCGGGATCGGCGGAATTATTCTTGTAGTGATTGTAACACTGCTCAGCGGGGGCAATGCCGGGGATATATTAGGGAACCTGACATCCAGCGGTACCAATTCTTCAGCTCCTTATGAGCAGACAGCTGAGGAGCAGGAGCTTTCCGAATTTGTATCCGTGGTTCTTGCCGACACCGAGGAGGTGTGGGGTGAGATTTTTAAGCAGCAGGGAATGACCTATGAGGATCCGACGCTTGTAATGTACAGCGGCAGTGTGGATTCTGCCTGCGGAACGGCCACTTCGGCAGTTGGACCGTTTTATTGTCCCGGGGACGCCAAGCTGTATATTGATCTGAGCTTCTATGATGAGCTGCAGCAGCGCTTCCAGGCGCCGGGCGACTTCGCGATGGCTTATGTCATTGCCCACGAGGTGGGCCATCATGTACAGACCCTGCTGGGCACGTCGAAGCAGCTGAATTCGCTTCGCCAGAGCCTGAGCGAGAAGGAATTCAATAAATATCAGGTCCGGTTCGAGCTGCAGGCCGATTATCTGGCCGGAGTCTGGGCCAATCACGCCCAGGGCATGAACCTGCTGGAAGAAGGCGATCTGGAGGAGGCTCTGACGGCGGCGAGTGCGGTCGGCGATGACACGATCCAGAAGCAGGCACAAGGATATGCGGTGCCGGACAGCTTCACCCACGGGTCTTCGGAGCAGCGGAAACGCTGGTTCTACAAAGGTTTTAACTCCGGTACCATTGAAGGCGGAGATACTTTTAACGCTGCCCAGCTATAGAATATGAGAGGGCAAAGTGTCAGCCGCTCAACCCGGAGAACCATCCATCCCCCTGTGCGGGAGCGAGCTAAGCCAAGTATAAATAAGCCTGCAGACAGAGCCGTTACGGCCTCGTCTACAGGCTTTTATTCTTTGGAGGAAAGCCGTTTCCTTCCGGGCTTTTTGGATTTCAGCAGCTGGTCGGCAGACCTACTTCTATTAACGGGCAGGTGCTTTTTTTCATAGAAAGAGACTGTTGCCCATGCCTTATAGCCAGCGCTGGTCATATAATACTTTGTTAACGCGGAGCAGGCTGCTCCTCATGAAATGAATTCTACAAGCCGGGGAGAGGGGTTCATGAAAATACTGCTGGTCACCTACTGGGGACTCACTAATATGGGCGGAATCTGGACGTATATGAAACAGCTCTCAGACAAGCTGAGCGAGCAGGGGCATTCTGTTACGCTGATGGGAAGCCATGTAGAGAGCAATACGTTATATTTGCTGAACAAGGAGAGCTATTTTGATAAAAATGCATACTATAACACGCTGCTGCCTTATCTCGATCCTCAGCGGTTTCCGCATCTGTACCTGGAGCATGGCATCTTCAGTTTTGAAATTGGCCGTTATGTGTTTGAGGCGGGAGCGTCTGTGCTCGGCCTGGAGGACTATGATCTCATCCACACCCAGGATCCCATCTCCACTTACGCGCTGCGGCGGGTGATGAAAAATCGGGTGCCGCTGGTGTCCAGCATTCACGGGGCATTGGCCCGGGAGTCGTATTACGAGTATAAGGGGATTGAACCGGAGCTTACGAAGGAGAAATATGAGAGCCGGCCGATTTGGAGCTATTTCCGCCGGATTGAGCAGCTTGGCGCACATGCCGCCGATCTGATCCTGGTCTCTTCAAAATGGATCGGTCAACTGGTGAATGAGCTCGGCGTCACTCCGGAGCGGATTCATACGCTGCCTTACGGGATCAACCTGGAGCAGTACAATGACAAGGCGGCATTGCCTTCCCCGGTACAGCTTGGCGGGGGACATAAAGTTATTATGTACGCCGGCCGTTTCGAGTACATCAAGGGCGTGCATGTGTTGATCGGCGCACTGGGTCTGGTGCATCGCAGCCGTCAGGACTGGGTCTGCGTCTTAGCCGGGAGCGGTAGTCTCCTGGAAGAGCTGAGATCACAGGCGGCAGCGCTGGGGATTCAGGGACATCTGTTGTTTGTGGGTAATTTGGACAATATCCCGGCCACGTTGCAGCAGGCCGATATCTATGTGCAGCCCAGCCTGCAGGATACGCAGCCCTACTCGGTCACAGAAGCCCAGCTTGCCGGTATTGCACCGATTGTGGCTGGGACGACGGGGATGCCGGAAATGGTTAAGCACGGGGAAACAGGCTGGATCTTTCCTGCGGAAGATTCAGGGGGGCTGGCGGAGCTGCTGCTTCTGCTGCTAGGTGATGATGAACTGCGCGGGCGGACAGGAAACCAGGCGAGAAAATGGGCGGTCCGTTGCCGCTCGCTGGATGTCATGGCGGAAGGAACGCTTAAGGTGTACCGCAAAGCGGTGGGAAAGCAAGCCTTGTGTAGAGGGGGGACCGGAGGCGAAATGCTGGCGGTGGAAAAGGAAGCCGGAGCGATTCAGGGAGCTTTTCATCCGGCTGATTTGCTGGGCAGCGTTACCCCCGGCAATCCACTGGTACCGGTTCTGCGGAGCAGGCTGCCGCTGGATTATTCCGTTCCCGATGCCCGTATTTTTGGTTTTGACAAGCAATAAGAGACGGCCGCTCTGATGAAGTGTCCAAAGTTGTCATGCCTTTCTGATTGAAGCATATACATGAGAGGAGTAACATTTTGGGCTTATGCTCTGGGCTTGTCTCGGGGTTAGATTATGCCAAGAAGGAGGACATTTCCCGTGTTTGACCAGTCCCACGGTTTGCGGTTTGATATTTATGAACGCATCCACCTTTCGGAAGAACTTCCGGGAATCGCTGAACTGGAAGAGGTGGAGCTGATTCCGGAAATCCAGGTGATTCAGCGGGAGGACCGGGCCGAGCTGTACGGACAGCTTCTGCTCACCGGACTCTACCGGGGTGAGAATGACCGGACGGAACGTCTGGAGCATGCCATTCCTGTTGAAATCACAGTACCGCTGACCCGGGTCAGCTCACTTGAAGACATAGGGGTGGAGATCGAGAATTTCGATATCGACCTGCTTACGATGCGTACGGTCAATATAACTGGTGTACTCTCGCTGCGGGGAATCGGGGGAGCGGAGACGCAGCCCGCCTGGCAGCAGGAGGAGTACACGGCAGCTTATTCACCTGACGAGGAAAAACAGGCCACGGGGGTTAGGGTAGAGGCCAAGGAGCATGAGAACGATGCCTTGTATGAAAACTCAGTGTGGACTTATGGCGAAGGCACCGCAGAGAATTTCGCTGAGGAGCATGAGTTTGCCCACAGTGGCCCTGAAGCTGCTGTGAATCCGCTGTTTTTGGAAGGCACTGTGTTCACCCACCAGCCTGCTGCATCCCCACCGGCCCAACAGAAGGACAAGGAAGTGAAGGTGCGGACACACAGCTTTGATAGCCCGCAGGGGATATCAGCAGCCGGAACCGCGAACAACGAACCTGTTTCGGGTCACTTCTTCGGGGCACAAGGGAGAGCGGAGCAGGCCGTCCCGGCCGATGGAAATCAGGCTGGCTATACAAATCCCTTTAACAGTTCTGACATTGCCAAAGTATCAGGCACCGAAAGTTCAGGCAGCACAAAGGACATTTCGGATGCTGCCGCTGAGAATACAGCCGCGGAGGTGCATGCGTCCCATCAGGAAGAAGAGGATTTCTCTGCTGAAAATGGGGACTATGCGGCACTTTTTGCTCAGGATAGCTCCGTATCTCACGCTGATCAGGAGAACGCGGGCGAAGGCGTGATCTCTAAGGAAGCAGCACCTCCGCAGGAGGAGAAGCCGGATCTCAAGGTTGCCCTGGGAAGCAAGAGAGAAGAAGATATTCCCGCGAAGGAGCATCTTACCTTCTCTTCCCTGCTCAGCTCCAGCCGCTCCCGCAAGGAACAGGAGGAGCTTATCGCCGAGGATACAGCTGCGGCGGCGCCTGTTCCGGACTCCGGCCGTGACGGGGAATGGAAAAGCCGCTTTATCGGTGGCTTAAACGGCAAGGATCTGTTCCGTAAAGTGCGTCTCTGCATTGTCCAGCGTGAAGAAACAATCGATACTATAGCGGAGAAATATCAGCTCAGTGCAAGAGAGCTTGTCATGTACAACCGTCTTTCCGGTCAGAATGTGGAGGAAGGCCAAGTTTTGTATATCCCTTAAGAGATGCCGGCAGGCGCATCGGTGTCAGAATCCCGATCGGATGAGATCGGGATTTTTGTATTTCTGTCCTCTGAGCTGAGATTAAGGATGAACACCAGGGGTTCGAATCAGGCGAAGGAGGCTAATTTTAGAAATGGGCGGTATAAGTCCCGCAGTTTGTGTGTATGCTGGTTGACTAGGAATAGTACTAAATGTATTATTGGATTAAGTAAATTCTTAATAAAGACTGGGAACGGGAAGAGTAGGCGGTCAGCCCTTCAGAGAGCGGAACTATAAATTGCTGTGAGTTTCCGCAGGATGCAGCCACCGAAGTCGCCCCGGAGTTGCCCCTCTGAGCTTGTCTTCAGATTCATGAAGCACAGGTTAGGAAGTGGCCGGTTGCAGCCGTTATCTGCGTGAGTGTCGCGCTAAGTTTCCGGAACCTATGGGACCGGAACGGTGGTTTATTTTTTATTGGCGCGAAACAAAGGTGGTACCGCGAAAGAATGGCCTTTCGTCCTTTGAGACGAAGGGCCTTTTTGTATTTTTTTTCAGAGGTCCAGCTTCAGAGATACATCTACCAATGCTACTTAAATGGAGGGTTTAGAATGGCTGATCACAACAAAGCGGCGGCAGAGCTGCTGAAGCCGCAAGATCCGGCACAGGATGCTGCTGCCGACAATAGCGCAAAGAGCGATATGCCGACTACATATGATCCGAAGGCGGCTGAACAGAAATGGTATGCCTACTGGATGGAGAAGGAGTTCTTCAAGGCTGGAATGCGGCCTGAAGCAGAGCCTTACAGCATTGTAATTCCACCGCCAAATGTAACCGGGATGCTGCACATCGGGCATGCGCTCGATTTCACGCTGCAGGATATCCTGATCCGTACCAAGCGGATGCAGGGCTTCGATACCCTTTGGCTCCCGGGAACGGACCATGCTGGTATTGCTACCCAGACCAAGGTGGAGCAGAAGCTGCGCCAGCAGGGCCTGTCCCGGCATGATCTGGGCCGCGAGAAATTCCTGGAGCAGGTATGGGAGTGGAAGGACCAGTATGCCAACACCATTCATGAGCAGTGGGCCAAGATGGGCCTGTCCCTCGACTATTCGCGCGAGCGGTTCACTCTGGATAAAGGGATGTCCAGCGGTGTACGCCAGGTATTTGTGGAGTTATACCGTAAAGGACTGATCTATCGCGGCAAGCGCATTATCAACTGGGATCCGGCAGCCCGTACCGCTTTATCCGATATTGAAGTTGAGTACAAAGAAGTTAACGGTCACCTGTACCACCTGCGCTACCCTCTTAAAGACGGCAGCGGATTCATCACCGTAGCAACGACACGTCCGGAGACGATGCTGGGCGATACGGCGGTAGCGGTGCATCCGAAGGATGAACGCTATCAGGATCTAATCGGCAAAACGTTGATCCTTCCGGTCATCGGCCGGGAAATTCCGATTATCGCCGATGATTACGTAGAGAAAGAATTCGGCAGCGGCGCGGTTAAGATCACTCCGGCCCATGATCCGAATGACTTTGAAGTTGGCCTACGCCATAACCTTCCGCAGATCAATGTGATGGACGAAGGCGGCATGATGAACGAGGAGGCAGGTCCTTATCAGGGACTGGACCGCAGCGAATGCCGCAAAGCGATTGTTGCTGATCTCAAAGAGCAGGGCGTTCTGATTTCGATTGAGGACCATCTGCATCAGGTAGGACACAGCGAGCGTTCCGGCGCAGTGGTTGAGCCATATTTGTCCACCCAGTGGTTCGTGAAGATGCAGCCGCTGGCCGAAGCTGCCATCACTGCACAGAAGAACGGCGAAGGTGTTAATTTTGTACCGGACCGTTTTGAGAAAACATATTTGAACTGGATCGAAAATGTGCGTGACTGGTGTATTTCCCGCCAATTGTGGTGGGGCCACCGTATCCCGGCCTGGTACTCTGAATCTACAGGTGAAGTGTTTGTAGCATATACGGAAGAGGAAGCCCGCGAAATCAGCGGACTTGATGATCTGAAGCAGGATGAGGACGTTCTCGATACGTGGTTCAGCTCCAATCTGTGGCCGTTCGCTACACTGGGCTGGCCGGATGAAAGCAGCAGCGACTATCAGCGGTTTTATCCGAACAATGTCCTGGTTACCGGCTATGACATCATTTACTTCTGGGTAGCGCGCATGATCTTCTCCGCGCTGGAGTTCACCGGTAAGAAGCCGTTCTCCGATGTATTCATGCACGGCTTGGTGCGCGATGCCGAAGGACGTAAGATGTCCAAGTCGCTCGGCAACGGGATCGATCCGCTGGATGTTATCGAGCAATATGGTGCAGATGCTATGCGTTATATGATTTCGACAAGCAGCACAGCCGGACAGGATCTGCGTTTCCGCATGGAGAGGGTAGAGCAGGCGCGTAATTTTGCCAATAAGATCTGGAATGCCTCGCGCTTTGCACTGATGAATCTGGAAGGCGTGAATTTTGCAGATATTGACATTACAGGTGAGCTTAGTACGGCGGACCGCTGGATTCTGCATCGCTTGAACGAAACTTCTCGTGATATTACGCGTCTAATTGACTCGTACGAGTACGGCGAGACCGGCCGCCTCTTGTATAACTTCATTTGGGATGATCTGTGTGACTGGTACATCGAGTTCGCGAAGCTGTCGCTTTATGGGGCTGACGCTGCTGCCAAAGCGAAGACGCAATCGGTGCTGGCCTATGTGCTGGACCGTACGCTGCGCCTGATTCACCCGTTCATGCCGTTCATTACCGAAGAAATTTGGCAGCATCTGCCGCATGAAGGCGAAACGATCACCCTGGCGGAATGGCCTAAATATGATGCAGCGCTTGAGAATCCGCAGGCAGTGGCAGAAATGACCCTGCTGATGGACATCATTCGTGCGGTTCGTAATATCCGCGCCGAGGTGAATGTGCCGATGAGCAAGAAGGTTGAGCTGATCATCAAAGCCGGAAATGAAGACACCTTGAGCATCATTACCCGCAACGACAATTACATCGGACGCTTCTGCAACACATCTTCGTTCGAAGCAAGCCTTGATCCGCAGACACCGGATAAAGTCATGTCCGCAGTAGTTACGGGCGCAGAGCTTCTTCTGCCGCTGTCGGGGCTGATCGATATTGAGCAGGAAATTATCCGTCTGGAAAAAGAAGTTCAGAGTCTGAACAGCGAAGTAGAGCGCGTGGAGAAGAAGCTCGGCAATCAGGGCTTCGTGGCCAAGGCGCCGGCAAAAGTCATCGAAGAGGAACGTGCAAAGCAGGCGGACTATTCCGCAAAACGCGAGAAAGTGCTCGCCCGCATCGCAGAGCTGAGAGGATAAGGGATATGGAAGAGATCATCGGGGGCGGCGGTACCGCTCCCTTAAGTTCCTATACAGAAGCGGTAGAGTGGATCAACAGTCTAATTCCTTTCGGCATTCGTCCGGGTCTGGAGCGGATTGAGCTGCTGATGGAGAAGCTGGACCATCCGCACCGCAAGCTGAAATTCATTCACGTGGCGGGGACGAACGGAAAGGGCTCGACCTGCGCTTTTTTGACCAGTGTGCTGATCCAGAGCGGTTACAGCGTAGGGACCTTTACTTCGCCCTATATCACCAAGTTCACTAACCGTTTCCAGTACAATGGGACGGATATTCCCGAAGATACTTTGCTGGAGCTGTCGAATAAGCTTCGTCCGCTGGTACAGGAAATTGCAGACAGCGAGCTTGGTTCACCGACGATGTTCGAGGTGGCCACAGCGCTGGCGATTCTCTACTTCGGGGAGGTCTGTTATCCGGATGTAGTCGTATGGGAGACGGGGCTTGGGGGAAGGCTGGATGTAACAAACATCGTGACACCTATTGTGTCCGTGATTACGAATGTCGGACATGATCATACCGATGTGCTGGGAGATACGCTGGAGGAAATTGCCGGTGAGAAGGCCGGAATTATCAAACCGGGTGTTCCTGCAGTCAGCTGTGTGAGCCAGCCGGAAGCGATAGCGGTGCTTAAGGCCAAAGCGGCAGACAGCCGCTCTACCCTCTATCTGGCCGGAGAAGATTTCAGCTATGAGCTAGCCGGAATCAAAGACGGCGTGCAGAGCTTTAACTTTAAGGGTCCCTTCCGCTCCCTTGAGATCGGCATTGCCATGAAAGGCGAGCATCAGCTCAGCAATGCGGCCGGGGCCATGATGGCGCTGGAGGTTCTGCGGCAATATATGGCCTTTATGCTGGAGGATGAGGATGTGCTGGAGGGTTTCCGAAGCACATTCTGGGCTGGAAGGCTGGAAGAGGTAAGTGCTTCTCCGCGCATTGTACTGGATGGGGCGCACAACCCCGAAGGTGCGGAGAGCCTGGCCAAGAGCCTTCCGCAGTTTTATAAATACGGTAAATTAAATTTGCTCATGGGGATGCTGGCAAATAAGCATCATGAGTCATACTTCAAGCATATACTGCCTATAGTGGATACGCTCATCCTGACCGAACCGGATTTCCGGAAGAAAATGGACGCGGAAGATCTGCAGGCCATCGCAGAACGTCTGCGTGAGAAATATGCTAAAGAAAACTTAAAAATCATAGTAGAACGTAATTGGGGTAAGGCGCTGCAACTGCTGCAATCGATCACAGCGGAAGACGACCTTGCTGTCGTGTCCGGAACGCTGTATTTGATTTCTGATGTACGAAGTACGCTTTTGCAGCAACCCGATTCTGAAAAAGGCTGGTGACGAACTGTTGGATACTACTGAACGTGTGCATTTTATAGGGATCGGCGGCTACGGAATGAGCGCGATTGCCCGGGTGATGCTGGAAATGGGATATACGGTTACGGGCTCCGATGTGGCAGCTCAGGAATTAACCGAGAAATTGATTGCCAAAGGTGCCAAAGTCTATATTGGACATACTGCGGAACAGGTTAAGGGTGCAGATCTGGTTGTTTATTCTACGGCACTCGCAAGTGATAATGTGGAATGGGTAGAGGCGGAACGTCTCAAAATCCCGGTTCTACACCGCTCGCAGATGCTGGCCAGGCTGCTGAATGAACGCAAAGGGGTAGCTGTCGCCGGCGCGCACGGCAAAACTACCACCTCTTCGATGATCGCGCTGATCATGGAAGATTGCGGAGTGGACCCGACCTATATTATTGGTGGAGAGATTATGAATGTCGGTACGAATGCGAAGGCAGGACAAGGGGAATTTGTTGTGGCCGAAGCGGATGAAAGCGACGGCTCGTTCCTGCAGTATCATCCTTGGCTGGGGATCGTAACGAATATTGAAGCGGACCATCTGGAGAATTACGGTGGGGACTTCGGCCGCCTGAAGGCCGCTTACGTGCAGTTTATGAACCAGCTGCGCGAAGACGGCACCGCGATTGTGTGTGCGGATGATGAGAATGTCAGCGCCCTTTTACCTGAAGTTAAGGGCTCGGTAATTACCTACGGTATTCATCAGAACGCTGATTATATAGCCACTGACATCGTGCTCGGCGACCGGCAGGTGGCGTATACAATGAACAGCGGCGGTCAAGTGCTGGGGCGCATTGAGCTCTCCATTCCCGGACAGTACAATCTGTACAATTCAATGGCTGCGGTCATTGCTTGTCTGAAGTCAGGGATTGCATTTGAAGAAATCGCTGCAGCTATCGTGAAATTCCATGGAGCGAAGCGCCGGTTTCAGGTGCTTGGCGAAATCAATGATATTCTTGTAATAGACGATTACGCCCATCATCCAACGGAGATCCAGGCAACGATCAGCGCAGCTAAAGCAACCGGCAAACGGATTATTGCCGTGTTCCAGCCGCAGCGCTACACCCGTACCTTCTTTCTGCTGGATGCGTTCAGCCGTGCCTTCAGCGAAGCTGATGAAGTGATCATTACGGATATCTATTCGCCGGCCGGAGAGAAGCAGATTGAAGGTGTCACTTCCGCAAAGCTGGTGGAGCTGATTATACAGAACAGCAACGCCGGTGCAAGGCATCTGCCTACCAAAGAAGCCGTGCTGGCTGACCTGCGGGGCCGTATCGCTCCCGGTGATCTGGTGATCACGATGGGCGCAGGAGATATCTGGAAGGTTGGGTATGCACTGGCTGATGACTTGCGGGAACTTGAAAAATAAGAATAGAATGACTTCTGTGAGCCGTTAATGCAGAACTGATTCTCATGAAGCCAAAGCGTATTTTGTCCGTTATGCCGGATAAAATACGCTTTTTGCTATAGAGACCTAAACCTGCAAATGATGTTGCGGGCAGAGTCTTGGAATGCTATAGTTTTGTGACAACAGAGTACTGATTTCCGTGTATATGGTGGTGTATTCATGAACTTCCAGCTTGATATTACAACGCTGTTATACTTGTTTATCTTTGGGAATTTATTTATTGCCTTGCTCGTCACCTTTTACCGCTTCTACTTCCCGAAGGACATTGCTTCATGCGTATTTATTGCTGCGAAGTGGGTGCAGGTCCTGTATTGGAGTTCCATCCTGCTGTGGGATGTTATCCCGCGCTTTATTGGAATTCCACTGAGCAATGGGCTCATTCTTGCCGGAGGCTTCATGGAGATTGCAGCGCTGCTGATGATGATGGGCATGTTCGGGCGGAGGGTGAAGCTGTACTATTTAGTGCTGATCGTGGGCAGTATAATCAGCTTTTGCATGATCGCGCTGTTTTTTAACCATCCGAATTTGCGGGTCGCGTCTACATCGCTGTGGTCGATGTTTTTTGTGATTTTGCCGGCGTATCTTCTGACCTCTAACAAGGAGAGAACACCGCTTCAGAGTATGCTGGGATTCGTATTTTATGCGTTTGGCCTGTCAATGCTGGGTCGGGCGTTCGCGGCCCTGTTTCTGGAACCCGGCATGGGCGCTTTGTCCGCGAATACCGCGCAATATCTATATTATCTGGGAATGTTCTTTTTGCTGATTGTAGGTACCGCAGCCTTTATTCTCCTCTCCAATGAGCATTCTTATAAAAAGCTGAAGAAAATGGCCACCTACGACACGTTGACAGGGATTTTGAGCCGCCGGGCTTTTCTTCTGGAGGCGGAAGTGAAGCTGACTCTTGCGGTCAGAAAACAGGAGTATTACTCCCTTCTGCTGCTGGATCTGGATCACTTCAAGGAAGTCAATGACACCTATGGTCATGATAAAGGGGATAAGGTCTTGCAGGCTTTTGCATTTACGATTGAGAGCAGCCTTGGAAACGACGATCTGTTCGGCAGAGTGGGCGGGGAAGAGTTTGCCGTTCTGCTCTATGGGCTGAACGAAGAGGACAGCGGCCGCAAAGCGGAACAGCTGCGTACGGCTGTGATGGATGCCCCGAAGTTAAATCTGCCTTGCGGGTATACAGTCAGCATCGGTGTGATTACCGTTCTGCCCACTCCCCGGACATTCTTTAATATGCTGTATAAGCTCTCGGACCGGGCATTATACCAGGCGAAGCAGCAAGGCCGAAATTGTGTAGTGATCTCCCGGTAAGCGCAGATGCTAAGGTAGGATTGGAGAATACATATGCCTATGGTTATAGATGCAGGAAGGTGAAATTTATAGCTGTCCATTTTGATCTTAAGACCTTGCTCGTTTGCCTTTTTTTCGCCAATCTTTTTACGGTGCTGCTGGTATTGGCCTACCATTCCCGTTACCCGAGGGATGGAACCTCCAGATTATTTATAGTTGCAAAGCTGCTTCAGCTGGTGATCCTGATTTTGCTGCTGGTGGAGGGTTCTACTCCCTTTAAGTTTCTTCGGCTGATCCTTGCGCTGGGCTGCCTGGCGGGAGCAACCGCAGAGATGTTAGCCCTGCTGAAGCTGCTCGGAGCAAGCACAGACCGGGTAAAGAGAAGTTACTATACGCTTGCAGGCTGCTCCGGGGCTGGACTGCTGGTGATAGAAATGCTGTTTCCCTTAAGGGTTCAGCCTATCGTCATCGTCTGGACATCCCTGTCCGTTGCGGGTCTTATGGCTTATCCGGTGTATATCCTCTGCGTGAAGCTGAAAGAGACTCCGCTGCAAAAAATTATGGGCCTGCTCTACAGCTTCGTGATGTTGTCGCTGCTGGGACGGGCGGTTGAGCCGTTCTTGGGAACCGGGGCAACAGACACTGCAGCTTCGGGGTTGTTGCAAGCGTTTTTTTATATTGCCGTCTATCTGTTGATGTTCCTGTGGACAGCAGGTTTTATGCTGCTTTCCCGGGAGCGGATCTATGCAGAGCTGGAGCGGGTATCAACATATGACGAACTGACCGGCATTCTTAACCGCAGAGCGTTTGTGCAACGTGCCGGCCCCCTGCTTGACACCGCTGCCAAGGAAGCTACCCCTTTCTCGTTCCTGCTGCTGGACGTGGATCATTTCAAGAGTATAAATGATACCTATGGCCATGATACCGGGGACAAGGTGCTGCGGGATTTTGCAAGTAAAATTGAAGGGCAGCTCGCTAATGGTGATCTGTTCGGCAGGTTCGGGGGCGAGGAATTCGCCGTATTTCTGCACCGTGCGGACGAGGCGGCAAGTGATGAAATCGCCGAACGGCTGCGCCTTTCCGTACTTGATACGGTTGTCGAAGGGCTGCCGATGCCCTATACCATAAGCATCGGGGTAATTACTGTCACCTCGGCAGAAATGGTTCCGCTGAATACACTGTATAAGCTGAGTGATAACGCCTTGTACGAAGCGAAGCAGCAGGGCCGGAATTGTGTCTCCAGAAGCCGGCTAACGAGAACCTTGCCTCTGCCCTGACGGGAGGGGCGGGGTTCTTATCATTCCAGAAATCCGGGCTTTTTTGAAATTTTTTTCTCAAAAATCCATAAAACGACAAAAAGAAGATACACTTTGGGGTAATATATGCTAGACACATAACATCGCAATAGAACATACAGAAAAAAATGGAGATTAGGAGACAAAGACATGAGGGAGAAATTACTGTTCATATCCGCAGAGAATCCGTTTCCGCAAGATAGTGGAGGCAAACTCAGAACCGGAAATATTCTAAATATTCTGCTAACCAAATATGATGTAGATCTCCTGACCTTCAGGAATCAGAGGCAGGTTGATAAAGAAGAGGCCCTACCCGCACTTACTGTGCATGAAGTGGAACGAACCATGAATTACCGCAAGGCGATGCTGCGTTCACTTTATACATGGCGCAACTGTTCTTATATGAGCCATGTCGATGTGGACATGAAGGATGCAATTAAGAGACTGTGTAATCAGAACCGCTACAGCCATGTGTTTATTTCACACAGCTTGCTTGGCTGCTGTATTGATATTGTACGGGGCGAGTTGCCGGACGCTGTCATTGTCACCGATGCCCATAATTTCGAGAGCAACCTGTCAGCCCAGCTGGCGCATAAGAAAAGCGGATTTGCTAAGCTTTTCTATTCACTGAATGCGCATTGGACGAAACGGGATGAGCTGAAGCTGATGGACAAAACCAACCTGCTGCTGACTACTTCGGAACAGGATGGTCTAGCGTTCAAGTCGATCTCTGTCAAGAATGCAAATAAAGTGCATGTTATCCCTAATTTCATCCGTATCAGCGATTACCGCACAACTGTTAATACCCCTAAGGAAAAATGGATTATTCTTCCGGGTAATATGAACTATTTCCCAAATGTGAATGCAGCGACCTACTTTTTCCGTGATATTTATCCGCTTGTGAAAGCCCGGGTACCCGAAATCAAATGGTATATCGTAGGACGGGATGTACATCCTGATGTGGCTGCTTTGGGTGAAAAAGATCCTTCCATTGTGATTACCGGCTATGTGGACAGCGTGGCGGATTATGTCCGGAAGGCCCAGGTAGTCATCGCCCCCTTGCAGGAAGGCAGCGGAACACGCCTGAAGATCCTTGAGGCATGGGCGCTGAAGACACCTGTTGTGTCTAGCACAAAGGGAGCTGAAGGTCTGTTGTACGAGCATTCCCGGAATATTTTGATTGCTGATGATCCCGTAACTTTTGCAGACAGTGTGGTGAAACTTCTTCTGGATCATGAACAGGGCCTGGTACTCGCAGACCGGGCGCATGAGACACTGATGGTAAATTATGAGGCTGAAAGTGTCAGGGAAAAGCTGCTCAGTTTGGTCTAAATTAAATAAAAAATCTTTTCTCCCATAAATCGACAATCTTTTGAATGAAAATGCGGTACTATTGATCTACAACTAAAGTTTCATAAAAAGTGGCAGGACGGTTACCTCTGCTGCTTTTTTTTCTAAATCTTATTAGAAGAACAATCATTTTCATAGAACCAAGGAGCTATAGTCATGAGAGAGAGAATGCTGTTCCTATCCGCACATCATCATTATCCGGAAGATTTTGAGAGAGAAATAAGAACGGAGAATTATCTAGGCATATTGCTGGAGAGATTCGATATTGATCTGTTGGAGTATTGTCACTGCGACCGGGAGACCCCCTATACGGCTGGACCGGCGCTTAAAGTCCACAGGGTAACACGGGTGCCCGGGCAACGAAGCTCATTGCTCGGTTCCTTGAACAAGCTGCGCAGCAGCACTATTTTGGCCGATGCCAACAAAGACTTGCGTGCGGAGATCACTGCGCTCAGCCGTTTGCATACATACAGCCATGTATTTATAACGCATCCCTTGCTTGGAAACTGCATTGATATGATCTCTTCACTGTTACCCGACGCAATGATTATTACGGATGCCCATCGTTTGGAGAGCAGACAGTCGGAAGGAAAAGCTGCCGGCAAAAGGGGCTTAAGCAGACGTTACCATCAATTGAATGCAGCATTGTACCGCCGGGAAGAACGCAAATTAATGAATAAAACCGCTCTGCTGCTGACAGCCTCCGAGTGGGATGCCCTGTCCTTTAAGGCTTTATCCTTTGCAGATGCCGGCAAGGTACATGTAGTTCCTCCATTTATCGATTTGAACGACTATTGTGATGCTGAACCGCCCGTTAAAGACAACTCCATTGTCCTTCACTGGAATATGCATACGAACCAGGGCAGAAATGCTGCATTGGTATTCTATCGCAAGGTTTACCCTTTCATTAAGGCGAAAGTACCGGACTGCAGATGTTATATTTTCAGTGGTCAGATACATCCCGAAATCCTGGCTTTGGCCAAAAGTGATCCCTCTGTTGTGATTGTTGAAGAGCCCGAGCAGGAGGGGGAATACATACGCCGGGCGAGGGCCGTTATTGCAACACTGCGTGAAGGCTGCGGCGGGCATTCGAAGATTCTGGAGGCATGGGCGCTCAAAACTCCGGTAGTTACTAGCCTGAAGGGCTCGGAAGAATTGATCTGTGAGCCGGGGCGGAATATTTTGCTGGCGGGCACAACCGGCGGGATAGCCGACCATGTGGTGAAGCTGCTCCAGACACCGGAACTGGGTGCAATTATTGCGGACCATGCCTACCGGACGCTGCAGAAACATTACGAAGCGGACAATGTTAGGGCTAAAGTGCTCAGCTTGGTCTAATCATATCAAAATAGCATAATCCTCTCTTCTCTATCATATATTCTCATATAGATTAGACGATAGCGAGGTGTGACGCTTGATGAACGGAAGAATGACTTTCCGGTTTGATATCGATCAGGACAAGGGCAAGCTTGAACCGGTGGAACGGCGTTCCAGTGCGGGACTGGGGACGGCAAGAGACTATGAGAACAAGGAGCTTCACCGCACTCCGGTTCCCCTGCATCATACAGAGCCCTACGATACCGGCTTTACTGTTGGCGGGGAAGAACCGCCGGATGATATCGGGAATGACGATCTGGAACCTTACAATTCTCACGGTCAGGAGTGGGAGGGAGCCAGATGGGAAGCTGAGCCGTCCAAGCAACCGTTGTTATCCCCATATCCTGACCCCGATGTGTGGGAGAGAGCTCCGCAATATCCTGTTGAGGAGTGGAATGATAGTGCTGAGCGGTTCGGTGACATTTCATTGTCAAGTGCCGGATATGGCGGCTCTTATCATACCCGCCGTCCCTCCTACTGGTGGAAGTTTGCACTTTCCATAGCTGGAGCCGTTGGTACGGGACTGCTGCTCGGATACGCTGCATTGTCTTTCATCAGCGGAGGGAATCCGCAGGTTGGAGAGAACGCCAAGCCAGGCGCTGCAGTTATGCAGAATCAGAACACCGGGACAGCTAACCAGCCGGTAGCCGGAGACACCGGCTTACCGAATGCTGGTCCAGCGGGCGGTGAAATAGGCCGCATTCAGGTGGCGGTAGCGGCGCAAAGCTATTATCTGCTGCAATATGGCGTGTTCAGCACACCTGATGGAGCTGCGCAGGCTCAGCAGGAACTGCTTACCGCCGGACTTGCGGCAGGGCTGGATCCTTCAGACGGCAACCGGGTGTACGCCGGGATATCGCCTGACCGCGAACAGGCCAAGCTGCTGAGCAGCGGCCTGAAGAATCAGGGGATTGAGCTTTATGTAAGAGGGGTGGAGCTGCCGGCTGCAGAGCAGGTTGCTTATGCCGGAACGCCGCAAGCTGTGGAGGGTTATTTCGCGGCCAGCGGACAACTGCTAAATGAGCTGAGCAGCCTGTCTGCATCCTTGTTAAGCGGGGAAGTCCAGACGTTGGACAAATCGGCAGTCAGCAATTTTCATATGGAGTGGACCGAGGCGCTCAAAGCGCTGAAGCCGGGTCTGACCCCTGAAGGGCAGAGCATATGCGCCGGGCTTGAGAAAGCAATGAGCCGGGGAATGGCTGCCCTGAATGAATATGAGAAGAACAAAGCACCGGGTCTGCTTTGGGAAGTGCAGGAGTCCATGTTGAGCTTCCTGACCGGTCAGAAGGGCCTGATGTCAACTTTGGTGTAAGCGTAAATACAAAATCCCCCATCCGGCTGCGTCTGCTGAATGGGGGATTTTATGTGTTGCTTGCAGGGTTATACTCAGGTAAGGTTAAATAAGCCGCAACCCCAGTTAGCTCCACTACACAGTTGCCTCGTGACTGCGTGTATGGTAATCATTTCCGCACCTGATTTTGCGTTTGTATTGAACTCAGTTTCACCGTATAATAATTAAGGTGTCAAAAAATGGCGAGGGAAGACTTAGATGAAGAAGAAAAATGTAGGAACACTGCTGTTATTTCTCATTCTGGGCTGGCTGGCCGGAGCGTGGATCGCGAAGCTGCTGGAGCCTGTAAAAACTTTGTCTTTTCTTACAACCTCGACGGTACTCAAGTGGTCCCCGCAAGCCGATTTGGACATCATAACCTATGACATCACTATTCATTTGAAATTGTGCTTGCTCAGTCTTGCCGGAATGATTACTGCCGTATGGCTGTACCGGAGGCTGTAATGGTCACTGCTGACTGGGAAGGGGCGTTTATACGTGGAATCTGACAATTCACGCCTCATTATTCTTGCTTCGGGTTCGCCGCGCCGCCGGGAATTGTTGTCTTTGCTGGGTTTGCCTTTCGAGGTGATTTCCAGTGATACGGACGAGAGTACACCGCCGGAATTCACACCGGAGATGATTGTGCGCAGTCTGGCTTTACGTAAAGCGGAGGCTGTGGTCCCTGCTGCCGGCAAGCGTAATGCCGTTATCGTCGGCAGCGACACGATTGTTGTGCTGGATGATAAGGTGCTTGGTAAACCTGTGGACGAGCAGGACAGCAGGGTTATGCTGGGACTGCTTCAAGGCAAGACCCACCAGGTATACACCGGAGTGGCCTGCATCGGGCTGCCAGAGGGCAAGATTCTGGTAGAGCACCGGGTAACCTCAGTAACTATGAGAGCATTAAGCGAAGAGGAAATCTCCGCCTACATAGCGACTGGAGAACCTGCCGACAAGGCCGGTTCCTATGCGATACAAGGACTTGGTGCCACCCTGGTGGAGAAGATTGAAGGCTGTTACTTTAATGTGGTTGGACTGCCGTTGTCGCTGCTTGAGCGTATGCTGTCCCGGGTTGGCATTTCGGTGCTGGGCCGGCAAGGATAGCGGAGGAAAGAGGGATCGGGATGGAGTCGCAAACATTTATGCTGCGGGACCTCCCCCATGAAGAACGACCACGAGAGCGCATGATGCATTATGGGGCGGAATCATTAAGTCAAGCGGAGCTTCTGGCTATACTGCTGCGTACAGGCACACGCCGGGAATCAGCTATTCATATTGCCCAGCAATTGCTGGGACGGGCTGGTGGTCTCCGCGGACTGGCGGACCTGAGCATTGACGAACTGACGAATATTAAAGGCATCGGCCCTGCCAAGGCCGTGCAACTGAAAGCTGGCATAGAGCTGGGAAGACGGATGGCAAACTCCAGGCTTACCGAGCCGGTTACCATCCGCAGTCCGCAGGACGCGGCGGAGATTCTGACCGAGCAGCTGCGTTATTTGCAGAAGGAGCATTTTGTCTGTCTCTTTTTGAATACGAAGAATCACGTTATAGCGCAGGAGACATTGTCCATGGGCAGTCTCAACGCCTCTATTGTGCATCCCCGTGAGGTGTTTCGGGCAGCCATGAAATGCAGCAGCGCAGCCATTATATGCGCACATAATCATCCGAGCGGCGATCCTACGCCAAGTCCGGAGGATATCTCCCTGACATCCAGACTTCTTCAGGCAGGCGAGATTGTCGGAATTGACGTACTGGATCACCTGATTATCGGAGACAGCAGATTTGTAAGTTTGAAAGAAAAAGGGTACATGTAATATAATTGTCCAGATTCACTGGGAAAAGGAGAATACAAGCATGTTAGGTGGTTTTACGAAAGATTTAGGGATTGACCTGGGGACAGCAAATACGCTCGTCTACGTACGCGGCAAGGGGATTGTTGTAAGAGAACCTTCCGTGGTGGCCATTAATACCGATACCAAGACAATTGAAGCTGTAGGCGAATCCGCCAAAAAAATGATCGGCCGTACACCGGGCAATATTCGTGCCATTCGTCCGATGAAGGACGGGGTTATTGCCGATTTCGAAACGACGGCAACCATGATCAAATATTTTATCCGTCAGGCCCAGAAACAGCGTTCGATGTTCCAGCGCCACCCGAATGTAATGGTCTGCGTTCCGTCCGGAATCACTGCAGTTGAGCAGCGTGCCGTTGAGGATGCTACCAAGCAGGCGGGGGCCCGCGAAGCTTATATTATCGAAGAGCCGTTTGCCGCGGCCATTGGTGCGGATCTTCCGGTATGGGAGCCGACAGGCAGTATGGTCGTTGATATCGGCGGCGGTACTACCGAAGTGGCTGTCATCTCTCTTGGCGGTATCGTGACCAGCCGTTCAGTTCGTGTAGCCGGTGATGAGGCAGATGAGTCAATCATCCAGTACATCAAACGCCAGTACAACCTGATGATCGGTGAGCGCACCTCGGAGCAGCTCAAGATGGACGTGGGTTCTGCCCTGCCGCTGGAGAAAGCCGAAACGATGGAAATCCGTGGCCGCGATCTGGTGACCGGACTGCCGAAGACACTGACGATTACTTCCGATGAAATTTGCGAAGCTTTGTCGGATACGGTCAATGCCATTGTCGAAGCTGTTAAAGTGACCTTGGAGAAATGTCCGCCAGAGCTTGCTGCTGATATTATGGATCGTGGTATTGTTCTTACAGGCGGAGGTGCGCTGCTGCGCAATTTGGACAAGCTGCTGGCACGTGAGACCGGAATGCCGGTGATTGTCGCCGATAACCCGCTGGACTGCGTAGCTATCGGCACAGGCAAAGCGCTTGAGAATATCCATCTCTTCAAGAGCCGCAGCGGATCGAGCCTGCGCTCCAAGCGTTAGAATTTGCCTTGGTTTGTTGCATGTCAACCCCTGTTGTGGGAGAAATACGGTTGTTAGAGGGTGTTGAAAATGTTTAAGCTGTTTAACAATAAACGTCTATTCATATTGCTGATAACACTAGTCATGTTTATCGTGGTGATGGGGTTCAGCCTGGGGACAAGAAAATCCTTGTCCTGGCCTGAGAATTTCCTCCGTGATACGACCGGTTTCGTGCAGAATCTGTTCTACAAGCCCGCTGGATATGTAGCGGGCTTGTTCCAAGATATCGGGGATCTGCGTGATCTGGCCGAGGAAAATAAACGCCTGAAGATTCTAGCTGCCCAATATACGATAGATAAAGCGAATTACAATTTTGTTAAGGCGCGTAATGAGCAGCTGCAGGAGCAGCTTCATTTTACTAATGCGCAAAAGGAATTATATAAATATACCTATACTAATGCCCAGGTTCTTAGCCTGACCACGGAACCCAGCAACAGCACGCTTGTGATCGACCTTGGCTCCAGTGATGGCATGAAGCCGAATATGTCTGTAATTTCCGTAGATGGGCTCGTAGGTGTCATCAGTAAGGTGAGCAATTTCACTTCTACCGTGAAGCTGATGACTATGATGGATGTGAATGATCCTAATTCCCAGCCGCCTATAGCGGCCACAGCCATCGGTAAAGAGGGTAAGACCTTCGGCATGATTGAAAGCTATGATCAGGAAACCGGTATGCTCAAGATGAACAAGATTCCGCAGGGCGACCCTATCGCTGAGAAGGATACCATCGTTACCTCCGGCATCGGGAGATTATACCCACAAGGGTTAACAATAGGAACCGTAATGAGTGTTGAGGAAGGACAATTCGGATTAACTTCGACTGCAATCATCAAGCCCAGTGCCGAATTTCAGGACTGGAAACAGCTGATTGTTGTATCTCAGGAGGAGCGTGCCGAATAGTGAAGATGCGCAGGTCGGTTCTTATTCTGTTATTGTTTCTCCTGTTTATCTTGGAAGGCGCCATTCTGCCCTGGCTGCTTCCGGACGCCTGGCAGATGCGGATTATTCCGAATCTTGTATTTATCGTGATCCTGTTCGTTACGGTATACCATCACCGTCATACTGCACTTATATTAGGATTGTCTTTTGGCATGCTGCATGATGTCATTTATTACGGCAGAATTCTCGGTGCTCATTCCTTTGCCATGGGGCTGTCCGCCTATTTAATTGGTCTTATTTTCCAGATCCCGCGCGCACCGCTGCCGATGATGATGACTGTTGTCCTGCTTGGCAGTCTGCTTCAGGACAGCGTACTGTTCGCTATTTACAGCGTGTTTAATTTGAACCAGGAGCCTTATAATTGGGCGCTCCTGCATCATATGCTGCCTACCATGCTGTTTCATTTTGCTATGGCCCTGCTCCTCTACATTCCGCTGCGGCGTCAACTCGAGCTGCTGAAGAAGGAGACCCGTAAGGAGGAAACGGCGTGAAGCGGCCTGCATTTCTTTCGGCTGAAAGAAGGAATTTGCCCGGCCCGGCACGAATGATTCAGGATAGGGGGACAGGCATATGACAGTAAAATCCAAGCATGTGAGGATTAAGGGCATCAAGGACGGCCTGGTATTCCTGCTAGACGACAAGTGTCCCTTTGAAGATCTCTTAAGCGAGCTTCGCTATAAGCTGGAGCACAGCCATCAAAATATTCTGACTGGACCGATTGTGCATGTAGATATTAAGCTGGGCAGCCGAATTGTGACGGAGGATGACAAGGCAGCTGTGCTGGAAATTCTCAAAAGTCAGGGCAATTTGCTGATTCGTTCCATTGAAGCGTTTGAAGCGCCGGGCATTGAGGATACAGACGCATTGTTTCTGATGAGCGGCATGGTTCGTTCCGGCCAGGTGCTGCATCATCAAGGTAATCTGCTGTTGTTGGGCGATGTAAACCCGGGAGGAACGATTACATGCTCGGGTGATATTTATATCCTCGGTGCGCTCAGAGGCATGGCTCATGCCGGAGTAGACGGCAATCAGGAAGCGATTATTGCTGCTTCTCTGCTGTCTCCGACACAGCTGAGGATCGCCGACGTTATCAGCCGGCCTCCGGATGAATGGGGGACCCGGGAGAGCACCATGGAATTTGCTTATTTATCAAGTGGAGCAATGCAAATCGACAAAATTCATAATATAGTCAGATTACGTCAGGGTTTAAATGTGTTTAAAGGGGTGTAGCCTCCATGGGAGAAGCGATTGTCGTAACCTCGGGCAAAGGCGGAGTTGGCAAAACGACCACAACAGCCAATATTGGAACCGCACTTGCATTGCAGGGCAAAAAAGTATGTCTGGTTGATACCGATATTGGGCTGCGCAATTTGGATGTAGTCATGGGGCTGGAGAACCGGATCATTTATGATCTGGTGGATGTGGCAGAAGGGCGCTGCCGGTTGAATCAGGCACTGGTCAAGGATAAGCGTTTCGATGAGTTGTACATGCTGCCTGCGGCCCAGACCAAAGACAAGACCTCCGTGACCCCGGAGCAGGTGAAGGATATTATTCTTGAACTCAAGAAGGAATATGAATATATTCTGATCGATTGTCCTGCCGGGATCGAGCATGGCTTCCGCAACGCCATTGCGGGTGCCGACAAGGCGATTGTTGTCACTACGCCGGAGCATGCGGCAGTGCGGGATGCAGACCGGATTATCGGTCTTCTGGAGCAGTCCCATGTGGAGTCGCCAAAGCTGGTCGTTAACCGTATTCGGCCTGGCTTGGTGAAGTCGGGGGATATGCTGGACATTGAGGATATCCTTCAGGTACTGAACATCGATCTGATCGGAATTGTTCCGGATGATGAGCTGGTCATTAAAGCGGCGAACAGCGGGGAGCCAACGGTGATGAATCCCGACTCTTCTGCAGCGATAGCCTACCGTAATATTGCCCGGCGGATTCTGGGGGACGCAGTGCCTCTGATGCAGCTGGACCGCAAGCCGGGGGCTTTCAAGAAATTAAAGAAATTTTTCGGCATGGCTTGAACCTGCTGCAAGCAATCCTATAAAGTTATCCCTTAGATAAAATATCCCGCCGGCAGAGAAATCTGCGGCGGGATTTTTTGTGATAAATAGGTTGCCGGAGGGTTATGGGCTATAGCCGCAGATACCAATAAGTTTTGACGCCAAAAGAAAGCTCATCGCATTATTCCATGTTCCGCTTGGTTAAGGCTTGTTCTAAAGCACCTTCCATACTTCATAAAATGGATATAAAACAAGCCCCCGGAGGGATCGAGATGGAACAGAAATCAGGCGTTAAAGGCCGCCGCAAAGAACGTATCCGCAACCTGCTCGAGGACAAGCAGGATACCGTGGCAGTGCCGCCGCTTTTTGCTTTGCCGGAGAAGACAGCAAGCTTTAAGGAATGGGGAGCGGGTCCTAAAAATGATCTGGCTCCATCAGCGGAGCCGGATCCCGAGGTCATGTGGAAGGAACGCCGCGGGGGCTGGGAGGACGAGGGAGGCGGCGGCAGATCACATTTTTCTGCCGGATTTATCCGGCGGACTGTCGCAAGCCTCCTTGTATTCGGAGCAGTATGGGGCATATTTTTTCTGCACCAGCCCTGGGCGCTAAAGGCGCAGGATTTTGTTTCGGATGCCCTTAATAAGGATATGGACTTCGCCGCGGCCCAGGTATGGTATGAGGAGCACTTTGACGGTGCGCCTTCGTTCATCCCGATCTTCGGGGACGAGGAACAGCCGGCTCAAAAGGTTACGGCTGCCCACGCCTTGAGCGCTCCACTCGAGGGTAGTATTGTCCGTCCATTTGCGGCTACGCTGAAAGGTGTGGAAATTATGCCTGCGGAGGATTCAAAGGGTAGTATCACGGTGAAAAGTGTAGACACGGGACGGGTGTTATCCGTGAACAATGAGGCACAGGGCGGCATTCGGGTTACCGTACGCCATACGGGCAGCGTAACGGCAGAATACGGTCATTTGAGCGGAACAAAGCTTGCGGTGGATGACTGGATACAGAGCGGTGACACCGTTGGCTGGATGCAGGAGACGAAGGACGCTGAAACAGGGCTGCTTTTTTTTGCAATTATGAAAGACAAGACTTATATTGATCCTGCCGAAGTGGTATCGTTTGATTAGGATATTTGGCATTGAACTGTCGCTGCATCCGCTCTTTGTGCTGATTCTGCTCTTTTCCGTGTTAACTGGACAGTTTCTGGAGCTGCTTACGCTCTTTACTATAGTGCTTATCCACGAATTGGGACATGTCTGCGCAGCTTTACTGGCCGGTGTTACGGTCAGATCCGTTCAGTTGCTCCCCTTCGGCGGAGTGGCCGTGATTGAGGATCACGGGCGGCTTACGGCGGGCCGGGAGATTGGTATCGCGCTGGCTGGACCGCTACAGAACGGAATCATGATCCTGCTGGCTGTTATGCTCCAGCAGGCAGGTGCAGGCAGTACGGCTTTTCTTGCTTATTTTATTCAGGCGAATGCGATTATCGCTCTCTTCAATCTACTGCCGGTTCTTCCCCTGGACGGGGGCAAGGTTCTTCAAGCTGCGCTAAGTATGTTTCTGCCGTATTATTATACTTTGCTGTGGGGCGGCAGAATAAGCATCGGAGCTAGTGTGCTTGTCATTGGCTACGCGCTGCTGCCGCTTGGGACAGGCGGCGGCCTCCGGCTGAATCTGCTGATGATCGGGGCGTTTCTGCTCTATTCCAATAGGACGGATCATCGGAATCTGCCCTACCGCTTCATGGCATTTCTGATGAACAGAGAGGCAATGTACGCTCGCCATTTGCGTTCCAATAGCGAAGCTCGACCGATTGTTGCGGATTCCGCGAAACCTTTAGATGATATATTGCGTCTATTTAAACGTAATCAATATCATTTTATTTATGTGATGAACGATGATAGAAATATAGTAGCGGTTGTTCCGGAGCAGCGCCTGATCTCTACTTATTTTGGAAAGTAGAACAGGGCTTCCGTGCGTCCGGTGGCGATGAATGATTGATTGAAACCCAGAGGTGAAGCCATGAAACAAATGATCGTTCACTGCACACAGCATGTTACCCGGATGGCTCTTCTGGAGAACGGGAGGCTGGTGGAATATGCGGCCGAACGCGACCAGCAGCAAGGTTTGGTCGGCAGTTATTACAAGGGCCGGGTTATGAATGTTTTGCCAGGCATGCAGGCTGCTTTTGTCGATATTGGACAGAAGAAGAATGCTTTTTTATATGTAGACGATGTGCTGCATCCCCATTTGGATAAGCAACCAGCGGTGAAGCCCTCCATTGAGACATTGCTGCAGCCCGGCCAGGAGCTTGTCGTTCAGGTCCGCAAAGAGCCGCGGGGCGGCAAAGGAGCACGTGTGACCACCCACTATACACTGCCGGGACGCTGGATGGTATACATGCCGTTTGCAGAATACGTAGGAGTTTCCAAAAAAATCAGCCGGGAATCGGAACGGAGCCGGCTTAAAGCGATGGGTGAGCGGCTGCGGCGCAGTGAAGAGGGGCTGATCATGCGGACAGTCTCCGAGGATGAGCCGGCGGATGCCGTCGAAGGCGACCTGTCCTTTCTGCGTGCGCAGTGGGAGATGATTGTCCGCCGCGCCGAGGAGGCCGTAGCTCCGGCCCTGCTGCACTGCGATCTGAGCATCGTTCAGCGATTTATCAGGGATGCCTTCAATCCGCAGCTTGATGAGCTGATGATTGATTCGGCTCATGCGGTGAGGGAAGCGGAGGCATTCCTGGATGATATGGCTCCCGAAGGGTACAAGCCTGTTGGATTGTACCGGGGACAAGAGTCCATCTTTACCGCATATGGTGTACAGGAGCAGCTGCATAAAAGCTTCAACCGGAAGATTATTCTGGAGGGCGGGGCAACGCTGATTTGGGACGAGACAGAAGCGCTGACCGTCATTGATGTCAATACGGCTCAATACACCGGGAGTACCACGCTTGAGGAGACCGTAACGCGAACAAATCTGCTGGCCGCAGAGGAAATTGGCAGGCTTATCCGTCTACGCGATACCGGAGGTATCATCATTGTTGATTTTATTGATATGGAGCGCGAAGAGCACCGCAGGCTAGTAACGGAACGGCTGGAGAGTGTGGCGAGCCGGGACCGCACCAAGACGCATATTCTGGGCTGGACACATCTTGGTCTGCTGGAAATGACCCGTAAGAAGGCACGGCATGACTCGGCTAGCTTTGCCCCTGTGATCTGCCAATGCTGTGGAGGGACGGGGAAAGTTGGAGCCTGGCTGGAATAAGAATAATCAGCAAATCCAAACAGCTTCATTTATCAGCTTCTCTATACCATTGACTATCTGGATTAAGTATGATAATATCTTCAAGTATGTGTTTGATTGTTCTAATCCTGCACATGCTGTAACCGCTCCGATCGGGTACATAAGCGCAGATTTCTACGGGGATTTGCCACCTAGACTAGGCGAGTCTGAGACATGAGGAGGTGCAAGTACAATGTATGCAATTATCGAAACTGGCGGTAAGCAGTACAAAGTCCAAGAGGGCGATGTATTGTTCATTGAGAAGCTGGAAGCTGAAGACGGCGCAAGCGTAACTTTTGACCGTGTATTGGCTGTTTCTAACGAAGGTGGTCTGACTGCAGGAACTCCGCTGGTAAGCGGCGCGTCTGTAACAGCTAAAGTCGAGAAACATGGTAAGGGTCATAAGGTTGTAGTTTACAAATACAAACCTAAGAAGAACTACCACAAGAAACAAGGCCATCGTCAACCGTACACTAAAGTAACTATCGAGAAGATTCAAGCGTAAGAAGGTGCGTTAATGATTAACGTGCGGATTACACGGGCTTCAGCTCAAGGTACGATTGTCGGTTTTGCCGTTAAAGGGCATGCGGAATACGCGAGGAAAGGCTGGGATATCGTCTGTGCCGGTGTTTCCACAGTTACATTTGGAACGGTGAATTCGATTGAGAAGCTGACTGGTGTTGTTCTGGATACTTCAATGGATGACGGATTTTTAAGCGGAACCCTGGTTCCGGTGAGTGATCCTGAAGACTCCGCCAAGATCCAGCTTTTGCTGGAATCCATGGTTGTCATGCTCAGTGATATCGCAGAATCATACGGGAAGTATATTAAGATACAGCAAGTTATTATTTAAAGAAGGAGGTTGACCAACATGTTGAAATTGGATCTTCAGTTTTTCGCATCGAAAAAAGGTGTAGGTTCCACAAAAAACGGACGTGATTCCCACTCGAAACGTCTTGGCGTGAAACGTGCTGACGGTCAAGCAGTAACCGGCGGCAACATCCTGGTTCGTCAACGCGGAACTAAAATTCACCCAGGCACTAACGTAGGCATCGGTAAAGATGATACGCTCTTCGCATTGGTGGATGGCGTAGTGAAGTTCGAACGTTGGGGCCGCGATCGCAAAAAAGTGAGCGTGTACCCGGTTGATGTCGCTCCGGTAGCAGCGGCACTGGAAGCGTAAGCTTTCCGAACATTATTTGCATGTAGAAGCCTCCGGCATGAGTGCCGGGGGCTTTTTTGAAATATTAGAATTTATAAGCTTCACGCTATAAATTATCCTTCTATTTCTCGCTGAAGCGATACCGTCCTTTTGAGGACGGTATCCGCTTGACAAAATGGGATTCATCTTTTTAGGGTCGCCACAAAGTATCTGCGTAAGCATCGAACCCAAGACCCCACTTTGTGGGGTTATTTTGCAGGGGGAACTGATATTTCATTCACTTGCTCTCTGAATGCTAATGATTGCCGTGAAAGCCTGTGTTATACTGGAAAATGGCATATGCTTCATCAATGTGAATATTGAATTAGACATGAATTTTGCGAACTGAGGGACGGGGAGAAAGAATGAAATCCTGGAAAAGTTTCGTCTGGGCAGTCATGTTATCCGTATTGCTTCCTTTAGGTCTCGTGTATTGGCATACCTCCCTTTTCACATGCCTGCTGCTTGGAATATGGGTAGCTGGGGTGCTTGCTTTCAGCTTTATTTACAACCGGCGTCATTTTGAAGAGGAACTGCGCATACAGGAGAAGACTCTGCAACAGGCGGCGAACCGGACACTGAATCATCATCGTCATGATTGGATGAATGATCTGCAGGTGCTTTACGGATATATCCAGTTGGGCAAGCCTGATAAATCCGTGCAATGTGTGGAAAGAATAAAGGAACGTATAGCGCTTGATAGCCGTATCGCCAAATTGGGAATCCCTTCGCTGGTGTTTTATTTGCAGTCTTTCCGCACATTCCGCAGCAATCTGGAGCTGGAAGTGCAGGTGGAGGAAGGCTTGCAGCTGGAGGACAAGCTAAGTCAGGAGAAAGGCGACGAGCTTACTTCGGTGATTATGCAGACGGTAAGGGCATACCAATACAGCGGACTTGTTCCGCAGGGCGATACCCAAAGACTCCGCCTAAGCTTTATACAGGATGGAGGAGACATTCTGATCTCTTTCGAAGGTGAGGGTGAGCATAGCAATCCCGAGCTGCTGCAGGGGCAAATTTATAATATAGTCCAAGGAAAAATTATGAAGGCGGAGCAGTTGGAGCAGGACAGAGCTCATGTGAAACTGCGTCTACCGCTGGAGATGTAAGGAAGGTGAACATGAATGTTCGTAGATAAGGCTAAGATTTATGTTAAAGGCGGCGACGGAGGCGATGGACTGGTAGCGTTCCGGCGTGAAAAGTATGTGCCGGAAGGCGGGCCTGCCGGCGGTGACGGCGGACGCGGCGGCGACGTTATTTTCCGGGTGGATGAAGGTTTGCGTACACTGATGGATTTTCGTTATCAGCGCCACTTTAAAGCAGAACGTGGTGTAAAGGGACGCAACAAGAGTCAGCATGGTGCTAATGCCGAGCATATGATCGTGCGGATTCCTCCGGGAACTGTATTGATCGACGACGACACCCAGGAAGTGATCGCCGATATGACCCGTCACGGACAGCAGGTTGTTGTAGCGCGCGGCGGACGGGGCGGACGGGGGAATACCCGGTTTGCCACTGCTGCCAATACAGCGCCTGAGCTGGCTGAGAACGGGGAAGAAGGCCAGGAACGTTATGTAGTGATGGAACTGAAGGTAATGGCTGATGTAGGCTTGGTTGGATTCCCGAGTGTCGGGAAATCGACGCTGCTGTCGGTAGTCTCCGCAGCTCAACCGAAGATCGGAGCTTACCACTTCACAACGATTACTCCGAACCTGGGTGTGGTGGATGTTGGTGACGGCCGGAGCTTTGTCATGGCGGATTTGCCCGGACTGATTGAAGGGGCCAGCGAAGGCATCGGCCTGGGCCACGAATTCCTGCGCCATGTCGAGCGCACACGCATTATTATCCACGTTGTGGATATGTCCGGTTCCGAGGGGCGAGATCCCTTTGAGGATTGGGCCATGATTAATGATGAGCTGAAGCAGTACAACGCAAGTCTGATTGACCGTCCGCAGATTGTCGCGGCGAACAAAATGGATATGCCTGAATCGGAGGAGAACCTCAGTTCTTTCCGTGAACGGGTTGCAGAGCTGCGTCCGGATCTGGAGATTATGCCGATCTCCTCACTTACCCGCCAAGGGGTGCAGGAGCTGCTCTACCGCGCTACGGATATCCTTGACAGCATTCCGGTTGCTCCGGTGGTTGAAGAGGTGGCAGAAACCTCTGAACGCAAGGTTTATAAGCTGGAGGCGGAAGAGGACAACTCCTTCACCATCACCCGCGACAACGATGCGTTTGTCGTCAGCAGTCCGCGCATTGAGCGGATGATCAAGCGTATGCAGTTGAGTACGCATGATGCGATCCTGAAGCTGGCCCGTACCCTGCGCCACATGGGTGTAGATGCGGAACTGCGTAAGCGTGGGGCTGTAGAAGGCACGATTGTCCGCATTGCCGATTTCGAATTCGAGTTTGTAGAGAACAGCAGCTACTATTAATAGTGGTACAGGCTGCACGTTACACGCTATAAAGCAGATAGAAGAAACGCCGACTACGTTTTTCCTGACAAGGAGGACGGAGGCGGCGTTTTTTTTTTTGTAATATTCTGTTTGGTTTAGGTTAATTGGCATACATTAAAGTGGTGAGAGACTGTCCGTTTGCTGCTTAGAGGATGTAGGAAGCTTCATTCTTGCAGCGTATTCATGGCCCCCGTGTGAAAATGTGTTGCGTTATTCGGGCTGAATCCTATATAATGTCCACTAAGAAAACACAAAAGTCTTTGGGGTGAGGACGTTCGTGAAAGAACGCTATTATTTGGTCCGCGAGGACATATTGCCTGATGCTGTGCTGAAGACGATGCAGGTCAAACAGCTGCTTGAGGCGGGAGATGCCAAGACGGTGCACGAGGGTGTTGAGAGGGTTGGACTTAGCCGCAGCGCTTTTTATAAATATAAGGACGGCATACATCTGATCCATCAACTGGAGCGCGAACGCATTGTCACGATCTCCATTGATCTGGAGCATGAGTCCGGTATGCTGTCCAAGGTACTCGGCTGTGTGGCAGTTCACGGAGCCAACGTGCTGACGATCCACCAGAGTATTCCGCTCCAAGGGCGGGCCAATGTTGTGATCTCCGTGGAGATCTCGCATTTGAATGAAGAAATGGGCGATATGCTTGATGGCCTGAAGGAAATTGCTGGAGTGAAGCGCGCTTTTATTATCGGCCAGGGTTAAGATGTTTACGAAGCAGTTTTATTGCGATCATTATTCTGTGAAGTATAGCTTCATATAACTTTTAGGAGGATTCAAATGAAGCCGGTTAAAGTTGGTTTATTGGGGCTGGGAACAGTAGGTACGGGCGTGGTCCGTATCGTAGAAGGAAATCAGGAGGATCTGAGCAGTCAAGTGGGCTCCCCGATTCTCATTGAGCGCATTGCTGTGAAGAATACGGATAAACCCCGTGAAATCGAAGTAGATGCCTCCAAAGTGACTTCAGATCCATGGGAGGTTATCCGTGATCCTGAAATTGATGTCATCGTCGAAGTGATGGGCGGCATTGCCGGAACGAAGGAATATATCCTTGAAGCGCTGGAACGCGGCAAACATATTGTAACCGCCAATAAAGATTTGATGGCGCTGCACGGCTCGGAGATTCTGGCCAAAGCGCAGGAGAAGCAATGCGATGTGTTTTATGAGGCAAGTGTAGCCGGAGGAATTCCGATTATCCGCACGCTGATCGAAGGCTTTTCATCAGATAAGATTATTAAGATTATGGGGATAGTGAATGGAACAACCAATTACATACTGAGCAAAATGAGCCAGGAAGGCGCGTCCTACAATGATGTTCTTAAGGAAGCGCAAGGACTGGGATATGCTGAGTCTGACCCGACCTCCGACGTTGAAGGTCTCGATGCTGCACGCAAGATGGCGATCCTCGGCACGCTTGGCTTCCGTACAAATGTTGAACTCAGTGATGTCAGTGTGAGCGGCATCTCGGGAGTGAGCAAAGAGGATATCGCGTTTGCTAAACGTCTTGGTTATGAAATGAAGCTGCTAGGAATCGCGGAATGTGAAGACGAGGCGTTCAGTATCAGTGTTCAGCCGACCATGATCCGGGCCAGCCATCCGATCGCTTCCGTCAACGGTGTCTATAATGCGGTGTATGTATTCGGGCAAGCGGTAGGAGAGACTATGTTTTATGGTGCGGGAGCAGGTGCGATGCCTACAGCAACCTCTATCGTTGCCGATCTGGTGGCGGTTATCAAGAACCTGAAACTGGGCGTTAACGGTCTCAAGCAGATTGTCCCGTATAAGCAAAAGAAGCTGAAGAGCGACGAGGACATCTTTTTCAAGAACTTTTTGCTGCTGCATGTAGATGATAAAGCGGGTGTGCTGGCGAAGATCACCCAGGTGTTTGCCGAATACGATGTCAGCCTCGATTCCGTTGTGCAGCAAGCCAACCCAAATAATCCTGATGCGGAGATCATAATTGTGACGCACAATGCAAGCAAGGCGAGTATGAATAAGGTAATGCGGCATTTGGAGCAGCTTGCGGTCATCCACCGGATCAAGAGCCACTATCGTGTGGAAGGCTGACAACGGAGTAAGTTCCAGATATCAGGAACCGCGTAAAAATAACGAAGGAGATTTCATCAGCCATGAGTATTTACGGAAGGTCTAGAGTTAAAGTCCCTGCCAGTACCGCCAATCTTGGACCGGGTTTTGATACACTTGGTATGGCCTTGTCGCTGTATGCCTGGATTGAGATGGAGGAAGCTGCGGAAACCGTGTTTCACCTACATGGTGATGAGATGAAGGGTGTGCCCCAGGACAAGAATAACTTGCTCTACCAGGTAGCCCAAATGGTTTTTGCGGAAGCTGGGGTTACCATCCCTGAGTTGTCGATTTCCATGTATTCCGAGATTCCGCTGACACGGGGGCTTGGCAGCAGCGCTTCAGCGATTATTGGCGGAATGGCAGCAGCTAATGCTATGATTGGTTCACCGCTGGACAACGGCAGACTGTTTGATATGGCCACCGCACTGGAGAAGCATCCCGACAATGTTGGAGCGTCCCTGTTCGGGGGAATCATTACGGCTGTCTGGGATGGCGGGCATGCCGACTATATCCGTCTGGAGCCGCCACAGGATCTGGAAGTGCTTGTTGTGATCCCCGAATTTGAGCTGGCCACGGTCAAAGCGCGTGGGGTCATTCCCTCCGAAATCACGGTGGGCGATGCGGTGTTTAACATCAGCCGCACCTCGTTGCTGACGGCGGCACTGGCCTCTGGCAGGCTTGATCTCATCAGCCGGGCCATGCAGGACCGGCTGCATCAGCCATACCGTGCGCCGCTGGTGCCGGGGATGGAGAAGCTGCTCGCCGAAGCCCCGCAGCATGGGGCGCTGGGAATTGCTCTTAGTGGCGCGGGCCCTACACTTCTTTGTCTGGTCGACCGGCGCGAGGGCAGGAAGCAGGAGCTTGAGCAATTTTTGAAAGAAACGATGCAGCAGCACGGTATCCCGGCCCGCACTCGCTGGCTGCCTCCATGTACTTCCGGGGTTACCACTGAGCTGCTTGAAAGAAACGGGATGCAAAAGCAATCATTTTTGGATATGATAAAAGGAGAAATACAGTCATGAAGTCAATAGCGGTATTGCCGCAGGGTACCGTCTCCCACGAAGCGCTGCTGCACTTGTTTGGTGCTGAGCCAGTAAAGCTTGAACATCATAAGCTGATTTCCGACGTTTTTCTCTCTACGGCAGGCGGTGCCACTGATTACAGCGTCATTCCCATTGAGAACACGATTGAAGGTTCGGTCAGTCTGCATATCGATTGGCTCATTAATGAAGTGAATCTTCCAATGCAGGCGGAGTGGATATTTCCGTCGATACAGAATCTCATCAGCAACCCGCAGGAGTTCAAGGATGACAGTGGATATAAGGATTATACTAAGATCGTAAAGATCCTTTCCCATTCTGTCGCCATGGCGCAATGCCTGCAGTTTATCCGTGAGCATGCCCCTTGGGCTGAGCTGGAGTCGGTCGGAAGCACTTCCGAAGCAGTGGAAATTGTAAAGAACAATCCGGGCAAAGGTTGGGCAGCAGTCGGCACGGCACTCGGTGCCGCAACGCATGGCTTGGAGATCCTTGACCGGAAAATCACAGACCACCATAATAATTACACAAGGTTTGTCCTTGTAGGCCCGCACAAGCTGAAGCTTCCCCGCAAAAGTGTCGGAGACAAGACAAGTATTCTTGTAACCCTGCCGGAGGATTTTCCGGGAGCCTTGCATCAGGTGCTGTCTGCATTTGCATGGCGCCGTCTAAATTTATCGCGTATTGAATCACGGCCTACGAAGAAGAAACTGGGTACTTATTATTTTTACATTGATGTGCTGGAACCGATAGAATCGGTCCTGCTCCCGGCGGCGATTGAGGAGATCAAAGCATTGGGCTGTCAGGTGCGGATTCTGGGCTCCTATCCCACATACACCTATGAGGAAGAGAAAGCGGAGGTGCAGTAAGTTCATGGCTGAGCAATGGATCTATCTGGATGGACAACACGTAACAAAGGAAAATGCAAAGGTATCCGTTTTTGATCATGGATTCTTATATGGAGACGGCATTTTCGAAGGCATTCGCATTTATAACGGCAACATTTTCAAATGCAAAGAGCATCTGGACAGGCTGTATGATTCGGCCAAGTCAATTATGCTGGACATTCCGCTGACTTACGATGAAATGCTGGAGGCTATGGCTGAGACGATTCGCTTGAACGATATGCGCAACGGCTATATCCGTCTGATTGTTTCGCGGGGTCCCGGAAATCTGGGGCTGGATCCACGGCGTTGCCCTAAGGCGAGCGTGATTATCATTGTGGAGCAGCTGGCTATTTATCCGGAGCAGGCTTATCTTAACGGTTTGCGGGCAGTTTCCGTATCACAGCGGCGCAATATCCCAGATGCACTGAATCCGAAGATCAAATCACTCAACTACCTCAATAACATCCTCGTCAAGATTCAGTCCAATCTCGCTGAGGCTGACGAAGCGATTATGATGAACGCTCAAGGGTACGTAACGGAAGGTTCGGGGGATAATATCTTCATCGTCAAAAGAGGTGTGGTGTACACGCCGCCTTGCTACCTTGGTGCACTCGAAGGAATTACCCGTCTGGCCATTATCGAACTCTGTGAGAAACTGGGACTTCCGCTGAAGGAAGAGCCGTTTACCATGCATGATGTCTATATTGCCGACGAAGTCTTTTTCACCGGAACGGCAGCCGAGGTTATTGCAGCCCGTGAAATCGATGGACGGATTATCGGAGCAGGGCATGCCGGACCGATTACACTGCAATTACTTGAAGAATTCCGTAATGCGGTGGATAAAGACGGCTACAAAGTCTGGGAATAGTGATTCAACTAAATTCTTGATTTAACATAAGCAAATCCTTTCATGCCAGTCATGAAAGGATTTTTTTTGTTCACATGATGTCAATCGCCCATGGGCTGCATAAGATGTAGTAACGAAGGAGGCGGCTGTACCGCATTTTACGATGCTTGAGAGCAGAGCCGGGAAATCGGAATTGCCTAGAGCGGGGGTTGCAGCATAGCTGTAAAGAATGCATCGCTTCACAACTCTTTGGCATATGCCGTCTAGGTCAGGACTGTGTCGTGCTGATCTGGATGCATAGGCTCACAAAATTTGTAGGAGGTAAATGCTGCGTGAAAATACACATTGTTAAAAAAGGCGATACGCTGTATGCATTATCACAAAAGTATGGAGTAACGCTCCAAAAGATTATTGAGGCTAACCCGCAGATCAGTAATCCTGAAGTGCTTGTTATTGGGGATAAAGTTAAAATCCCTGCGGCTCCGATGCTTGTTCCGGAAAACAATGAGCTTTACTACAAGCACACCGTTAAACAAGGCGATACGTTGTGGAAATTATCCAAAGCATGGGGAATTACCTTGAAAGAGATCATTGACGCCAATCCGCATCTCAAGAATCCTAATGCGCTCATGACCGGTGAAGTTGTCAATATTCCCAAAAAGGCGAATGAGCCGACTCCAATCCAGGCTCAATCCATGCAACCTATGCAATCCAATGCCAATGCAAATGCCAATGCAAATGCAAATGCCAATGCAAATGCTACTCCGGTTCAACCGCTTGCTGTATCGCCTGAGGTGGTAGATAAAACAAAGGTTGGCGGAAAAACCTATACCGGACCGAAGGAAGAGCCCGTTCAGATAGTTTCCCCTGTCTCAACCCCGGCTCCGAATCCCGCACCGGCTCCTATCCAGGTTGCCGCACCTCTTCCGAATAAAGCACCTGAAGTAGCTCCCATTCAGGAAGTAGTGCATGAAACACAAAGTCTGTTTGTACAAATTTCTGTGCCTGCGCAAGAAGCCATAACCTATGAGATGCCCAAAGAAAAGGAGAAATCTGAGGTGCAGCCGGCAACCTGGCCTGACCTTAAGGACGGACCATGCGAAAAAACAGCAGGTTATCCTGGATTAAACGAAAATCCATATTATTTCGATTGCCCGCCGGCATATCCGTACTATGAGCAGCCAATGCCAATGATGGGTATGAATGCGGCCCCAGGTTTTATCCAGCCGACTGCTTATATGCCGGACTGTGCTTCTCCGTATGATTATCCGGGTAACATGTATCCCGCAACTGACTATTCCAATACTTGGTATCCAAATGCAGCTCCTGAGTATGTAAATGCGGCTATGGCTGAGAATAATCCTCCTGTTGATTATTCTGCGTACGCAGTTCCGCAGTACGGCGGTCAGTCCATGAACCTTCCTTGGCCGACCTGCGGCTGTGGTGGAGGAATGCCGAATCAGCCCTATACTTATGAACAGCCTGCATATAATAACATGTCGCCCTATATGCCACAGCCCGGTGCGGTTTCTCCTTACGGAGCTGGACCCTTCTCAATGCCGAATGAGGCCGCTGTTGCACCGTTAGGAATACATGGGATTCCTGGATATCCGATGTATCCGGGGATGGAGAATTATGCTCATCACAACCGTGTGCCAGAAATTCTTGAGCCGGAGATTATTGCGCAGAATGTTCCTCAAGCAGCGGAAGCCGTCAGTGCAGGAACCGCAGTTAAGAACAAAGCCAGCACGGGAAAAGCGGGTACTCCTAAAGTTAAAACCTCAGGTCTAGCTGGTGACAAATCAAATAAAACTGCACCTAAACAACGTTCGAAGCAATCAGGCCGCACGGGAACTTCGAAGAAAAGTAAAAATCCATGGATATCAAATTAAATTAGCTTTGGATTGAGATTTGCGTATTGCACCAGAGGGCCTGCATCATAAGATGCAGGCCCTCTGGTGTTTGCTTATTTATCATTAGGAAGAGTGTCATGCATAGTATAGCTAACGATACTAATAGTACTAAAGTGAAAATGGTAAATCCTGTGGGTTGTTTTTGTTAGAGGTTACATGTTATATTATAAATCCAGTCGCAAGCAGAAGGAACGCTTGAATGATTGGAACGTGTTGAACGATTGATATTGCTAACATGATGAAAAATAAGTGTTGCATTGAATCGGAAAACATGATATATTATAAGAGTTGCTGGTGACGAGATAATCGACACTGACAACGAGCTTGATCTTTGAAAACTGAACAACGAGTGAGTATGGAAATCACGCAAGTGAGATCCAAAACTGATGAGTTTCACAGCGTATTTATACGCTTTAGAAATTTCATCGTGAGAATGTAAATTCTCGTCAGATGTTTCAAATTGAGCAATCGCTCTTTCTAAATACCAATTTGGAGAGTTTGATCCTGGCTCAGGACGAACGCTGGCGGCGTGCCTAATACATGCAAGTCGAGCGGAGTTATGAAGGAGCTTGCTCCGGATTAACTTAGCGGCGGACGGGTGAGTAACACGTAGGCAACCTACCTCTTTGACTGGGATAACTACCGGAAACGGTAGCTAATACCGGATAATTCCTTTGTTCACATGGACGAAGGATGAAAGGCGGAGCAATCTGCTACAAGGAGATGGGCCTGCGGCGCATTAGCTAGTTGGTGGGGTAACGGCCCACCAAGGCGACGATGCGTAGCCGACCTGAGAGGGTGAACGGCCACACTGGGACTGAGACACGGCCCAGACTCCTACGGGAGGCAGCAGTAGGGAATCTTCCGCAATGGGCGAAAGCCTGACGGAGCAACGCCGCGTGAGTGATGAAGGTTTTCGGATCGTAAAGCTCTGTTGCCAGGGAAGAACGTCCGGTAGAGTAACTGCTACCGGAGTGACGGTACCTGAGAAGAAAGCCCCGGCTAACTACGTGCCAGCAGCCGCGGTAATACGTAGGGGGCAAGCGTTGTCCGGAATTATTGGGCGTAAAGCGCGCGCAGGCGGCTATTTAAGTCTGGTGTTTAAACCTTGGGCTCAACCTGAGGTCGCACTGGAAACTGGGTGGCTTGAGTACAGAAGAGGAAAGTGGAATTCCACGTGTAGCGGTGAAATGCGTAGATATGTGGAGGAACACCAGTGGCGAAGGCGACTTTCTGGGCTGTAACTGACGCTGAGGCGCGAAAGCGTGGGGAGCAAACAGGATTAGATACCCTGGTAGTCCACGCCGTAAACGATGAGTGCTAGGTGTTAGGGGTTTCGATACCCTTGGTGCCGAAGTTAACACAGTAAGCACTCCGCCTGGGGAGTACGGTCGCAAGACTGAAACTCAAAGGAATTGACGGGGACCCGCACAAGCAGTGGAGTATGTGGTTTAATTCGAAGCAACGCGAAGAACCTTACCAGGTCTTGACATCCCTCTGAATCCACTAGAGATAGTGGCGGCCTTCGGGACAGAGGAGACAGGTGGTGCATGGTTGTCGTCAGCTCGTGTCGTGAGATGTTGGGTTAAGTCCCGCAACGAGCGCAACCCTTGACTTTAGTTGCCAGCAGGTTGAGCTGGGCACTCTAGAGTGACTGCCGGTGACAAACCGGAGGAAGGTGGGGATGACGTCAAATCATCATGCCCCTTATGACCTGGGCTACACACGTACTACAATGGCCGGTACAACGGGAAGCGAAGCCGCGAGGTGGAGCCAATCCCAGCAAAGCCGGTCTCAGTTCGGATTGCAGGCTGCAACTCGCCTGCATGAAGTCGGAATTGCTAGTAATCGCGGATCAGCATGCCGCGGTGAATACGTTCCCGGGTCTTGTACACACCGCCCGTCACACCACGAGAGTTTACAACACCCGAAGTCGGTGGGGTAACCCGCAAGGGAGCCAGCCGCCGAAGGTGGGGTAGATGATTGGGGTGAAGTCGTAACAAGGTAGCCGTATCGGAAGGTGCGGCTGGATCACCTCCTTTCTATGGAGAATCGTCACCTGCAACGGTGACATTCAAATCGGAAGCTTAGCTTCCAAAACTCAGGTTTAGGCCTGTTACTCACTCGTTGGTCAGTTTTGAGAGTTTAAGCTCTCAAGTAACACCTTGATCCTTGAAAACTGGATACCGAAACGAATTTGCGTTTTAGAACATCTTTTAGCTGAAACTTGTGTGAACAAGTTTTAATTATAGCGATGCTAGCGATTTTCCTTCTGGAAAAACGCATTGGTTAAGCTAATAAGAGCACACGGAGGATGCCTAGGCGCCAGGAGCCGACGAAGGACGTGGCGAACAACGAAACTGCCTCGGGGAGCTGTAAGCAAGCTTTGATCCGGGGGTGTCCGAATGGGGAAACCCAGCTGTGGTAATTCGCAGTTACTTCTCTCTGAATACATAGGGGAGATAGAGGCAGACCAGGGGAACTGAAACATCTAAGTACCCTGAGGAAGAGAAAACAATAGTGATTCCGTCAGTAGCGGCGAGCGAACGCGGAACAGCCTAAACCAAGGGGCTTGCCCCTTGGGGTTGTGGGACGTCTCACATGGAGTTACAAAGGAATATGGTAGGCGAAGAGGTCTGGAAAGGCCCGCGATAGAGGTAAAAGCCCTGTAGCCTAAACTGTGTTCTCTCCGAGACGGATCCCGAGTAGTGCGGGGCACGTGAAACCCCGTATGAATCCAGCAGGACCATCTGCTAAGGCTAAATACTACCTGGCGACCGATAGTGAAACAGTACCGTGAGGGAAAGGTGAAAAGCACCCCGGAAGGGGAGTGAAATAGAACCTGAAACCGTGTGCTTACAAAAAGTCAGAGCCCTATTAATGGGTGATGGCGTGCCTTTTGTAGAATGAACCGGCGAGTTACGTTTAACATGCAAGGTTAAGGTGAGAAGCCGGAGCCGCAGCGAAAGCGAGTCTGAATAGGGCGATTTAGTATGTGGACGTAGACCCGAAACCGTGTGATCTACCCCTGTCCAGGGTGAAGGTGCGGTAACACGCACTGGAGGCCCGAACCCACGTATGTTGAAAAATGCGGGGATGAGGTGGGGGTAGCGGAGAAATTCCAATCGAACTCGGAGATAGCTGGTTCTCCCCGAAATAGCTTTAGGGCTAGCCTCGGTGAATGGAGTGGTGGAGGTAGAGCACTGATTGGGTGCGGGGCCCGCAAGGGTTACCAAGCTCAGTCAAACTCCGAATGCCATTAACTTCTTGCCGGGAGTCAGACAGTGAGTGCTAAGATCCATTGTCAAAAGGGAAACAGCCCAGACCATCAGCTAAGGTCCCCAAGTGTGTGTTAAGTGGGAAAGGATGTGGAGTTGCACAGACAACCAGGATGTTGGCTTAGAAGCAGCCACCATTGAAAGAGTGCGTAATAGCTCACTGGTCGAGTGACTCTGCGCCGAAAATGTAACGGGGCTAAACACACCACCGAAGCTATGGCTAGATGCTTTGCATCTGGGGTAGGGGAGCGTTGTATGCAGGTTGAAGGTGTACCGTAAGGAGCGCTGGACAGCATACAAGTGAGAATGCCGGTATGAGTAACGAAAAGATCAGTGAGAATCTGATCCGCCGAAAGCCCAAGGTTTCCTGAGGAAGGCTCGTCCGCTCAGGGTAAGTCGGGACCTAAGGCGAGGCCGAAAGGCGTAGTCGAAGGACAACAGTTTGAAATTACTGTACCACCGTAATCCGCTATGAGCGATGGGGTGACGCAGGAGGGTAGTGACGCGGACTGATGGATGTCCGTCTAAGCAGTGAGGCTGGTGTGTAGGCAAATCCGCACACCGTTAAGGCTGGGCTGTGATGGGGAGCGAAAATTATAGTAGCGAAGGTCATGATCTCACACTGCCAAGAAAAGCCTCTAGCCAGGAGAAGGTGCCCGTACCGCAAACCGACACAGGTAGGCGAGAAGAGAATTCTAAGGCGCGCGGAAGAACTCTCGTTAAGGAACTCGGCAAAATGACCCCGTAACTTCGGGAGAAGGGGTGCCTCGGTAGGGTGAATAGCCCGAGGGGGCCGCAGTGAAAAGGCCCAAGCGACTGTTTAGCAAAAACACAGGTCTGTGCGAAGCCGCAAGGCGAAGTATACGGGCTGACGCCTGCCCGGTGCTGGAAGGTTAAGGGGAGCGGTTAGGAGTAATCCGAAGCTGTGAACCGAAGCCCCAGTAAACGGCGGCCGTAACTATAACGGTCCTAAGGTAGCGAAATTCCTTGTCAGGTAAATTCTGACCCGCACGAATGGCGTAACGACTTGGGCGCTGTCTCAACGAGAGATCCGGTGAAATTTTAATACCTGTGAAGATGCAGGTTACCCGCGACAAGACGGAAAGACCCCATGGAGCTTTACTGCAGCTTGATATTGAATTTGGGTACGATCTGTACAGGATAGGTGGGAGCCGTAGAGGCAGGAGCGCAAGCTTCTGCGGAGGCGCCGTTGGGATACCACCCTGATCGTATCTAGGTTCTAACCTGGTACCCTAATCGGGTACGGGGACCGTGTCAGGCGGGCAGTTTGACTGGGGCGGTCGCCTCCTAAAGAGTAACGGAGGCGTTCAAAGGTTCCCTCAGAATGGTTGGAAATCATTCGAAGAGTGCAAAGGCATAAGGGAGCTTGACTGCGAGACCAACAAGTCGAGCAGGGACGAAAGTCGGACTTAGTGATCCGGTGGTACCGCATGGAAGGGCCATCGCTCAACGGATAAAAGCTACCCTGGGGATAACAGGCTTATCTCCCCCAAGAGTCCACATCGACGGGGAGGTTTGGCACCTCGATGTCGGCTCATCGCATCCTGGGGCTGAAGTAGGTCCCAAGGGTTGGGCTGTTCGCCCATTAAAGCGGTACGCGAGCTGGGTTCAGAACGTCGTGAGACAGTTCGGTCCCTATCTGTCGTGGGCGCAGGAAATTTGAGAGGAGCTGTCCTTAGTACGAGAGGACCGGGATGGACGTACCGCTGGTGCATCAGTTGTTCCGCCAGGAGCATGGCTGAGTAGCTACGTACGGACGGGATAAGCGCTGAAAGCATCTAAGCGTGAAGCCCCCCTCAAGATGAGATTTCCCAATTAGTAAGACCCCTTGAAGACGACGAGGTAGATAGGTTGGAGGTGGAAGTGCAGCAATGCATGGAGCTGACCAATACTAATCGGTCGAGGGCTTATCCAACAGTAAGACGCAGATTTGTTTCGGATTCAGTTTTCAGGAATTAAGGTTCCTGAAGCATTTACGCTGTAAATGCCCGTTTGGTGGCGATAGCGGAGGGGTTCCACGCGTACCCATCCCGAACACGACCGTTAAGCCCTCCAGCGCCGATGGTACTTGGACCGAAGGGTCCTGGGAGAGTAGGACGCCGCCAAGCACAGAGACCACTGTTGATTTAATCAGCAGTGGTCTTTTGTTTATGCTACGCTTTGCCAATACTAGGAATGGAAAGAACTCAAGGGGAGACCATTAATGATCATATGGATTAATGGGGCGTTTGGATCGGGAAAGACGGAAACGGCTTATGCACTAAACCGCAGAATACCACAGTCTTTTGTGTTCGATCCGGAGAATGCAGGATATTACATCCGAGAGAGCATTCCGCACGAGATTTCCCAAGATGATTTTCAGGATCATCCTCTTTGGCGCGAAATAAACTATTCCATGCTAAAATACATAGACTCTCAGTACAGTGGAACTATTATTGTACCTATGACCATTACGGATTCCGGCTACTTTATGGAGATTGTTGGCAGACTAAGGCAAGAAGGCGTGGAGGTTCATCATTTCACCTTATGTGCTTCCCAGGAGACGCTGCTTAGAAGATTGAATAGCCGGGGGGACTCTAATAACTCTTGGCCCGCCCAACAGATTGAGCGATGTCTCAAGGGCCTTGGCCAGGAGATATTTCAATGCCACCTGAATAATGACCAGTTGACAGTTGAAGAGGTAGTAGAGGCTATAGCGTTGCAACTGGGTATCACCCTGTTACCCGCATAATTTCAGCTCTAATTATTGCAGATTAGCTAGCTTGAAGATCTTACTGAAAGAAATAAATTATAAAATCCTTATAAACTATTGCTATATAGTCTTATAATTGATATAATACTTTTTGTTGTCACAAAAGATAACTTTATTGTGGCCCGTTGGTCAAGGGGTTAAGACACCTCCCTTTCACGGAGGTAACATGGGTTCGAATCCCATACGGGTCATCAACTTTTTATCGAATTTCGCTGATAAAGATTGCTTTTATCAGAAGAATGTGTTAAGATCATTAAGTTGCTTCTTTCATTGGAGGCTTAGCTCAGCTGGGAGAGCATCTGCCTTACAAGCAGAGGGTCGGGGGTTCGATCCCCTCAGCCTCCACCAGAGGATTCCTTAAATAGCGGAATGTTGTGCTTCTGGGAAGATCAAAGAAATAAACACTTTTTACTGACGCGGGGTGGAGCAGCCCGGTAGCTCGTCGGGCTCATAACCCGAAGGCCGCAGGTTCAAATCCTGCCCCCGCAATTATTTGGAACCGTGGTGTAGTTGGCCTAACATGCCTGCCTGTCACGCAGGAGATCGCGGGTTCGAATCCCGTCGGTTCCGCCATTTATGGCACCGGGTTAGAATCTCAGCAATATCATACATACTGTGTGCGGACGTGGCTCAGCGGTAGAGCATCGCCTTGCCAAGGCGAGGGTCGCGGGTTCGATTCCCGTCGTCCGCTCCATAATATGCGCCCTTAGCTCAGCTGGATAGAGCGTTTGACTACGAATCAAAAGGCCGGGAGTTCGAATCTCTCAGGGCGCGCCATTTTTAATCTAATAATTAAATATACGCCGGCGTGGCGGAATGGCAGACGCGCTCGACTCAAAATCGAGTGGGAAACCGTGGAGGTTCGAGTCCTCTCGCCGGTATTAGCTAAAAGGCTTATGAAATTGTGGTTTACACAATTTCATAAGCCTTTTTTATATATTTTGATTGTCTGACTTATCGTTTTTGCAAAAAGAAACTTTTGGTCTCAATTTGAGATGGGCTTAAGGTTTGCAATTGTTAAATAATCACTATGACCGAGCCATTCCTGAACATCCTTAATGCAGACCCCATTGCATCATATTGAGATAGTCCAGGTAGTCCTTACAGTAAGAATCCTTGCAGAAGTGTCATCTTATCCTATTGTTGTTTAAGACGCAGTAGCAGTTCGTAGAAAGCGTCTACCAGTGGCAGCGCCCGCCGGCTTGCCTTATTCTTTGATCGACCCATCGCAATCGTGATTAACTTTCCATTAAGCTACCTTTCACAAATGCGCTGGGCAGGGCACCCGGAATAATCACCGGCGCATCCGCAGTCCTGTGGGTGCACCAGTGATTGACTGGAAAGCAGGAAGATGATAATGAGCAGCGGCGGCTTTTATCCCAATTCTGTCTGTGAATAATTCAGCTTGTATTCCTTGGGACTCATCCCTGTGTATTTGGAGAACACATGAGTGAAATAAGCAGGTGTCTCAATACCGACTGCTTCCGCGACTTCAAATACTTTACTCGCCGGATTCCTGAGTAATTTCTTGGCCATTTCAATCCGGTACTTGTTGATCGCGTCGATGATGGACTCGCCGGTTACTTTCTTGTAAAGGCGGCTGAGGTAGCTGCTGTTGATATGGATATGGTCCGCAATAATCTGCAGATTCAGGTTCTGGTTGTAATGCTCTCTTATAAATTTCTGGCATTCTATAACAATGTAATTGGGCTGCTTGTCATTAAATGCCACTGCCCTCGAGCAGCTTCGAATCAAGCGCTTTAAGGTGTCTGCCAACAACTGAATGCTCTTGCTCTCCTGGATTTGCTTATAAACCATGGATTGGCTTTCTTCCAACTCCGGTGCGAAGGGGTGGCTGGCGCTTAGCAAGCGGAAACAGTATGAACCGATAAGCAGACAAGCCACCTTTACATTCTCAATCGGCTCTTTGATACTCCTGTAGCTCTCAAGTAACTGATCCAGTTGTTTAATTGCCAGATCACTTTGTCCTTGTTGCAGATATTCAACAATTTGCTCTGCGGCATGATGGGGAGGAGCTCCGGGAGTGAGTGTCTGGTTAGTATGAGGCATATAAACAGCCACATAATTATCGCTGTAAAAGCTGCCTTGCAGCGCTTCTCTTGCCTCACGGTAAGCCTTTGACAGCGTCAGCACATCCCGGTGTATCAAACTGATGCCGATATTGAGATGGAATCGTCTAAAGTTCTCTGCCATGGCGAGAACTTCATTGCAAATCGTGAGCAAGGCTTGTGTGGAGACTGCTGCGTTGCCGCCGCCCATGGAGACAATAGCCAGCAAGGAGTTTTTTTTCATTGGCATTATATAAGAGGGCCGTTTCTCGAAGGCTAGCACAAGGAATTGGCGAATGGAAGCCAAGAACCGGTGATATTCATTCGTTGGGGGGGAGCTGAGCGTATCCTTAACCTCCAGATGGACCCCTAAATAGTTCTCCAATTGTAAACCAAGCTCTCTTGAGCGGCTGAACAAACTCGCTTCATCGCTGATCAAGCCTTCAACGGCCTCCTTCAGAAATTTCTCACTGATTTCAGAAAGATTGTCGTTGATCTTGCTCTCCAGCTGTCTCAATTTCTGCTTCTGTTCTTTCTCCTTTTCTAGCAGCCGCGTTGCTTTTTCAATCGCCCCGGGAATCTTCTCTGTGGGATTGGACTTGACCACAAAATCTACTACTTCATACTGAATGGCAGTTTGGGCATAGGAGAAGTCAGCGAAGGCTGTAAGGAGGATGACCTTGATCTGCGGAAAGTTCCGGTGTACATGGTCCGATAAAGCAAGACCGTCCATCCCCGGCATGCGGATATCGGTTACAATAATATCGATATCATAATGGCTGAGCAGCTCCACAGCTTCTATCCCATTGGAAGCTTCACATATTACCTCACATTGGAGAGCCTCCCAATCAATAAAACACTGCAGCCCTTTTTTGATAACAGGCTCATCATCAACGATCATTACGTTATACATGCGATAGTTCCCCCTGATCTACTGGTATGTGAAGGGTAACTTTGGCTCCCGCCCCAAATTCGCTCTCGACATCAACTCCATAAGGCTCGCCGTAGACCAGCTTGACCCGTTTATGCGTATTGATCAGGCCAATATTGTTGTGGCCTTGTTTGCGCATGGTCATGCTTTCGAAATTACTCCAATTCCGGGGGACATACTCAAATCCATTGCCATTGTCCGTAATCTCAAAATAGATCGAATCGTTTCTGCGGTAAATGTGGATGTGGATGATTCCTTTGTCCAGCTTTTTTTCCACACCGTGAACAACGGCATTTTCCACCAAGGGTTCGACACTGAGCTTGGGAAGCAACAGATCCAGTATGGCCTCGTCCTCAATATGGATCGTATACTCAATTTTATCCTCAAACCTTTCTTTCTGCAGATAAAGATAAAATTTGATATAATCCAGTTCCTGACGAATCGGGACCTTGGCCAGACTATTGGAATAAATACCTGCCTGCAGCAGCTCCGTAAGCGACGTCACCATTTTGTAAACGGTCTCATCTTTAGACAATTTTGCTTTGTAGCCAATGGTAATCAACGTATTGAACAGGAAATGGGGATTCATCTGGGCTTGCAAAAATTTGATCTCCGACTCTTTGATCAGCAGGTGATTCTCATAAACTTCCTTGATGAGATAATTGATTTCTTCCGTCATTCTGTTGAAGGTGGTACTCAACTGATTGAGCTCCATATCTTTGTAGGCCGGCATCCTTGTGTTGTAATCACCTTTCTTTACCTTACGGATACTCCGCAGCAGATCACGGATGACTCGGGTAAAGCGAAGAGATAACAGGACGCCTGCTGCGAGGGATATGAAAGCAATCAGAGCGATAATCCAAATGTAATTACGCATGCTTTCGGACAACTTGGAGAGTACTTGCTTCTTAGGGATGCCTGCAATGAAGGTAAGCCCGGTTGTGCCGATACTGCGGGAAACGGCCAGGTAGCTTTCCTGGTTGATCTTGACTTCACTTACTTCGGAATTGTCTTTCAACGCATAGACAGCGGGAGAAACGATAGAACCCAACTCTTGCTTATCGGCACTGGAATAGATGGCTCCCCGGTTATCAATGATGTATGCCATAGCACCCGGGAAGGCGAGCAGCCCGGAATATTTTTCTGCTAAATCCGCCTCATTCGTGCCGAAAATCAGCACAAGGCGCTGCTGGGGAAGGTTGATATTGGATACAATTCGTGTGAAATAGATGGTACGGTCCTCGAGGTTTGGAGTGATAATTTCCTTGCCCCGAACGATGCCATTAACCGAATGATAGACAGCGAGATTGTTCTTATTAATTTGTTCAAGGTTGGGCTGTGACTTTAGAACGGATATATAATTGTCCGCATCAAAAAAAACATAAGCCGTTGATAGCAGGCTGATATTCCAAGCGTTGTTGAACATAAGGCTGTATCTCAGGTCTTCTTCCATTTCACTTTTATTGATAAATATTTTGTAGTAGTCGTCTCCCGGAGACACATCCTCGATTGACCAGGTTCGTACCGTTTTATTGGCGAGGAAATGCAGAGAGGTATTATCAATAATCTGAAAAGATTTCTCGATATTGTCGTTGGTCTGGCGGATCAGAAGGGACAGATTATCATTGGCATTCCTCGTCAGAATCCCGGAAATGTTCCAATAGAAATAGCAGCCGGCGAACGTCATCGGCAGAAGAATAAGAAGAAAGATTATAATCACAATTTTATTCCTTACCGGAATGCGGGAGATAACTCCATAAATTGGGCGAAGGCTGAGACGTCGCATGATCTGTTCATTGGACATGCTATCCTCTCCTTGATGGATGATACTATAGTAAAGCTATTATATAATCTTTTTTTTGTGGCGAATACCCGAATAGAACGAAATACAGCCATTTCCGGCCATGTGGTAAAGAAAACAACAAAGAGTTAAAGAAATCTGAAAGCCCTTTCAGTTGTCCCGCTGCTTTGCCATATTTGCTCAAGATATTATAAAAGATAATACCGAAAAACCAATTCTTTCGCATTTTTCTTTGTTCTACAATGAGAGCTGTAACAAACCGCAATTGGCCGCAGCGTTACGACCCTGCATCAAGCCATCATTATTAAAGGGGGATTTGATTTGAGAAAGCCATTGTACAAAGCGAGCTGTACCTTAGTAAGCACTCTGATTCTGGCCATGTCCATTTCGGCATGCGGATCACAGAATTCATCAGAAAACAGCGGGGAGCCCGCAACTGCTGCACCATCCGCCTCGGGTCAGGCAAGCACTGCTCCTACTGTCAAGACGCCGGTGAAAATTTCTTATCTTACCTTCCGGGTAGGCACTCATGCATCAGCCAGGCTGGAGGAGGAACAGATCAAGCAGTTTAACGCCAAGTATGGTGATGAAGTGGAAGTTGTGGTTGAGGAAATCCCAAGTGATTCCGCGTATGAGGACAAACTGAAGATTCTGGCAGCCTCCGGGGATGTTCCGGATGTCGTCATGGGCAAGAACGGAATTAATGACATTTTGATCAAGGGTAATCTTGCAACCCCTTTCAATGACTATTTGGATAAGGACCCGGAATGGAAGGCAGCGGTCGGTGAAGCGGCGCTTGCTGCCAATACCCGGGATGGAAAGGTCTGGTCGATCAGCGATCAGAAGCAGAACATCGGTTATTTCTACAACAAGGAAATGTTTGAGCAGGCAGGGATCAAGCCGGCGCAGACGTGGGATGAATTTATGAGCAACAATGAAAAGCTCAAGGCAGCAGGCTTTGTTCCGCTCGCGTTGATGACCGGGGAGAATGCCTGGACGACCAACCTCATTCTCGCTGCCATCGTCGGCACAAACGGGGATAATGGCAATTCGTTCATGAACACACTGCACCCCACCAACTTTAATACCCCAGAAATGATTCAAGCGCTCAACTTGATGAAGACGATACTGGAGAAGCATACGACCAAGGATGCGCTTGGTGCCGGATACGCCAATGCAGCGAACACCTTCTGCCAGAACAAGGCGGCTATAATTGCCAATGGTCCCTGGATGATCGGTGACTTTAGCGACCCGGCCAAATCCAGTGAAGGGTTCGACAAAAAGGTGGGTGTCGCAGCATTTCCGAACAACAGCATGATCTCGACATATGAGGTTGGCTATATGATCGGAGCCAAAACACCGGAAACCCGCGACGCCGCCGAGAAATTCATCCGTTTCAAGACGGGGTTGGAGGGACAGAGCATCGCGCTTGAATATGGCAATGTGATGCCGGTATCCAATGAGATTCAGCCTTCGGATGCGCTGAAGCAGAAATATCCGATTTTTGTTGAAGCCATAGCTGTAGCCCAAAAGACGCAGGTTCATTATGCATCGTTTGACTCCATAGTCTACCCCAACATAACCGACGCCTGGAAGAACCTCTATCCGAAGCTGGTATTCGGCCGATCGACGGCAGAGGAGATTACCAAGGATCTGACGGATCTTGCAGCCAAAAGTAAATAAACAGCAAGCTGACAATTGAGAGTACGAATTGTCCGATTGGGGAGGACCATATGGATGGTTAGGAAAAATAGAGGGTACATCACACTTTTCTTGTTGCCGGCTGTTGCACTGTTTATTATTGTCTATGCCGTATCGCTTGTCATTCTGTTCGGTACATCCTTTACAGAATGGTCGGCCGGACGAAAACCGGTTTTTATCGGTCTCGTCAATTATATCCAACTGTTTACTGACGATTCTGATTTTCGTAAGAGCTTTCTGAATACGGTTGTCTGGGTTTTGCTTCAGTCCACGATCCACGTTGCCATCGGTACAGTATTCGCGATTATTCTCAGTATGAAAGAATTCTATTGGAAGTTTGCGCGAACGGTTTACATGTTTCCCAACATCATCTCAGGCGCAGCCGTTGGTATGCTGTTCTTATGCATGCTCAATCCTGATTTCGGTGCAGTGAACAGCATTGTCCGCTTGTTTGGTAATGCGGATTACGCTCAGAACTGGTTCATGGATTACGCAACCGCCTTCTTCTCTGTCACAATGACCTGGTTGCCCTATGCGGCTGTCGTTACCATTCTGATTCTGGCCGAGATTGCAGCAATTCCGGAAAGCCTGTTTGAATCGGCGCGTATCGACGGGGCCAGCGAGTTGAAAATCAATCTGTATATCATCATTCCTATGCTGCGTAATATTATTGGCACCTGCGTGATTTTAGCCGGAACAAGTATGCTGCAGAAGATGGATATTATTATGATGACGACAGGTGGCGGACCCGGCAATGAAACAATGAATCTGCCCATTTATATTTACAAGACCGCACTCATGGACAATAACTTTGGTTATTCCAATTCGGTGGGCGTCTTCCTAATCGGCTTTGGCTTGCTTTTTGTCCTGCTTTGCCGAAATCTGTTCAGAATAGGCAGCTCCCATAACTGAATGGAGCGACTGGGGTGAGAATGTTGAAAAAAGGTTTGGTTGTGCTCAAGTATGGTTTTGTGCTCCTGCTCGTACTGTTGTCGCTTGGTCCGTTTCTGTGGGTGCTGATGGCTTCATTTAAGACAAATGCCGAGATTTTGACCAATTCGCTCGGCTGGCCAAGCAGCTTCCGCTTTTCCAATTACTCCATGGCCTTCAAAATTGCGCCGATTTCCCGGTTTTACATCAACAGTGTGATCGTTGGTATCTTCGGGACATTATTAAATTTGCTTCTTCTCGGAATGGCAGCCTATGTCCTGGCACGCTTTCAATTCCGCTGCAAGAAGCTGCTGATGGGAGCATTCTCCCTTTCTCTGCTGATTCCGGGTGCTGCCATGCTGCAGCCGCTATATTTGACGGTTAACACGTTGGGGCTTTACGACAAGCTGATTGGACTTATTATCGTTTATGCCGGCTTTGGTTTGCCGGTCTCGCTCTATATTCTATCAAGCTATTTCCTGACTATTCCCAAGGAAATGGAGGAATCGGCTTATCTGGACGGTGCCAGCTTCATCAAGACGTTCTTCAAAATTATTTTGCCCATATCGAAGCCGGGCTTCGGCACGGCGGGTGTGATGCAGTTTCTACTCTGCTGGAATGAATTTCAATTCGCTATAATTCTGACGACGGGCAATCAAAGCCGTACACTGCCGCTTGCGCTCTATTATTTCAAAAGCCAATTTGCCAGTGATTATGGAGTCATGTTTGCTGCTACGATGGTCGTTATCATACCAAGTATCCTAGTTTATATCGTGTTGCAGAAGCAAGTTGTATCCGGACTTGCCGCGGGAGCGGTCAAGGGATGATGAACCGGATGATGCCGCAGCCTATGTGATTCGTTCCCTGCAATCGTGGACAGTGTACCGGCTGGATCATCTTGGGGGCGACACGTGATCCGCAGTGCTGCGAAGTGAGACAAAACAAAAACACCTTCAAGAGGATGGAACCCTGTCGTAAGATAGGGGATAACCTTGGAGGTGTTTTCACGTTCGGATTTAAGCGAAAAAATAACCAGTCACCGGTGGTCTTCCGGTGACTGGTTGCTTAACCCCTGCAAGGTGTTTTCTTTAATTTGCCCCAGGGCTTTCCTCAAATATGGCCTTAACAGTCACCGCCTCATCGGGCATGGTAAAGGTATTTCCGGCAATGTTTAACCCTATTGGACGGATAACCTTCCATTCCTTGAAGATATAGCCCGCCTCAGGTGTGGCTGTTAGCGTAACCTCTGTATTCTTTGCCGCAGAAATTACATTGGCGCTTGCTGTGCCGCGACCTTCGGTTTCGACTGTGATGCTATGACTGACCGGTGGAGAGCTATCAACAATGTTGACGGTGAACTTGACCGGACTCCCTGTATCAAAGGAGATTGTGAATTTCGCCTTATTACTGTTTGCAAGTCCAAGTGCAGCCAGATATCCGCTCTTGATGGTCAAGGTGTTTCCTGTGACGACGTAGCCATCCGGTATTACCGGATTTCCGTTGTATACCACTTCCGTTACAGAGCTTGCTTTATTCCATGTGATAATAGTGCTTGCATCACCGGGGGCATGGAGATCGTAGTTTACACTTTCGGGATTGATTTCCGCATCATCTGCCGGAACCTTGCTAACCTCGGTCACTGCGCTGAATTCACTGTAGCTGAGGTTACGAATTTCAATTCTCATACGTTGATTATCTTTAGCCTGGTCATCAGCTAACCTTACAGTTGCACCGTCATTATTGGATGCTCCTTCTACAGTGATTACTTTTCTATTACTTTTGTTAATTATTTTATAGTAGTCACCGTCTTTCTCCAATTTCCACTGTTGAGTATCAGGTATGGAGTCTCCGGAAGCTTTTATATTTTGACAGATTTGCTGTATGGCTGAACCCGGAAGAATGTCGATTACATGACCGCTTTGAACAGACTGTATTTGGTAATATCCTGTGCCGAGATCCAAGAATCTCCACAATTGATTATTGCCATCACCATTTGCCCATTGGTTAATCACCGCTTTCGGATCACTTGAAACTTTGTCAACATCCAATGCTTTTCCGCTGTGCTTGGGTTGGATTTTAACCATCTTTTCAGGAATTATTTTCTTAGCATTCGAACTCATATATCCGCCGCTGAATTTATCAATTGTGAGACTGTCGATATTAAATTTTCCGGTATCACCTGCTTTACGTATGAATTTAATTACATTTTTTCCGGCTTTCAAGTTTACTGACTCTGTTGCATCCGTCCAGGTATCCCAGTTCGCTGTCGGAGGTAATGAAACTTGTTTTATTTTCTCTTCGTTAACATACATGGTCATTGTTATATTTGACTTCTGCGCGCCAGAATATCTCAAGGTTGAAGTATATGAAGCTGTATTTGGTACGTTTACTTCGAACTTGATTGAATCTCCTTCTTGCTCAAAGCCAGCTACAAATCCGTTGCCTTCATACCATAAATGATCCTTAGCAATCTTTAAGCTCCCTTCTCTGGTTGCTTCCTCTGCCTGATATCTCCAGGGAGTACGTTTGTTAAGATGGATACTGTCCATATTTATAATGCCTGAGTTATCCGTTTCAGATTTATAAGTGATGGTGTTTTTTCCCTCTTTCAGGCTTAAGGTCTCAAGCTTTTCTCTCCAGACAGTAAGTCCTCCAGTAGCCGGGAGGGTTATATTTTTAACATATGTGCCATTCAAATACAGACCTAAGGTTTTACCTGCAGTTTCTTTTGCATATCTCAGCTTTACATCATAGGACGCTGCATTCTCAACATTTATAGAATACTCCACCGATGAGTTAGCTTTTGATAGCCCGGTTACATAACCGATTCCCATATTGCCATCTTTTGCGTAAACTACTTTAGCATCTGTTGATCCCGTAGTTTTTGCATTTTCTGCTCCATAATGCCAGGTAGTTGCTTCGGTAACGGTTATATAATCAAGATTTACATTACCGGTGTCGCCCTGGTCATATTTATACATGATGGTATTTTCCCCTTCATTAAGGAAAATGTTGTCATAACGATCGGCCCAGTTGTTCCAGCTTTTTAGACTAAAGAAATCTACCTGTTTGATTTTTTGGCCATTTACATACATACTCATGGTTCTGTCATCATTAAATCCTAAGCTGTAGCCCAGCTTAACCGAATAGTTGCCTGCATTAGCGGCATTTACCTTAAAGGTGACCGCAGAATTTGAAATCCATAATCCGCCGACAAAACCGGTTCCGCTATATCCCGGATGGTTTTTATCTACCTTTGCATTTCCGGACAATTCGGCACTTTCTGCTTCGTACAATGTGCTTCTTTTTATAATCATGGCATCTAGAGCCAACGTGCTCTTGCCGAAAAGACGGATCTTGTTGCTTCCGGCGTTAAGCTTAATGTTATAAGCTGATTTAATATCGAAGTTTGCATCAAAGCCTGCATTGGATGCAAATGAAATTGTTCGGGAAGCCTCTTGGTTGACGCCCAATTTCATGTTAACAGTATCCGCCGTATTATTATTGTATCTGAAATCCAGTGAGTAGGTTCCTGTAGCGTTCGTGTTTACAGTAAACTCTACATAGTCATTGTCGCTGCTGTTATTGAATTTTTCATATACGCTGCTCGAAGCAAAAGCACTTTTCCCAACTACTTTTGAAACTCCTGACAACCTTGCATCCTCAGCTTCATAAATTTCGCTTTTTTCCTCTCCTGAGGGTCTGCCCAGAATGGTGCCGGGATTTGAAGGAATTCCGGGATTTATGAAATCATTATCATTCCAATTTATACGTTGAGCTCTTATTCCTCTGTTTCCGCCACCTTGTCCATGGGTCGGTATGCCATGGTACATGATCCAATCCTCTGTACCGTCCTCGGACTTAAGGAACAAAGGCGATCCAGGTCCATAAGAACTGTTTTCATCCGATCGTTTCATGATAGGCTCAGGATGTTTCTTCCAGGATTCGGCTTTCATAACATCAGATGTTGCATCAGCTACGGATACCCCGACAGAATAGTTATCATTCATAAAGCTGCTTGCGGAATAGGCGAAATAGATTTTGCCGTTTCGTTCAACTACTGCAGCGCCCTCATTTATACTGTCGTGATGTTTTTCCCAGTCATATTGCGGCATTGCCACTGTACCTTCTTCGCCTTCCAATGTCCACGGGTTCTTCATTTTGACAATCGTTGGACTCTCGTCAAATTTGGTTTTTGCAGGATCATTAGGGTCAGGGAAATAGTAGTATTTTGTATAGGTGAAGTAGCTTTCCCCTTTAATGGATACAACGCCGCATGCCAAACCATAGCCTTGCGTATTCAGAAGTCCCTTCTTAGTGGTAATCTGACCATCGCTGTCTGCATTAGCGGATTCTCCCTTGAGCTCCCAGGTTCCTTCAAAAGGATCGGGAGAGGAGTTCTCCAGGACGTAGGAACTTGGATGTCCATATCCAAAGCTTTTCTCTGGACCTGAAGAGAAATAAATATACCATTTTCCTTCCAGTCTATATATATATGGGCCCCACACAAACCCGAAATTACCCGGTTTCTTCCAAACGATTTTGCTTTTTGCAGTGGATACGCCCAGAATGGTTTCATGTCTTTTTAATGTGATATTATTATCGCCAGAAAAAGCTGAATAGTAATAACCGTCTGCAGCCCTGGCAATTGTAGGATCAGCACCGCCCATAAGCGGGTTTACATAATTAGAAGTTACATCTGCATTAGAGATGCCTGACAGCAATAATGAAAGTATTATCGCAAAGGATAACATAATCAAACTTTTTTTCTTCATAGTAATCTCCTTCTCTAATTAATTTTTAATAAGAACGAAGGATAGCTTTCATGCGATCATGGTGCCAGGTTTTAAAAACGGTATGTTCACTTTACACCCCCCCATAATGATACGGATCACCGATTGTAACCGCTTGCATATTTTTCCTGTAGCGCTACGCATTCATTATAAAATAAAAGCGGAACTGTTTTTCGGCATCATGTTTTGCGATATTTTGAGGGATTATATTTGCAGGAGAAGAGTCGTGAATAGAAACTCGATTTCCTTGCTTTTTTTTTAGCTTTCTTATGCTTTTTTTACTTTATGCCTGATACGCGAAATCTACGGGTTCAGACTTTTACATCGTCCCCAGCATGTTGAAATAGACCATACCTTGGTCACCGGATGACGCATACTGTATTTTTTAAGACAAAGGAAAGTGCTGAGAGATGTAGTTCTTCCGCCGCGTTGGAGCGGTTGTACAACCGTCCCAACCCGGTTTACTTACTGAGTCTTAATAATGAGCTGACCGCCGCTGCGGTGTTACAAGAGAGGATGCGGAACCATTGACGGAAAAGGCATATACATGAAATTATATTGTTTTTTCCGGAGATTCCGCCATCTGAGGATTATCTCCAATCATTGCTGGATGCGGTAGTTAAAAATACGGAATTTTGTTTAAAAAATAAAATGGAAACAAGAGCTTATTACGGAACATGTGAGATTAATGGATATTACTGTAATAGAAATGACAGATCATTTCCTTTCAATAATAAAGGACATGTCTTGCAATTTAGAGATACTTCAAATTATCTCTTGGTGAGCTTAATCAATATAGCTTGTCATCCAACGGTTTTGGCAAAAGATATTCTTTTCATTTCAAGTGATTAAATAGGTGAATTGAGAGAAGAATATGCTCGTTTAACTCAAGCCCCGGCCATAATCGTGAATGGAGAATGCGGAGACGTTAGCACACGGTTTACCCGAAAAGGTGATGATTTCGAAGAAACTCGCAGAATTGGAAAGGGGATAGGAGTATTGAATTTGATTAAAGCAAAAAGTTAAACTGAAGAGATATTCACTTTGAATTAAAAACGGAAGAAGCAGTCAGCTTTCTGCTGGCTGCTTTTACTTTTGGCAGGTTAAGTAAGATTGAACCTCTGTCTTGAAATCCGGATAAATTCGGACATAGCTGCAGTTTCATAAGTATCTCTACGACGTATGAATAGAGTCGGGGTTTTATAGAACTCGTCCGAGATTTGTTGAGATCGCAAGTTATATTGAACCATGGCTCTTTCAATCACCGAGCGAGGTAAAAGGGATACCCCGAGACCAGCATGAATACATCCAAGGATTCCTTCCAATGTTCCGAACTCCATGATTTTAGCAGGAATAATTCCTTGTAAATGTAACCAATCCTCAAGTTTTCGTCGGTATGAACACCCAACACGAAATACTAGTAAAGTCAGATTTCGCAATTGTTCCGGCTGGTCTATTGAGGGGAATTGCCCTCCCGATATGAACGCAAGCTCCTCAACCCCCACCTCAGTAATAACGAGCTCAGCATGATCAACTGGCGCAGCTACGAAAGCTCCATCCAACTCGTATTTCAACACTAAATGAATAAGTTCTTCCGTCGTTCCAGTTTTTAAAGCCAAATCCACCTCTGGATAAGCTTTAAGGTAATCGGTAAGAATAGATGGTATCCGAACCGCTGCTGTGGTTTCGGGCGATCCGATCCGAAGTGGCCCTCTTGGGATCGAGTTATCTGCCACGACCCGTTCTGCCTCTTGAGTAAGAAAGACAATTTTCTCAGCATAGGACTTGAGTGTCTCTCCAGATGTTGTGAGCCGGACTCCTTGCCGCCCACGACGAAATAGCGATGTTTTCAGTTCTTTTTCAAGCTGCTGGATACGGATACTTATACTCGACTGAACATATTCCATTTTTTCGGCTGCTTTGGTAATGCTTCCTTCGTTTGCAACTGCCAGAAAAATCTGCATGTCCCGGATGTCCACCGTCATTCCTCCATCTAATTATTGATATTTTTAATATTACTTATCGTTTAGATTCATTTTACACGATATCTTTAAAAAGTTACAATTAGTTTAGAAAGAGGCGGGTCTTATGAAGAAAACAGGAGGTTACAAAATGACAACTTATCATTCATTAGAGATAGAAGGGTTAAACATATTTTATCGTGAGGCTGGTAATCCGAATAAACCAGTCATTTTATTGCTTCATGGCTTTCCGTCCGCAAGTCATATGTTCAGAGAACTAATACCTATTTTAGAAAAAGACTACTATTTAATTGCTCCTGATTATCCGGGGTTCGGGAATACCTCATCGCCTGACAGAGAGGATTTCCCGTATACATTTGACCATATCACTGAAATTATTGAAGCTTTCATTGATAAGCTAAAACTTACCAGATATGCGTTATACGTCTTTGACTATGGAGCCCCCATTGGCTTTCGTATAGCCATGCACCATCCTGAACGTGTGACAGCAATAATAAGCCAAAATGGCAACATTTATCGTGAAGGATTAGGTGAGAAATGGACGGTGCGAGAAGAATATTGGCAAAATCCTACGCAAGAAAAAAGAGAAAGTTACCGGACAGCGTTTGCGCCCAACACGATCAAGAGCCAATATGTTGATGGAACAACGGAGAACCAAGTTTCCCCAGATGGTTATACTCTTGATATTGCTTATATGTCCCGGCCAGGAAATGATGAGAAACAATTGGATTTAATTTTTGATTACCAAAATAATGTAAAAATGTACCCGGAGTTTCAACAGTATCTCCGTGAATATCAGCCACCCTTATTGGCAGTGTGGGGTGAAAATGATGTTTCCTTTATTCCGGCTGGTGCTGAGGCTTTTAAAAAGGATTTACCTAAAGCCGAGATTCATTTATTAGATACTGGGCACTTTGCATTGGAAACACATGCATATGAAATTGGAGAACTAATGCTAATTTTTTTAAAAAATAATGGAATTTGAAAAGGGATAATTTGAATTTAGAAGGGTGACAGGTCAGTAGCATGGAGAATTCAGAAGCTAAAAATGCGAAATTGTCTAATTCCACAAAGACTATGGTCGGTGGATTAGTTATGCTTATCATTGCAATGGGGATCGGACGTTTTTCATATACTTCCATACTTCCATTGATGCAATCACAAGCTAATCTATCCGCTACGGAATCCGGATATTTGGCAGGGAGTAATAACTTGGGTTACCTTATCGCTGCCTTTGGTGCAGGGTTCATAACCTGGGGGCACCGAAGAGCCTATCATCTTCGGATGCAATTGGTACTCTGCATCATTTTGACGGGACTTATGGGAATCACTTCATCATTTTTATGGTGGATGATTTTGCGCTTTTTTGCTGGAATGAGCAGCGGCCTTATTTTCGTTCTATCATCAAGTTTAGTGTTGGATGCACTGTTTTCAGACAAACGTGAAAAATGGGTAGGTATATTTTACGGCGGGGTTGGTGTAGGCATTGTTTTGGCTGGGTTACTTACGCCTGTTCTTAGCTTTTTCACTTGGAGGGGAACTTGGATCGGACTTATGATCATTGGTATCATCCTTATCGTACCTATTTGGTCGTTTATCCATGATAAAGAGCCGAAACCTATAACTCAAAAAGTTGACTCCCTGAGTTCATCAGCGGAAAATCCATCTATCTTCGGATGGCTTCTTGTTGCTTATGGACTCGAGGGGTTAGGTTATATAGTAAGCGCGACGTTTCTTGTAGCAATGGTTAAGCAGATGCCTCATATGTCGACTTTTGCTGACTTTAGCTGGATTATCGTTGGGATAGCAGCGGTACCATCAACAGTGATTTGGTCCTGGTGGGCGAGTAAAGTCGGTTACATCAAACCATTGGTTATTGCGCTTATCCTGCAAGCAGTTGGGGTCATTCTGCCAGTATGGCTTCCCAATATATTCGGCGTGACGTTAGGGTCTATCCTTTTTGGAGGCACGTTTGTGGGTATTTCCATGCTCGCTCTCGCCGCAGCACGTATGTCAAGACCATTCAGTGGTAATAAAGCAATTGCTTTGATGACAGGATTTTTTGGAATAGGTCAAATACTCGGTCCAATTGGAGCCGGAATTGTTTTAGAAGTGGCGCATAGCTACAGCCTATCATTACTTCTGGCCGCTTTGGTGCTTGGTGCTGCTGCTATAATATTGCTATCCGGTGCAGTCATTTCAAGTCAAAAAGAAACGATAGGAAATTTGAACTATGCTCGTATTCATCCTAATCAAGAGCTTAGTTAGATCCTGTACAATTTGTATTGGAACCAAGATACAAATGGAATTGGTAAATTGATTCCTATTGGAGGAATAGAGATGCAAATAGGTTTTTTTGATTCTGGTATTGGAGGCATTACTGTATTGCATGATACATTAAAAGTTTTACCTAATGAAGATTATTTGTATTACGCAGATACATTAAATGTTCCATATGGGCACAAAACGAAAGATGACGTTAAAAAGTATGTTTTAAATGCTATAGAATTTATTAGCCAGCAAAAAGTAAAAGCGATAGTAATGGCTTGTAATACTGCCACAAGCGCAGCAATCGAAGAAATAAGGGCAAAATACAGTATTCCAATCATTGGTATGGAGCCTGCTGTAAAACCAGCTGTTAAAACAAAAAGAAATATAGATAAACGAATTTTGGTAACTGCTACTGCTTTTACTCTAAGGGAAGAAAGACTTCAAAATCTTATTACTAAATTAGATAACGAACATGTTGTTGATTTATTACCTCTTCCGAAATTAGTTCAGTTTGCAGAAAGTTTTGAGTTTAACGAGCAAATAGTGCTACCTTATCTTCAAGAACAATTGTCTATATATGATTTAAGTAAGTATGAAACTATTGTTTTAGGATGTACTCACTTTTCTTACTATAAGGATATATTTAGAAAATTATTTTCATCGGATGTTAATATAATTGATGGAAATAATGGTACTGCAAAAAATCTAAAAAAAGTACTGGAAGAAATGAATTTTTTAAATGAAGGCAACGGTAATATTTCTTTCTATTGTTCAGGGGTCAAAGTCGAGGATAAGGCTAAATTAAAAGAGTTCGATAAATTGTTCAAAAGATTGGATGCTATTAACGAAATGTAATTAAAAGTCTGAGATTATGACTGATTTGACGCGTACTCTTAAAATTCGATACCCGATTTATCAAGCGCCGATGGCAGGTGGCGTTTCGACGCCCGAATTAGTAGCGGCTGTTTCAAACGCCGGTGGGAGGCAACCTGGGAGGCGGATACCTAACGCCTGAACAACTCCATAGCGACGATCCTAAAGATCAAGATCAAGATCAAGCAACGAACAGACCAGCCTTTCGGAGTAAACTTGTTTGTGCCTGAACAATCAGAGGAGTCGGAAGAAGCGATCTACCGGATGACAGATTATCTCAATAAATACCGCATCAAACTTGACACTGCTCAAAATCCATCGATTTTGAAGTCTTCAGAATCATTTGAGGAGCAAGTACAGGTACTGTTGGAGGAGCGTGTACCCGTATTTAGTTTCACTTTTGGCATACCATCACAAGCCGTGATCCAAACCATGAAACAGCATGGGATATTCATCATTGGAACTGCAACAACTGTTGATGAAGCCAAACAATTGGAAGCAGCTGGTGCAAATGCTATTGTGGCTCAGGGGAGCGAAGCAGGCGGGCATAGGGGGACCTTCATGAAGGACCCTTTCCACGCTTTGATAGGCACTATGACTATTGTTCCGCAGATCGTTTACCATGTGTCGATCCCGGTCATCGCAACAGCGGGAATCATGGATGAGCGGGGACTTGCAGCCAGCCTTGCATTAGGAGCCGCTGCAGTACAAATGGGCACTGCATTTCTAGCATGCCCAGAGAGCGGCGCCCACGAAACGTACAAACAGAAAATCCTCTCGACAAATGAGGATTCCACTGAAATTACACGTGCATATTCCGGAAAAGCTTCAAGAGGCATTCAAACAAAATTTATGATTAACATGCATCAGTACCCAGGAACAATCCCAGCTTACCCTATTCAAAACGCGATGACCCGGGACATTCGTCAGGCCGCTGCAAATTCGAACAACCCCGAGTATATGTCACTTTGGGCGGGCCAGGGTCTTCGGTTAGCAGGCGACCAACCTGCCGCTTCAATTGTAAAACAAACCATTGATCAAGCCAGTGTTCTTGTCCAAAGACTTTCTATTCT